>DAIMYJ010000137.1:0-6170 GCA_036734545.1 Chitinophagales bacterium
CCATCTCCAGCTGAAAACGACCTTCCCGGCGTTACCATCCCGAACGGATAGTAATCTACAATGCCTGAAAGTCCTACCTGTTGAAGCATAAGTGTTTGTTAGAATGCTCTAATATATGCATAAATATGCAAAGAAACGTTCATTTTTGCCATGTTAAGAGTTGAATTTTAGTTTATCATAGACATGCATAATTAGGTGATTAATACACCTTCGAACATTCGATGGTGTCAAATGAATTATAAAAATATGACAGCGTTAAAAATTCGGGAGTTTAGCCTGGTAACCTTGTTCGAAGAGTTCCTGCATGCATCAAAGTCCGGTAAGCGTCTTAAACGGGATGGGGGCGCCCTAAGCAAAGGCACTATAGAGTCCTATGGCTTTGTGTTAAGAGAAGTCAAATTGTTTGAGGAGAGGACGGGGCAAAAGCTCAGGTTGCGGATCATTAACAGACTTAATGCACGCCAATTAGCGATTGAAAAACGCTATTGGGAGCGATTTTACAGAAAGTATACGGACTATTTGTATGCTAAAGGCAGCTTTGACAACTACGTGGGGGTGCATATAAAGGTTCTAAAAACCTTTTTCGCCTACCTGAGAATTGAGAAATTGTTAGCAATCGGCGATTTCTACAAAGGATTCTACATCCGGAGTGAAGACGTTCCCATTATTGTTTTCACCCAGGATCAATTGAAATACCTGATATCAAACGAGGCATTTAAGGAAAGTCTACCACCGCATCTCAGGCGAACCAAGGATCTGATGGTTTTTGGGTCTACAGTGGGTTTGCGGTATTCGGATTTGACCAAACTCACTAAACGGAATATAGAAAAAGTGAATGGGGTTGCCTACCTCAAGGTTCGATCACAAAAGACTAAAACAGAAACGGTAATAAAACTCCCGGATTATGCCATTCAGATCACGAGGAAATACAAGCACCTCCCCACGTTGTTGCCGGTAATTTCAAAAGCCAGGATGAATAAGAATATCAAGGAACTTTGTGAGCGTGCAGGCTGGAACCATACCGTTGGCAAGTCAAGATCAAGAAAGGGCTTATCCAGAAACGTTACAATTGAGGGCGAACCTGCAAGGTTTTGTGATCTGGTTACCACGCACACCATGCGCAAAACCGCGATAACCACATTATTAATCCTAGGTGTGCCCGAACAGGTAGTTAGAAAGATTTCAGGACACGCCCCCGGCAGTAAGGAGTTCTACAGGTATGTCTATTATAGTCAGCACTATGTAGACTCGGCAACAGATTCAGCCTTTGATCAACTAATGGAGTCAGGAATAAAGTCGAACTCCGAAATTGAAGCTAAAATTTTTGCGACTGCATCCGGAAAACTGTCGGGATCGCAACAGCAGTTCCAATACTGCACGTTTAGCACACCTACCGGTCTTCATTTGAAAACACCCTGCCGATCAACATAACGAGGAACAATACACCCCAAACAGCTTCAATGAGTGCGAAGTTGCGGATATAGTGTTCCGGGGCGCTGTAGATCGTGCCGGTGCCACTCAGGCTGCACAAACTGAAATAGAGCGCTTCGGAATACGTTTCATAGCCGGGTGTAAGGGCTACACCTAATGCATCGTGATCGAGCAATAAAAAGAGCTCATAAAAACTCGCCCATCCGATGGCGATCAGTAAATACATCGCCGTAGAACCCCACAGCCGATCTTTTAGTGCCAGGCGATCGAGATAAATATCCTGCAATCCGAGTGCGATGAGATAACATTCCAGTCCGCACAACAGCACATGCACGCCGATCAGCACCGGCACCTGTGCTTCGCCGAGAGAAAACAAAGGGTTCAATCCAAGGAACGACAATACCGCGATCGCCAGCACGACCGTCAATAGCAACTGCTGTATACGCCGGTTTGGCTGAAGATGTTTACCTAACTGGAACAGGATGATCAGATATAATGCTTCAGGGAGCAGTAACAATCCGCGCACGGCAGGGCCATGCACATCCCAGCCGAACACACCGGCAAGATCGCCCATCGATAGTACCAGAAATATCAACAGGATCTCTACGACCGCCACCTGCCGGTAATTTTTGGTGGGCAGTTGAAACGGACGTATCGGATTGATGGCCATGGTGGGATTATTTTGCTGCCCGTATCTGTTGCAACAGGTCTTCGGTGCCCTGCACATTCATGGCATCTTTCTTTCCCTGCTCGATAGCGCTCAGTGCCCACTTTTCGGCATCGTCATACCGTTTTACCTTGAACAGCAGGGCCGCATAGGTATCCATCGAATTATAATCGCTGATACCGGTGAGATAGGGATCGAACCATGTGAGGGCCATGGATAGGATAGCCTCATCGCTGCATTTTTCATAGATCGACCAGGCAATATTATTGACGAGTCCCAGACTGCTTTCGCCTCCTGTTTTCAGATAGTTCTCGAACAGCAAAGCCAGGTCATTCCATTTGCCCTGCATCTCATAATAGCTGTACCGGAGATAAAACACCTGTTCCGGCTGATCAGGAAAATATTTGCGCATGGTGACTTCTGCCTGCTCCATGAGTTCAGGCTTGTTCTCTTTAACGGCGCGCTGCATATCGGCATACAGCAGATTGGTCACTTTGTCGGTAGCCTCGAATTTATACCGCTTCTGGTACTCGGTATAGTTATTCAGGAAATGGGCATTATACTTTTCATTCAAATTATACATATACATCACCGCCCACACGGTTTCACTGAACAGATCTTCCTGTGTATCCAGCCATAAGTTGGCATCCACGGTGCGGTCGCGCTTCCAGGTGCTGTCGTTGGCATCCTTGAAATACTTGACATAAAAATCCGGCCACGGCATGACCATGCGCGTGGGATCCATGGCATAGGTGTCGTTCTGATCCATGTCGATCATTTTCTGAATGCCGGCCAGAAATGCCTGCTGATCATCGTTATAGCCCAGCTGTTTATCCAGCAGTTCACCACGGCTGTTAAAGAACAGCAAAGTGGGATACGCATTCACTTTATACTTGCGCGCGAACACCAGTCCGGCATCGTGCTCACATTCTGTCTTAAAGGCGATGAAATGCGTATTGATGAGCTCGGCCACTTCCGGGTTATTATGGAACATCTGCTTGTCCATCATTTTACAGGGTCCGCACCAATACGTAAAGGCATCCACCAGCAACATTTTATTTTCGGCCCGCGCTTTGGCATTGGCCTCTTCCCAGGTGCCCTGAAAGAACTGTACGTCCTGCGCAGATACCTGCAGGCATGCAAACAGCGTAAGGAGGATGATATACTTATGCATACAAACGATTTGAGCAGGTGAAAGTAAAGCAAATACATGAAAATCCCGAACCGGCTGCGCAAGCGGAACATGCCCGCATAAGCGAGTATATTCGAATATACCCGCTTAAACTGCCCCTTCACATCGCATCGCTCCCTACATTTGCAGGTCATGGAACACGCAACGGCTGAACAGGTGCTGAAACGCTACTTCGGGTATGAAGCGTTTCGCGACAAACAGGAGGATATCATCCGGCATATCCTGCAACGGCAGGATGCCCTCGTGGTCATGCCCACGGGTGGCGGAAAATCCCTGTGCTATCAGATCCCCGCCCTGCTGTTCGAAGGACTCACCATCGTGGTGTCGCCACTCATCGCCCTGATGAAAGATCAGGTGGACGCCCTCGTGGCGAACGGCATCCCCGCTGTGGCTCTCAACAGCTCCATGACCGCCGATGAACAGCGTATCGTGCTGAACCGCATCGCACTGGGCGAGATCAAATTGCTTTATGTGGCACCGGAACGTCTCGTGGGCGACAATGGCCGTTTCCTGGAATTGATCAGCAGTCGAAATATTGCGCTGGTGGCGATCGATGAAGCGCATTGCGTGAGCATGTGGGGGCACGATTTCCGTCCGGAATACCTACAGCTGCAACGCGTGCGTCAGCAACTGCCGCAGGTGCCCATCGTGGCCCTTACCGCCAGCGCCGATGAACAAACGCGCCGCGATATCACCGATAAACTGCTCATCCCCGATGCGCAGGTGTTCATCTCCAGCTTCAATCGCGCCAATATCCATTATTATATCGAACAGAAGCGCGATGCCTATACCTCCATCGTCAATTATCTGGTACAGCACCCGCAACAATCCGGTATCATTTATACGCTGAGCAGGGCCAATGCGGAAATGCTGGCCCAGCGATTAAGCGACGACGGCTTTGATGCTAAATACTACCACGCCGGCATGGACACACCCTCGCGCAATGCCGTGCAGGAAGATTTCAAAAAAGATAAGGTACGCATCATGGTGGCCACCATCGCTTTTGGCATGGGCATCGATAAACCGGATGTGCGCTTTGTCATCCACTACAACGTACCCAAGAACATCGAATCCTATTATCAGGAAACAGGCCGCGCGGGGCGCGACGGACTGAAGAGCGATGCCATACTCTATTATTCATATGGCGACATGATCACGATGCGCCGCTATGCGGAAGTGGAGAATAATCCACAGCGCACGGCCATCATGCTCGACAAACTGGAACAGATGGATCAGTTCTGCAATGCCAATGCATGCAGAAGAAAAATGCTCCTCGCCTACTTCGGCGAGCAATATCCGGATGCCAACTGCGGCACCTGCGACTACTGTCTGCGCAAGCGCACCTCCTTTGAAGCCACCCTTATCGCACAAAAGGCACTAAGTGCCGTAGTGCGCACCGAAGAACGTTTCGGCGTGGGCTACCTGATCGATTTTCTGCGCGGCAGTCGCAGTGATAAGATCTGGAAACAACACAAGCAATTCAAAACCTACGGCATCGGCGCAGACATCTCGCGAGAGAAATGGCAGCAATACTTCCTCGAATTACTGGATCAGCAATATCTGAAGCGCGACAACAGCGGGAATTATTCCTGCATCCGCATCACGGATAAAGGCAAAAGGGTGCTGGCAGGCGGTGAAGAAGTATTCTTCACCCTCACCGAAGAAAGAGCGGTGATCGACGAAAAACAGATCCTGGAATACGACAATCAGCTGTTCGAACTCCTGCGCAGTCTGCGCACGCGCATCGCCTATCGCGAAGCCGTGCCGCCCTATATGATCCTGGGAGATGCCAGCCTGCAGGAACTCGCAGCGTACATCCCCATCACCAAAGAAGACCTGCAGCGCATCAACGGCTTCGGCGAGATGAAGATCAACCGCTATGGCGATCAATTCCTCGATGTAGTGCGCAAATACGCCAAAGACAACCGACTGGTATCCAGAATGGCGATGAAAAAAGGCGCTAAACCTTCTGTTAAATCGCGGCCAAAAGCGGTCGACGGCCTCAACGCTTCCGAACGCATGACACTCGAGATGTTCACCACCGGCAAGGACGTGGGCGAGATCGCCGCCATCCGCGAATTACATCCCAATACCATAGAATCACACCTGATCAGCGCCGTTTCCGCCGGACAACTCGAAGCAGAAAAACTCATAGCCCCCGAAAAGATCCCACACATACGCCAGATACTCCAATCACACCCCAACGCCCGCCTCGCAGATGCGCGCGCAGACATCCTCGAACAACACGTCGAATCGCGGCTGTCGCGCGAGGACGGCCGCCGCACGCTCCGCGGTCGAGAGTTCGCGCCACGCGGCGCTGCCGATCTCCGCCATGAGCTCGCGGCGCGCCATGTCCGTCGCCCAACGTCCGGCGATGGCGTCGTACTCGAGCAGCACGTCCCAACTCGCGCGCTCCATCGCGAGCACGACGCCGTTCCGGTCGATGATCCGGCCGCGCGGCGCCGGCAGCAGTTTCTTGGTGACCAGATGCCGCTCGACGTTCTCCGCGTGCGCCGCGTGCTCGACGATCGCGAGCCGAAACACCTGGAGACCAAGCAGGAGCAGCACGCCGAGCGCGACGATAGCAAGCACGCTTGCTCGCCGGTCGAACCGGGGAAGCGAGCGTCGGGATCCTGCGGGAGTCCGACGGGACGTCCATGCCATGACAGGAGGGTACGCGAGAGGATGGCCGCGTGGGACGCGCCGCGCGATCGAGGATGCCGCGCGCGCGGAGGCGTCAGCGCATCTTCACGGTCACGAGGGCGACCGCACCGAGGATGGCGGTGATGATCCAGAACCGGACCACGACCTGCCCCTCGCTCCACCCGCCGAGGTGGAAGTGATGGTGGATCGGGGCGCAGCGGAAGATGCGCTTGCCGC
>DAIMYJ010000138.1:0-4486 GCA_036734545.1 Chitinophagales bacterium
CCTTACCTTTTTATCTCTGCGCAACTTTTTTTTACTTTGTTTGTGCGTGGGGTTATTTTCTAGTGCAGTGAGGCTTGATTCGCGAGTCGTGAGTCTACAATTGGATCCTAATGTGTTGCCCCAGAGCACGCAAGCAATAAAGCCTTCAAAACCTCCTGCTATGCCCCCCCTCCTGCCCGGTCCGATTCAACCGGCCAGGGTTGGAGAGGGCCGGTCCAAGGGACTCCTTCGGAGGGTGAGGTCAGCGACCATGAGGGGTGAACAATCTCAAATACGCACCCCCACCCCCCCCTAAGTGAACTTTTTCCCCTCCATACTGTTTTGCTAATTGTATGTATATACATACATTAACACCACTATTATGAAAACTGTCATCCACACCGCCGACTCCAGAGGGCATGCCAACCATGGCTGGCTGGACTCTTATCACACCTTCAGCTTCGCGCAGTATTATAACCCCGAACGTGTGCACTTCGGTGTGCTGCGCGTGCTCAACGACGATACCGTGACCGGCGGTATGGGCTTTGGCAGGCACCCGCATGATAATATGGAGATCATCTCCATACCCCTCGAAGGCGACCTGCGCCATCAGGACAGTATGGGCAATGTAGCCGTGATCAAGCAAGGCGATATCCAGGTGATGAGCGCCGGCACCGGCATCTATCACAGCGAACAAAATGCGAATGCCGACGCACCGGTGAAGTTTTTACAGATCTGGGTGTTCCCTAACAAAAAGCAGGTTGAACCACGCTACGACCAGATCACCCTGAACCCGGCCAATAGCCAGAATCAACTGGAACAGATCCTGAGTCCGAACCCGGAAGATGCCGGCGTATGGATACATCAGAATGCCTGGTTCCATCTCGGATCCTTCGATAAAGACATCAGCACAACGTACACGCAAAAAGCGACCGCCAACGGTTCCTATTTCTTTGTTCTCGAAGGCAGCTTTGAGATCGACGGACAAACACTGAACAAACGCGACGGCATGGGCGTGACGGAAGCCACAGAGCATACGATCAAAGCACTTTCTGAAAACAGCAGGTTACTGATCATGGAAGTGCCGATGGGGTGAGTGGTGAGTGGTGAATAGTGAGTGAGAATTAATTGAATAAACAGACACCTTATTCATGAACACATGCATCCGCCGCGGCGGAAACACATGAACACAATCCCTCCTGAAGATCTATACATACGAAACCAAATAAACATCTTAAATAAATCAAAAAATGGAAGCAACAGCAACAAAAACCAAATGGATCGTTGATCCTACACACTCATCCATAGGATTCAGTGTGAAACACATGATGATGACCACCGTGCGCGGTGAGTTTGAACGTTACACCATCGAAGCAGAAACTATCGGTGAAGATTTCATGACCGCCAGCATCTCTTTTTCGGCTGAAACAGCCAGCGTGAACACACGCAATGAGCAGCGCGACAACCACCTGCGCAGTGATGATTTCTTCAACGCAGAACAATACCCGGCCATCACTTTCAAGCCGACGAAATTCGAGCGCGTTGACAATGACGATATGTACACCATGTACGGCGACCTCACCATCCGCGATGTGACCAAGAACATCAAACTGGATGTGGAATTCGGCGGTGTGCTGAAGAACCCCTGGGGTAGCACCGTTGCCGGTTTCATCATCAACGGCAAGATCAACCGCAAAGAATTCAACCTCAACTGGAACGCAGCCCTCGAAGCCGGCGGCGCACTCGTGAGCGAAGAAGTTCGCATCCACGGCGAGATCCAGCTGGTAGAAGCACAGTGATCATAGTTCAGAACTTAGTATAGCCCCTTCTTCGGAAGGGGCTTTTTTTTATGCGCAGCATGCTGCTCCCCCGGGCAGCAATCGGGATGGGTATCGGAGCACTTGTTGAGGGAGCCGATGTAGCATCGGTGGCGCCAACAAACCATACACTCATAACCCTTTTTCCTTATTTTTGCTCCAACCCCGCTTATGCGCCATCCTGTCCTCCATCAAATGACCGCCGACATGCGGAGCGGACTCAAAAAGTTCGCCGTGCTCATCGACCCCGATGAGGTTGGTCCGGCCGAGCTGAAACGCTTGGTGGAACTGGGTTTGGAGAGCCATGTCGACTACTTTTTCGTTGGTGGCAGCCTCGTTATCGGCGATGCGATGGATACGACCATCCGCTTTCTGAAAGAGCATTGTCCCATCCCCGTAGTGATCTTCCCGGGCAGCATCATGCAGGTGAATCCCCACGCCGATGCCCTGCTCTTTCTGAGCCTCATCAGCGGCCGCAACCCGGAACTGCTCATCGGCAGTCAGGTGCTGGCAGCGCCATATGTTAAAAAATCAGGCATTGAAGCCATCCCCACCGGTTATATCCTGATCGACGGCGGAGCGCCCACTACCGTGAGCTATATCTCGAATACCACCCCGGTTCCGGCCGACAAGCCGGAGATCGCCGCCTGCACCGCCATGGCAGGAGAACTCCTGGGCATGCAGCTCATGTATATGGATGCCGGCAGCGGCGCCAAAAGACCCATTCCCGCCGATGTGATCCACGCCGTGCGCAAAAGCGTAGAGGTGCCCATCATCGTGGGCGGCGGTATCAAGACCCCCGAGAAGGCGTATGAGGACTGCAACGCCGGCGCCGACATCATTGTGGTGGGCAATGCGATAGAAAAAGACACTTCCCTGATCCACGAGATCTCCTTCGCTATACATTCCGCCTCCGTGGCATCACCGCGATGACCCTCCTCCATCCATGACGGGCACAGTCATCCAAAGTACCGGCAGTTTTTACGATGTGGAAGCCGAAAACGGCCAAATACTCGTGTGTCGTTTGAAAGGCCGCATGCGCCTCGACGACAAAAAGCAAACGAATCCCGTAGCAGTTGGTGATGTGGTGGAGATCGAACAGGACGAAAGACACAGTCATGTGATCGCCTCTGTGCATCCGCGCCGCAATTATATTGTGCGCAGTGATACACACAAGAAACATGTGAAACAGGTGATCGCCGCCAATATCGACCAGACCGTGGTGGTGGCCACACTCAAACAACCGCGTACCGCTTATGGATTTATCGACCGCGTGCTCATCACAAGCGAAGTATATGATATTCCTGCAGTGGTCATCTTCAACAAACACGATCTGTATTCCGAAAAAGATAATGAGCTGCTGATGGAACTCATGGCCGGTTATAATGATGCCGGTTACTACAGTTTCAGCACCTCCGTGAAAAACCGCGAACACGAAAAAGAACTGTACGAGGTATTTCACAACAAGACCTCGCTCATCACCGGCCCTTCCGGCACCGGAAAGTCATCGCTGGTGAATATGATAGAACCGGACTTGAACCTCCGCGTGAACGAGATCTCCAAATATTCCGAAAAAGGACAGCACACCACCACCTTCGCGCGTATGCACAGACTTCCGCACGGTGGCTTCATCATTGATACGCCGGGTATTAAAGAATTCGGATTGGTGGATATCGAAGCCGAAGAAGTGAGCCACTATTTTCCCGAGATCCGCAAACACATCGGCGAATGCCGTTTCAATAATTGTCTGCACATCAATGAAGAGGGCTGCGTGATCAAAGAACAATTAGAGAGCGGATTGCTATCGCCGTTGCGATATACCAGCTACCTCACCTTTTATCACGAGATCAAAGAATCCCACAAATGGTAATTCGGGCCGGGAGGCCCGTTCTGTTATCATGCGCCTGATTCTTCTAGCGGTCGGTCGCCCTTACAGGGCTGGATTCGTTGGCGGGTTTATATGCGCTCAGCGGCAATTCCATTATCGATCGGCAGTTCGGTGAGGCCGAATTATTACATTTATGTTCGCCATCACATGTTTAAGTGGGCAATAAGATAAATTGTTCATTATTCAATTTCTATTTTGGATTGTTGCGCCGCTAGAGTTCAAACCAGCCGTCCTCGCCTCCTATGAATACATGCTGAAAATAAACAACAGACTATGAACTGATCGTTGCCGATAGAAAAATTAGCTGCTTTGAACAGAAGAACTGTCATACTGAAGAAAAATTACGCAAGAGAGATCCACCCACCATCCGAATTAAATCCTGCACAATTATTAAATATCACACTGCATTAAATACTATCTCAGGCAACATGAAATCATGCTGCATAAAATCCTACACAGTCATTGCGAAGGCCCAGAGTATTAAACCCCAAAGAGAAGCTGTGGCACAAATAAGAATTACACCTACTGAGCCTTTTCCCCAGCTATCTGCATTTAGCCCTGCAAGACCAGGGTGACTTTGATAAATATTATATCTCAAAAGTCAGCACACAACAATCCGTATATAGCCCCATAGAGGCGATGTAACTCAGATAAACATCGCATCTAAAAAACACAACCCTACCATCTGTATTTAGCCCCATAGGGGCGATGTAACTCGGTTAAACATCGCATCTAAAAAACACAACCCTACCATCTGTATTTAGCCCCATAGGGGCGATGTAACTCGGTTAAACATCGCATC
>DAIMYJ010000138.1:4586-6094 GCA_036734545.1 Chitinophagales bacterium
CTACCATCTGTATTTAGCCCCATAGGGGCGACCGACCGCTAGAAAGATCATGCCCATGATACGGTTGGGCCTCCCGGCCCGAATCAGCTGGTCCGGAGGAATTAGTTTATTTTTATCGCAAAATATGCGCGCAGTAATTCAACGTGTCAGCTCCGCTTCCGTGAGCATCGAAGGCAAAACATTTTCTGAGATCGGGAAAGGCTTTGTCATTCTCCTCGGCATTGAGGATGCCGATACCGGAGAAGATGTGGAATGGCTGGCGCAAAAGATCGCCGGACTGCGGGTGTTCAGTGATGCCGAAGGGCTCATGAACATCAACATCAGCGATGCAGGCGGCGAATTCCTCGTGGTCAGTCAGTTCACCCTGTTCGCCTCCACCCGCAAAGGCAACCGTCCCTCCTTCATCCGCAGCGCAAAACCCGACACCGCCGTTCCGCTCTATCAGGCGTTCATAAAAAGCCTCACCGATATCACCGGAAAAACCATCCGCACCGGTATCTTTGGTGCCGATATGCAGGTGGCACTGGTGAACGACGGACCGGTGACCATTCTCATCGACACGAAAATCAAGGAATGAGCACCGACAGCAAGACCAAAAAATTCTTTTCGCGCTATTTCGAGCTGATATTGGTAGGCCTGACCGTTTTGTTCCTGCTCATCAAGCCCAGCATGGAAAATTTCGGCGAACGCATCAGCATGCTGTTCTTCGGCACACTCTCTTTTTATTATCTCGCTTCGGGTATTCTGGTGTTCCTCGACAAGAACCGCGTTGGTCGTATCATGCGCCTGATGTATCTGTTCGGATTGTGGTCGGTATCGGTGATGGTGATCGCGATCATGACGAGGATCATGCTGCTCCAGGCTGACAAAGCCCTGCTCATCACCGCAGTATGCTCAACGGTGGGGCTGCTCGGCTATATTGTACTCTACTACCGCAGGCTCGAAGGTGAAGACCGCAAGGCCTTGTTATATCTGATACAGCCCTTATTCATCCGTTCAGTGTTTGCCATGTTGCTGGGTATCGCCTTTCTGGTGGGGAGCAATTATGGCATTTACAGTATGCTGGGCACCTATCGGAACGATCCTGTGTATATCGAAAAGATCGTAAGCGCCTACGAAAATCCGGAAGACTCTGTATTGCTGGAATCCTTCAAACAATACGACGACCTCAAACGCCAGGGTGAGCCGGAGCAGGAACCCTGATACTTTTTCATTCTCTCAACCCCAAATGCTGTCATGACCATCGCTGAAGCCCAAAGAACGATCGACAACTGGATCACCACTACCGGTGTACGGTATTTCAATGAGCTCACCAATATGGCCATGCTCACCGAAGAGGTGGGTGAGGTAGCCCGCATCATGGCGCGCAAGTATGGTGAACAATCGTTCAAGGAAAGCGATAAAGACAAACAGCTCTCCGACGAACTGGCCGATGTGCTCTTCGTACTCATCTGCATCGCCAACCAAACCGGTGTTGACCTCACCGATGCCCTCGAAAAAAATCTCGC
>DAIMYJ010000139.1:0-5957 GCA_036734545.1 Chitinophagales bacterium
GAGCTTAACTGTAGTTTTAGAAGGCTTTATTGCTTTCGTGCTCTGGGGCAGCTCAACTCATTCCTATTGATGACTCACTGCACGTGAACCTCACCCCCCGCCCTCTCCTTGTATCCCTCCGTTCCTCCGGGATACAAGGGGAGGGAGCTTAACTGTAGTTTTAGAAGGCTTTATTGCTTTCGTGCTCTGGGGCAGCTCATCCCATTCCGATTGACGACTCACGACTCACGATTCACGATTCACCACTCACCCTTCTTATCCTTCTCCTATTTCTCCTGCAAGTTTTAGCGCTGAATTTTTTCCCCAAATTCAATGTTTATTTCAACACCAATGTGGACATCGGTTCTGAAAAACAGTTTAAATAAAAATATATGTGAACAACCCGATGCCCACGGTACAAGACTCTTTTCATCTTACCCACAAGGGGGTGGAAAAATGATACTTGTTTGTAAACAGCATGTTGTCCTACTTTCGTGAAACCTCTCGAGAGAACCGGGAGGTTTTTTCGTCAGTAATTGAACCTGCTTACGAAGACCCCTTTACCAACAAACCGAAACGAACTTATCAGCATGGCCAGCAAAAAGAAACCCGCAACGGGCGGACTCTCCATCTCCCGCTACTTCACACAGGAGGGAACGAGTCCGTATGACCAGTTTCAGTATGAACTGCGTTCATCCGTTATCCGCAACACCACCGGTGATGCCGTATTTGAAATGCACAATGTAGAGGTGCCCAAGGATTGGAGCCAGGTGGCTACCGATATCCTGGCGCAGAAGTACTTCCGCAAGGCGGGTGTACCTCAGCCCGATGGCAGCACCGGCAGTGAGACCTCCATTAAACAGGTAGCCCACCGTTTGGCGGACTGCTGGCGTCAGTGGGGTGAACAGTATGGCTACTTTGCCACTGCAAACGATGCGCAGGTATTCTATGAGGAACTCGCGTATATGATCCTGGCACAGATGGGTGCGCCCAACTCGCCGCAGTGGTTCAATACCGGTCTGCATAGCGCGTATGGTATCAAAGGCAAGCCACAGGGTCACTACTATGTAGACCCGGATTCCGGCGAACTGAAAAAATCCACCTCTGCTTACGAGCGTCCTCAGCCGCACGCCTGCTTTATCCTGAGCGTGGATGATGACCTGGTGAACGCAGGCGGTATCATGGACCTGTGGACCCGCGAGGCCCGTATCTTCAAATACGGTTCCGGTGTGGGTACTAACTATTCCAAGATCCGCGGTGAAGGGGAGAAACTGAGCGGTGGCGGAACCTCATCCGGCCTGATGAGCTTCCTTAAGATCGGCGACGCTGCTGCCGGCGCCATCAAATCCGGCGGTACTACCCGTCGCGCTGCTAAAATGGTATGTCTCGACCTCGACCACCCCGAGATCGAAGGTTTTGTTGAGTGGAAGGTAAAAGAAGAAGATAAAGTAGCTGCCCTCATCGCTGCCGGTTATTCATCTGATTATGAAGGTGAAGCTTACCGCACCGTTGCCGGACAGAACTCCAATAACTCTGTGCGTATCCCCAACTCCTTCTTCAAAGTATTGGAAGAAGAAGGTCAGTGGGAACTGATCGGCCGCACCAACGGCAAAGTGTTCAAGACCGTTTCTGCCCGCAAGCTGTGGGAAAAGATCGCCTACGCCGCCTGGCGTTGTGCCGACCCCGGTGTGCAGTACGACACGACCATCAATGAATGGCATACCTGTCCGAAATCCGGCCGCATCAATGCATCCAATCCGTGCAGCGAGTACATGTTCCTCGACAATACCGCATGTAACCTCGCTTCACTGAACCTGCGTAAATTCTACGACGACGATAAACTGGTGTTCAATGTGGAGGCTTTCGAACATGCCTGCCGCGTGTGGACAGTAGTGCTCGAGATCTCTGTGCTGATGGCGCAGTTCCCGAGCCCGGAAGTAGCTCAGTTGTCATACGAGTTCCGCACGCTCGGTCTCGGTTTCGCCAACCTCGGCTCTCTGCTGATGGTGAGCGGTATTCCGTACGACAGCGATAAGGCGCGTGCCATCGCCGGTGCCATCTCGGCCATCATGACCGGTATCTCGTACAAGACCTCCGCAGAAATGGCGAAGGCTCTCGGACCTTTCAAAGGGTACGAACTGAACAAGGAAGACATGATGCGTGTAATGCGCAATCACCGTTATGCCGCTTATAATGCTGCAGATAACTACGAAGGACTCGAGATCAAACCGATGGGTATCGATCAGGCACTGTGTCCCGAGTACCTGCTGAAAGCCGCCTGCGATGCCTGGGATGAGGCGCTGCAGTTGGGTGATCAGTACGGCTACCGCAACGCACAGGCTACCGTGATCGCACCTACAGGCACCATCGGCCTGCTCATGGATTGCGACACCACCGGTGTTGAACCGGATTTCGCACTCGTGAAATTCAAGAAGTTGTCCGGCGGCGGTTACTTCAAGATCATCAACCAGTCCATACCGCTGGCACTGAAGAACCTTGGCTACAAAGACGAAAGCATCGAAGCCATCGTGAACTATGCGAAAGGTACCGGTACGCTGAAAGATGCACCGTATGTAAATTATGAAACACTGAAGCAGAAAGGATTCACCGAGCAGGAAGTACTGCACGTTGACAAGGTGATGGCTTCTGCATTCGATATCAGCTTTGTGTTCAATGTGTTCACACTGGGCGTAGAAACGCTTGAGCGTTTAGGCTTCAGCAGCGAACACTACAATGAGCCGGGCTTCAACCTGCTGCGCGCACTCGGTTTCACCAAAGAAGAGATCGAAGCCGCAAACGATCATATCTGCGGTACCATGACCATCGAAGGGGCACCGTACCTGCAGGAGAAGCATTACAATGTATTCGACTGCGCTAACAAGTGCGGTAAGATCGGCGAGCGTTATATCCATCAGCACGGTCACGTGCGCATGATGGGTGCCGTGCAGCCTTTCATCAGCGGCGCTATCTCCAAGACCATCAACCTGCCGCATGAGGCTACCGTTGAAGAGATCGAAGAGTGCTATATGCTGAGCTGGCAGCTGGGCCTCAAAGCCAATGCCCTGTATCGCGATGGTTCTAAATTGTCGCAGCCGCTCTCTACCAAGAGCGATGCCAAGGAAGGCACCGAAGAAAAGACCAAGCACGAATGGACCAGCGAGGAAGTGCTCGAAGCTGCCCGCAGTATCATCATGCAGTCGACCGACACGATCTTCAAGCGTCAGCTGAGCCGTGTGGTAGAGCGCAAGAAACTTCCTGCGAAGCGCGATGGTTTCACGCAGAAATCGAAGATCGGCGGACAAACCATTTTCGTGCGCACCGGCGAATATGAAGATGGTACACTGGGTGAGATCTTCATTGATATGCACAAAGAAGGCGCTTCTTACCGCTCACTGTTGAACTGCTTCGCCATCGCCGTGTCGATAGGTCTGCAGTACGGCGTGCCGCTGGAAGAGTTCACCGATAAATTCACGTTCACCCGTTTCGAACCGAGCGGCCCGGTAGATCATGCCAACATCAAGTTCAGTACTTCGATCGTTGACTATGTATTCCGACTGCTGGCGTTCGAATACCTGAACCGCACTGACCTGGTGCATGTGGCTCCGGAAGATATCAGCATGTTCGAGAAATCGGCACAGGATATTTCCTCTGAAACAACCGGCAATTATCCTGTAACAGAACCGGTTTCTGCAAAGTCAAAGCAATCAGATGCCGCTGCTACCCGCAAAGCCAGTGCTGAGAAATACCAGATGGCCAACGCACAGGATGCCGCCAACCAGTCACTGATGGGCGATGCACCTCCGTGTCCGAAGTGTGGTCACACCACCATCCGCAACGGTACTTGTTACAAGTGTCTGAATTGTGGCGAAAGCCTGGGATGCAGTTGATGGAATGTCACTGAGAAAAAATAGAAGAGGCTGTCTCAAAAGGACAGCCTCTTTTTTATTTGATCTAACTGATAGTTCGAACCTGTTGTGTCAAGTAATTGCAGTGACCTGCAGGTGTGTTTAGATATCCCGCAGATCGCGCAGATGAACGCAGAAAAATTCAATGACCGATCTGCGAAGATCTGCCATCATCCTATTTAAATGGAAAATTTACTGACCGGGAGTCTCCGGCAAACGAGCCTGTTTTTCGGTGACGTTCAATACTTCTTCCGTCAGCGCTTTTTTGGCGGCTTGTCCGGAAGGATAGGTGAAGTCGACCTGCCAGCGATCACCTTCACGCAGCAGCAGGGTTTCTGTAGTGGAGTTATCGAGCGAGGTCCACACATAGACAAATGCAGAATCGGCTGATGTGCGTGTTTGTTCTGATCTTGCCTGAAAGTCGTAGGTCGTGTTTTGTTCTGTGGCGATCACGGCCAGTGCCCCTTCGATATATTTAAAATCATCGTGCAGTTTATCGCGGCTGGCATCGGTCACCATTTTTTCTGCGGCCTCGAGATCATGCTCGTTGTACAGTGTGTGAAAAAAGTTAACCGCTACTTCTTCCGGCCCATCCGGTTTGGAACAGGCGGACAGCAGCATCAGCAATGCAGGAATGAGAAAGCGAGAATGCCAGAAAGGCCGGAGCATGGGATCGGGTTGTTCACACAAAATAAGCCAAATATCGCGGCTTCTGTTAAATCATATAGTTTTTTTTACGAGACTTTAACAGATCGCCCTTCCGGTGGCGTGTCGGTAAACCTATACAGCTATGCCGCCCGCCGCCCCCGGTATGTGCATAGTGGGCATGAGGGCTTTCGGGAAAACGCTAATTTTACTGCCACATGAGCATAGACCCGAATCTGCCCATACGCAAGCGTGCCGTCCACTTCGATCTGGTGCGCTTCGTGGCGACCTACGCGGTGGTGCAGCTCCACATCGCCACACCCTGGCTGTGGCGCGAATCGGATACAGAAACGGGATTCTGGATCACCTGCCTCTTGTTCGACACCATCGGCCGCGCAGGCGTGCCCATCTTTCTGATGATCAGCGGCGCACTCCTGCTGAGTCACGAAGAACCCTACGGCAGCTTTTTCAAAAAACGTCTTACCCGTGTATTCGTGCCGCTGCTGTTCTGGACACTGGTGTATGAAGTGCGCATCCTCCTGGACCAGCATTATATGCATGGCGGGATAACCGCGGATGACTGGTGGACCTACCTGAAGAATCCGCTGGCCGGCGCAGTGTATGATCACCTGTGGTTCCTGTATATGATCATCGGCATGTATCTCGTCACGCCACTGCTCCGCAAGATCGCACCCGTGCTCACCCGAACGGATCAATGGTATCTGCTCGGCTTATGGGTGTTTGCTGATGTGTTGTTGCCGCTGGCTTACCATTACTACGACTTCTCCCTCGGTTTCAATATCCCGATCGTTACGCCGTATCTGGGATTTTATATGATGGGGTATTATTTGATGCATCATCAGTTCACGGCAAAAGAGATCCGCATCACGTGGGTGGTGTTCGTGCTGAGTTATGTCCTGAATGTATGCCTTGCCTGGTACGACAGCAACCTGCACGGCAAAATGCAGGTGTTCTGGTTATCGCACCACCGCCCCGGCATCTTCATCATGGCAGCGTCGGCATTCATATTGCTCGAACATTATGCGATGCGCGCTTTCAGCAAATTCTCTGAGAAGAAATATAAGCAGCTCGCCTATTTGGGCAGTACCACCTTTGGTATTTATTTGTTGCATCCGCTCATCATCGAATTATTCGAGGGCGTGTTCATGGGCTACATCGGCATCTATCCGCCGGCCATGCACATAGTGCCTTTCATTGCCATCCCGGTTGCCGCCATCATTGTTACCGCCATCACCATGGGCATCATCACCCTGATGCAGAAGACGCCGGTGTTGAGGAAGTTTGTGTAGGGGGGAGGTTGAAGGTTGTGGGTTGAAAGTTGGAAGTTGAAAGTTGTTTATTTACGTACTTCTCAATACTTGGGATTCACTTTGCGTGAACCTCACCCCCCGCCCTCTCCTTGCGGCC
>DAIMYJ010000140.1:0-5724 GCA_036734545.1 Chitinophagales bacterium
CCCACAGACCCAATCACCCACTCACCACTCACCACACACCACTCACCACTCACTACTCACCACTCACCACTACACCCTCATCGCCACTTTATTCTTCAGTCGGTTGAGGACTTTTTCCCAGAGGATCTCGTAGGGGATGATCTCCCATTCATTTACGGTGTTATTGCCATCCGGATCGCCGGCGGTCATTTTGCGGAGATATTTTTGGGCCATCTGCCGCGTGCGGTCATAAACGAAGTCCTCTTTCACCATGGTGAGCAGCATTTTTAGGAAGCAGTTGCTGCGGTATGCATCGTCTTTGCGAAGGTAGCGGCTGCAATATACATTGAGTGCTTCGGCGCGGTTGATGATGCCGGTGTATTCACCTTTCTCCAGCATGTAGAGAATCTGTATCACCAGGATGGATACGTTGTAGCCTTTTTTATCCTTGGTATAATTCGGCACTTCATTGAGGAACTTGTGCAGGCGGAATTTCCGTTTGCTGTCGGTGCTGAGCAGGTCGCGGTCGAGGTCTTCCGATTCGAAGATATAATTGATATAGGCTTCGAATATGCGCCATTTTTCTTTGCGTTCCTCTGATGTATACAGGAAGCGCGGATGATTGATGACCTTGATGAAGATGGCTGCGGCATTGATATAGTTCTCCGTGTGCATCGCCAGGAGAAAATAATATTCCAGGAAGATGAACCAGTTATTGCTGCCTTCCTGCAGCAGGTCCAGACAGCGCTCGGCATTTTTGCGGCCGTTGTCGTAATCGCGCAATTGCAGATAGGCGTTGATGCCGATAAGCGCCAGATTGGCGAGCTTGATCTTCTGGTTGAAATTCGGATTGTCTTCCAGATACCGCTCTGCCAGGTCGCACACGCGGATCACTTCCTTGAAGTCGCCCTGAATCTGCGCCTTGATGGTCCAGATCTGAAAACGCAGATAATGGATCTGATAGGATTCACTTTGCTTGCAGAGGGCATTTACCGTTTCCAGCGATCGTTCGGCGATCTTGCCCATATCGGCATCGTAATACGCAGCGGATGCGAATTTGATGCTGAGACGCTGATACAATTCCTCTGCCTGTATCTCCGCCTGCAGGTCCTTCATGGCCTTGTCGGTGATCTCGGCATATTCCTCATACTCGCGTTCATTGCCGGTCAGACTCGCATTGCTCATCAAAATGCGTGAACAGTTCAGGATGATATCGGTGAAGCGATAATTCTGCGCCACGCTCAGCGTTTTCGCCGCGATCTTGATCGCAGAGTTGCGCGCGCCGCTGCTCAGCAATATGCGTATCTGCGCCCAGTTCTTGTTGCAGTTGTAATTCGCCTTATGATAATCGGAAAAACTCGGGTCGTTGCTGTCCAGAAAGAACAGGGTGTTCAGTAAGCGCTTGGTAAAGCGGGATTTCAGCTGACGGTACTTGTCGTCCAACGGCGAGGTCTCATACAAAGCGGCAGCCGCCTCTTCATCGGTCGTGAACTTGTCGTTCACCAACCCCTCGTAAAACTCATTGAACTTGCTGTCCTTGCGATTGAGCAGACTCTTGTCAAAGATCTCGATCTTGGAGATCCTCTTCTTGGTCACAATCTTGGAGATTTCGATGAGGTTTTTCATGCAGTGTCGTGGTGAAGTGTGTGATCAAATGCTTTGAAAGTTGCTTATCTATGGGTCTTTCAGGCTATTTCGGGCTTTAACCCCGTCACATCCTGCTTGGTTTTTGTTCAAACAAATATGGATAATTCCTATCCAAACTAAAAATACCCAAGACCCAAAATGTAGATTTTTCATGCGAAAAACACCCCATTTCATATTACAAATGTCACTATTTTAACTATTTTTTGTATATATTTTGCATATATTTGGACTTTAAAGCCATTTTTACCAGTTTTTTATAATATTTATTGCGTCACTTTTTTATCAATGCTGTAATATACAACCGTTTATAAGCGCTTACTTTTGAATTCGTCAAACGATTTCATCACGCCAAACGATTCAAGTCTATGAGAAAAGCATTACCCAAACAATTGCCCGTCCAGGCCATAGTGATCGTTGACATGGACGAGCTGTAAACAAGACAGTTGGTTTGTTTCATAAATTAGGTTCACGACCGAAAGGAGGCTTAGGCCTCCTTTTGTGTTTTTAGGCATTCCCGCTCCAATCCCCTATTACCCGACCGCCCGCAGGACTCTGTGCATCGGAAAACAAAAAAGACCGCCCGGGGGCGGTCTCTATCTTTCGTTAGTTATCTTGCTCAGGAGGCGATCTTCAGCAGGCTCAGCTTCGACTGGTTGAACTTACCGGTGGCGTACTCCAGCGTGAGGTGGAAGGTTTTGGCGTTCGGGTCTGAGGGCAGCTCGAACATGGCGTCGGTGAGCAGGGCTTCACAGATGCTGCGCAAACCGCGGGCACCCAGCTTGAACTCAATGGCCTTCTCCACGATGAAGTCGAACACGGCATCATCCACCTCCAGGGTGATACCCTCCAGGCCGAACAGCTGCTTATACTGCTTGATGATGGCATTCTTCGGCTGGATCAGGATGGCCCGCAAAGTGCCGGCATCCAGCGGATCCAGATGGGTAAGCACGGGCAGGCGGCCGATGAGCTCGGGTATCAGTCCGAACGCTTTCAGGTCCTGCGGTGCGATATACTGCAGCATATTCTCCCGGTCAACACTCTTCTCGTCCTCATTACGTTTGAAGCCGATGAGCTGAGTGGCAGTGCGTCGCGCGATGATGCGCTCGATACCGTCGAAGGCGCCGCCGCAGATGAACAGGATGTTCTGGGTATTCACCTTCACCATCTTCTGTTCGGGGTGCTTGCGGCCTCCCTGCGGGGGAACCATCACTTCGGTGCCCTCCAGCATTTTCAGCAGTGCCTGCTGCACACCCTCGCCGCTTACGTCGCGGGTGATGGAAGGATTATCTCCCTTACGGGCGATCTTGTCGATCTCGTCGATATAGACAATGCCCTTCTCGGCAGCTGCTACATCATAGTTACATACCTGCAGCAGTCTGGTGAGGATGCTCTCCACGTCCTCCCCCACATACCCGGCCTCGGTGAACACGGTCGCATCCACGATGGCGAAGGGCACATTCAGGTATTTGGCTATGGAGCGGGCCAGCAGGGTCTTGCCCGTACCGGTCTGCCCTACCATGATGATGTTGGATTTTTCGATCTCCACATCCTCGCTGGTCTTCTGATTCAGACGCTTGTAGTGATTATACACCGCTACGGAGAGGATCTTCTTCGCCTCATCCTGCCCGATCACATAGGTGTCGAGGAACTCCTTGATAGCACGGGGCTTCATGGAGGTGGACATGGCGAATTTGTACCGCTTGACCGGCGTGTGGAGCTCTTCCTCCACCATTTGCTGAGCCTGCTCAACGCAGTTCTCGCAGATATGCCCTTCTGATCCGGCGATCAGGATGCGAACATCCTCTTTCGGACGCAGACAAAAGGAGCAATGTGTGGCTTCTTTCTTCTTCATACTATACCAAATTTACCTTTTTTCAGGTAAACGATCAGCTTTTCTTGGGATCGCGCACCAGCACCTCGTCGATCATGCCATAATCCTTGGCCTCTTCGGCGCGCATCCAGTAGTCGCGGTCGGAGTCTTTCTCCACCTTATCGAACGGCTGGCCGCTGTGGTTGCTGATGATGGTATAGAGCTCTGACTTGAGTTTCAGGATCTCCTTGAGGGATATCTCCATGTCGCTGGCCTGTCCTTGCGCACCGCCCATAGGCTGGTGTATCATGACACGGCTGTGGGCCAGTGCCGAGCGCTTGCCCTTCTCGCCGGCGCACAGCAACACGGCGGCCATGGAAGCGGCGATACCGGTGCAGATGGTGGCTACATCAGGGGTTACATAGTGCATGGTATCATAGATCGCCAGTCCGGAATACACCACACCGCCGGGGCTGTTGATGTAGATCTGGATATCGCGCTTGGCATCCACACTGCTGAGGAACAGCAGCTGCGCCTGCACCACGTTGGCCACGTAGTCGTCAATGCCGGTGCCAAGGAAAATGATACGGTCCATCATGAGTCGGCTGAACACGTCCAGCGCCTGAGCGTTGAGCTGACGCTCCTCGATGATGTAAGGGGTAAAGTTGGTCACATGCATGCTGGTGGCATTCATGTAGCTGTCGAGGGCATTGCTGCTCATGCCCATGTGCTGTACTGCGTACTTGCGAAATTCGTTAGGATGCATACGTTTCTTCCGTTGTTTTATTCAGTTCCTGAAATGCTTCGAGCGTAATAGGCTGCTCATCCACACTGACATATCCGCGGAGGGCGGCAAAGAATTTCTTCTGCGCTACCCGGTTGTGCATGTTCTCCACGAACTGTTTGTCTTTCAGTTGGTTGCGGAGCACATACTGCACAAAATCATCGCCCAGCTGCATATAGCTGCGGGCTACCGTGGTGTGGGCTTCCTGGATGATCTCCTCATTGCTCACTTCGATATTGTGCGCCCGCTGAACGGTGCGGTAAATGAGCGACTGCCTCAGGTTGGTGAGGAAATCGGCGAATTCCTTTTCGAAATCCTCCGAAGTCTCTTCCTTCTTGTTGGCCTCCACATACCACTTCCTTAAGAAGACTTCCGGAAGGGGCACTCCGGTTGTATCCATCAGGTAATTGAAGATAGCATTTTCCAGATGCACATCGGTCATCTGGTCGTTATACATCTCGATCGCCTCACGGATCTTGGTGCGGAGTTCGTCCTCTGAGCTCACCTCGCCTACTTCCTTGCTCACTTCCGCGAAGAACGCCTCGTTCATCTCCGCCGCGAACAGGCGGGCGATGCGGTCGATACGGAAGCTGAAGCCCGGGTTGATGCCGGCCACGGATTCCTCTGTGGCTTCACTCATTTGCAGCACATTCTTGGCTATGCGCACTTTATCTCCCTTGAAGACGGAGAAGATATCGTCAATATTTTTAGTCTCGCCATTTTTTGCGCCGAGGAAGATCCCCTGCTGGTCGTCATTGAGCATCTGCAGGTTGAAATACGTATCGATCTGCACACCGCCTTCCTTCTCGGTACCGTCGGCATTGAGTTCGGTGGCGTGGGCGTAGATCACATCGTTCTCTTCGATGGCATCCACATCCTTGCGCTCGCCGTATTTGCGCTGCATGCGCTCGAGTTCCTGGTTGATCTCCTCATCTCTGGCGGGGATGCGGTAGCGGGTGAACGGTGCGGCATTGCGCAGAACGCCTTCTACCTCGATCTCGGGCTGGATACCCACCTCATAGGCGAACTCGTAGGATTTCTCGGAGTTATGGTCAACCCCCAGGTCGTTCGGCACCGGCAGGGCATCGCCCAGCAGTTCATAGTTGTTCTCCTTGAGCCAGGTGTTCATCTGGTCGTTCACCAGGCGGTAGAGTTCCTCCAGGATCACGCTTTGCCCGTACATCTTGCGCACCATGCCTGCGGGCACGTGTCCCACGCGGAATCCGGGCATCTGGGCTTTCTTGGATAGGTCTTTGATCGCTTTCTCGAAGCGTTCGCGGTAATCGGCATTGCTCACCTCTATACGCACCAGGTTGTGCAGGTGGCCTAAGTTCTCTACAGATACGTTCACGGCTATGTTTTGTAAGTGTTAACGGTTTATGGGCCGGCGTGGTATTCAGGTAGAACCACGGTCAGGCGGTATTTGTTCCCCGGCGGGCGAAAGATGATGTGCGGGTGGAGGGACTCGAACCCCCATGCCTCGCGGCGCCAGATCCTAAGTCTG
>DAIMYJ010000141.1:0-5699 GCA_036734545.1 Chitinophagales bacterium
GGCGATGACAGCAGCCCTTATGTGCAGACGCGCACCGGGATTGACTTCTTAGCAATACTGTAAGCGAGAGCAGGCGCAGGAGGAAAACCTGAACTATCAGAAATGCATACCTGTGGTATTGACTTGCCCTGCTTACCGGGCTGCGCCCTTTCTCGCGCATAGCGTCAAACATTAGGGATGCGTCATCGGCTGCGACAGCCCAATGGTTTTGGCTCCACCTTTTGCCATCAAAAGGTGGAAAAGCCCATTCGAAGGAAAATGCTGTATACTGAAAACCGCCCAATGGAAACTAAAAAGTTCCAATGCGCGATCGATAGGATCAAGAGGCATAATACGTGAGAAGTAAGGATGTGCAACTGATCCGGCATGCAAAGTATGATCAGCAGGATGATCATACTGCTGTATGCAGTTGAAACGGCCATTGGCCGATCGTGTTGCGTTACTTCTTGAGGATAATGCCAGCCTTTATGAGATCACTCACCATCAGTATCTGATCATCCTGAAATGTTTTATATCGCAGCGTTTCGAACAGATACAGATCATGATCTCCCGCGCGTTGCGCGGAAATAGCGCGCAGCTGTACGATGGCAGCGCATTCTTTTAATACCGGTAAGCCCTCCCACATATCAAGCATCTTCTTGCGCTGCAGCATTTTGCGTTTGTCGGTGGTATGCCCGGAGCGTTTGCCCAGCGCGTTGATCAGCAGGATGTGTGGTTTGCGCAGCAACTGCAGGTGCACTACCGGATGGGCGCGCAGGTTTTCCAGCGTGCGTGAGCCATGATATACGGCGATGGCATACAACTTAGGCTCCATGCTCACCGGTGTGACATAGGTGCAGATGTTCATATTCACACTGTCGGCATGGTAAGTGGCCAGACTGTATATCGGATGATCGGGCAGATTCCAGGGTCTGCGCATAGTGTTTGATTATTTTATGATGCCTGTTACGGGGCTGTCTTCCTTTTGCCTTTTTTGTTGCCGGCACCGGTCGCTGCAATAGCGAACCTCCTCCCAGTGTCGTGCCCATTTTTTGCGCCACGCGAAGGACCGGCCGCATATCACGCACTCCTTTTCAGGCAGATGTTGCTTTTTATGCCCCATGCAAGGGATACAACTGATCATCGTGATTGTTCGAAAGGTATTTGTCCGCATCCGAAAAACTACCGGTAAGCTATAAGGAGCCGTACTTGCCATTCTGTATGTCTGCGTGGTTCTATGCACACCTGCGCCCCTGTGCAGGATGCCGAATCCGGGGAGCAACCCGTATCTTTGCCCCCAAAATCACGTACATGTCCAACGCAATATTCCGCATCCCCAAGGCTGTCAATGAACCTGTAAAGAGCTACGCCCCCGGCACTCCGGAGCGTGCCGCCCTGAAACGCGCGATCGCCGATCTCAAGTCGGTGGCCGCAGATATCCCGATGTTCATCGGCGGCAAGGAGGTGCGCACAGGCAAGACCGTGAGTATACATCCGCCGCATGAGCTGCAGCATACGCTGGGCGTGTATCATCAGGGGGATGCCTCGCATGTGCGGATGGCCATAGATGCCTCGCTGGCGGCCAAAGCGCAGTGGGAGAACACCCCCTGGGAGGAGCGCGCGGCCATTTTCCTGAAAGCGGCAGAGCTGCTCGCCGGACCGTATCGCTATAAGATGAATGCGGCCACCATGTTGGGACAGAGCAAGAACCCTTTCCAGGCTGAGATCGATGCGGCGTGTGAGCTCATCGACTTCTGGCGTTTCAATGCCGAATTCATGCAGCAGGTATATACCGATCAGCCCGAGAGTGCACCCGGTATCTGGAATCGCATGGAGCACCGCGCCCTCGAAGGCTTCATCTTCGCCCTCAGTCCGTTCAACTTCACCTCCATCGGTGGCAACCTGCCTACGGCGCCGGCCATGATGGGCAATACGGTGGTATGGAAAACATCCAACACACAGATCTACAGCGCCTGGGTGATCATGGAGATCCTGCGCGAAGCGGGGCTCCCCGACGGCGTCATCAACCTCGTGCACGTAAGCGGTTCGGAAGCCGGTAAGGTGATCTTCAGTCACCCCGATTTTGCCGGTATCCACTTCACCGGTTCCACCGAGGTGTTCCGCACGATATGGAAGACCATTGGCGATAATATCCATCTCTATAAGACCTACCCGCGCATCGTGGGTGAAACAGGCGGTAAAGACTTCGTGATCGCTCATCCGAGTGCACACCCGAAGGCGGTTGCCGTTGCGCTGAGCCGCGGCGCGTTCGAATTCCAGGGACAAAAGTGTTCTGCTGCCTCCCGCGCCTACATCCCTTCCAATATGTGGGCCGAGGTGCGTGAATACCTCGTCACAGACCTCAGCACTATGAAAATGGGTCCGATCGACGATTTTACCAACTTCATCAATGCGGTGATCGACGAAAAGGCTTTTGACAGTATTTCCGGTTATATCGCCAAAGCCAAGGCCGATGGTCAGGAGATCATCGCCGGCGGTAATTATGATAAATCGAAGGGATATTTCATTGAACCTACGGTGATCCTGGCGAAAGATCCCGCCTACCGCACCATGTGTGAAGAGATATTCGGTCCGGTGCTCACGATCTATGTATACGACGCCGATAAATGGAGCGAAACGCTGGAACTGGTGAATTCGACCTCGCCCTACGCGTTAACGGGGGCCATATTCTCGCAGGATCGTTATGCCGTGGTGGAAGCCACGCAGGTGTTGCGCCATGCAGCCGGTAACTTTTACATCAACGACAAGCCGACAGGAGCCGTTGTAGGCCAGCAGCCGTTTGGCGGTGCGCGGGCTTCGGGCACTAATGATAAGGCCGGCAGCGTGCTGAATCTGCTCCGCTGGGTGTCGCCCAGAACGATCAAAGAGAACTTTAATCCACCAACGGATTACCGTTATCCGTTTTTGAATGCCGATTAAATCCCTATTTTTGAGTGATGATGCCAATACGATCAGGGCTGTACGGAGTTTTGCTGGCACTGGGCCTGTGTTTCGGCGCAGAGGTGACAGCACAATCCTATGATGCGGCCCCGGACTTCTATGTGATCAACGAGGATGTGGAAGACATCATCCTCGACGTTACGGCCAACGACCTGAATACCACAGGGGTCACAGATATCTATCTGGTGATAGAAACACCGCCTGCCAATGGCACCGTGCTGGTGGATGCCGTGAACGACCTGCTCATCTACACCCCTAACCCGGATTTTTTCGGCACCGAGAGTTTTGAATATACCGGTTGTGCCAATACAGCCCCCACCGATATCTGCGGTACCACTTCCGTGATCATCACCGTGAATCCACTGGACGATGCCCCCATCGCCGTGGACGATCTGGATGAAACCTTCGTGAACACGCCGATCAATGTGGAACCGCTGCTCAATGATATCGACATCGATGACGAAGGGCTGGAAATGGACATCATCGACGATGCCGATTTCGGCGCTACCACCATCATTGGTGGCGAAGTGGTGTATTACGAACCTTTCCCTGATACGTATGGCGAAGATTGCTTCATCTACAGAGCCTGCAAGATAGGCTCCGATGTGTATTGCGACACCGCCACCGTTTGCGTGAATGTGCAGTCGACCAACTTCAACGCCCCCACCGCAGTGAATGACACCGTGGAGATGGTGATCGGTGATACGATTTCCATCCTGGTGCTGCTTAACGATTTTGACGGCGATGGCGATGGTTTAACGATCACCGAGCTGCTGCTCGAAGAAACGATAGGTGTGACCACACTTATACCGCCCGGTCAGGTAGACTATGTAGCCGTTGAACTGGGACCGGATGATTTTGGATATGTGGTCTGTGACGACAATATTCCCACCTTCTGTGACACCGCCTACGTGCGCGTGAAAGTAAATAAACCGGATATCGCAGATGGCACCATTCAGGTACCCAACTCATTCTCTCCGAATGGCGATGGTCAGTTCGATGCCGTTACTGTAATCTGGCCAAATAATAATATTCGCTTTAGCGTGCGTATCTACGATCGCTGGAATAACCTGATATTTGAAAAGACCGCAAGTCAGAGCGAGTCAGAAATATGGGATGGCCGTAGCAATGTGG
The DNA here is from genome assembly GCA_036734545.1 of Chitinophagales bacterium. Classification (GTDB taxonomy): domain Bacteria; phylum Bacteroidota; class Bacteroidia; order Chitinophagales; family BACL12; genus UBA7236. Next base: position 4,075 of record DAIMYJ010000141.1, read on the forward strand.
AATTTATTTCCTCGACAGGCGAAGCGCCTGAAGGAACCTATTTCTATGTGCTGCGCGTAGACGGTCTGCTGGATCCTATTGTTGGCTTTATAGTTTTGAAGCGATGATGAACATACGTCATATACTGATCGCCGGAACATGCATGGGGATGTCGATGCAGGCTTTTGCACAATTGCCGCCCATGTATGAGCAGTTCCAGCTGAATCAGCTCACCTTCAATCCGGCGTATGCGGGATCTACAGGTGTGTTGGATGCGAATTTCTTTTTGCATCGCCATGCAGTGAATTTCGGCAATGGTGCACCCCGAACGGAAGCCATCACTCTGCACGCACCGCTGGCCAACGATAAAGTGGGGTTGGGCGCTAAGGTCTATCGCGATAAAGTTGGTGTTACCACCACCAATTTCGTGGGTGTCGATTATGCCTACCGCATTCACGTGAGTGACAATATGACCCTGGCCATCGGCCTGGAAGCTTCACTCGCCAATTACCGGGTGAATGTGAGTGAACTCGACGCATTCAACGGCGGCGACCCGGCATTTTCCGAGGAATTGGAAAGCTACTGGTCGCCCAACGCCGGCGCCGGTATTTATGTGCATTCCGATCATTACTACTTTGGACTGTCATCCATCTCGTTGTTCGGCCTGGCGCCAACAGATGATCCGGATGTCAATGGCGACGAGAATATACAGTTCGATCAGGTGAATACGCTCTATGGTACTGCCGGTGCTCTGGTGCCGATCACACCGTCGCTTGCACTGAAACCGAATGTGCTGATCAAAATGGCCGACAGCCTTCCCACTCAACTGGATGCCGGTATCAATCTGATCTGGAACAACACCTTTATGATCGGTTCGTCATACAGGACAAACAACAGCATGTCATTTACCGCACAGTATATATACAATGCCGACAACAAAATCACGCGTCATGAAGCGGGGATTGGTTATGCGTTCAATACGGCGTTCGGAGATGATGGCTTGTTCCTCGGTCCTTCACATGAGATATTTGTGATCTATCGCTTCGACAGACATAATAACAAATTTGTAAACCCCCGCTTTTTCTGATGTGTAAGATGGCATCATACCGAATATGGATAGTGGCATTGTTGATGCTGACATACCGGCCGGCCATGGCACAGTCAGATGCATTGTCCAAAGCAGATAAATTATACGCCAACGGCGTATACCCGGATGCGGCGGCCCTGTATCTCAGTCACCTGCAGCAGCAGTATGATTATATGGTCAACCAGCGCCTGGCTGACTGCTACTATCAAATGGAAGACTGGCGCAATGCAGAGCATTGGTACGGGGTGATCACCTCACATAATATCGCTGACGCGGGTACTTTATTGCGGTATGCGCATCTGCTGAAGATCAACGGAAAATATCAGTCGGCAAAAGCCACGTATCTGAAATATGCCGCCTACAAGCAGGACGGGTATTATCTGGCTTCTACCTGCGACTGGGCGATCGCCAACAGGAATAAGCCCTCAATGTATTCTGTAGAGCCGGCTACTTTCAATACGGCTGCATCGGAGATGACACCTACACTCTACAAGCGCGGTGTGGTGTTTGCGCGCAGTAATGGAGAACGCATCAATCCGGCCACCGGCCTGCCATACTA
>DAIMYJ010000142.1:0-5541 GCA_036734545.1 Chitinophagales bacterium
TTTTTTGGGTTTTGTGTTCAGGTTTTTGTGTGTGTTTTTTGTGTCTTTTTTTTTTTGGTATTTGTTTTGAGGGGTTTGTGGTGAGTGATGACTGGTGAGTGGATCTTTGTATGAGGGTTATTCTTTTTTTTCCGGTTTTGTACACGCGGGGGTAGTTGAAATTTGTTTAGGTGGTTCAGCGGTTACATAGGAATTGGGCTATGTTTAGAATTGTTCTGTTCTTAAGATTACCCGGACTCACCCACTGACCCACTCACCCACTCACCCAAAAAAAGCCCTCCGAAGAGGGCTTTTGAAGGTCAGAACGGATGACGGTGTTCTGGCCGACTTGAACGATCAGCAATTAAACCTAATTATTTGGATTGCACTACGTCAACGATGAAGTTGATTGTCTTGCCTACGAGTGAATCTTCCACGATCATTTTCGCGCCTTCGATGCTCTTGCGGATGTGGTATTCGAGCAGGTAGTCGTTGGTTTGCACGGCAGCTACATGTACGGCGCCGGTGGCATCAACGGTGATGGTCACATCAGCAGAACCTTCTACGCCGAGGGCGCTGATCACTTCGGGTTTGGCAACCACTTGTTCTACGCTGCGCTTAACGCTGGCTTTTTCTTTGTCGGAGGTTTGTCCGTCGGTGTTGGCAAAAACGGCGGTGCTGAGTGTGAGGGCGATGATAGTGAATAACGTTTTCATAATAGCTTGTTTGATATGGTTTGGAATGTTGTTATTGTTTCAGTTACACCCATTAGGCGCATACCCCCTCCTAAAAGTTACAGAAGGGTCAAAAAAAAGTGTGAAAAGGTGTTAAAGAAAGGCCTTACTTCCGGCCGGAACCCAGTCCCAGCAAGGCATTGAAGAAACTAAAAAAAACTACACCGCTCTGGGTCTTGAACATGGATTCGGTGGCGATATTGAGCATGAAGAGGAGGAGGAAGGCGCCCCAGACATAGTTCTTGTCCTGCCATGCCCACCGGAGGCAGAGCATGAAATACCCGAGCAGCAGCGCGAGTCCGATGCACCCTGTTTCGACCAGCACCTGCAGATAAGCGTTGTGCGTGTTGTAGCGTTCTTCTACTCCAACGACAAATCCATTTTTCCCATATTGCTCTACCAGCAGCTCCTGGGCATCACCAGAGCCGGTGCCCGCAACGGGATGTGCCTGCCACACCTGCACTGCTGCCTTCCAGATCTCCTCGCGGGAGTCTACACTGTTGGTATAGTTCACCTCATTATAGCGGAGCAGCATCAGCATGCGTTCGCGCGTATAGGGCAGTGCCAGCATCGCGAGAAACAGGAGGATGTTGCCGATGATGGCCACCACCACGGTGCGCTTCCACCCGATATATTTCCATCCCCATACCACAAAGGCCACGGTGAGTGCTAGGAACATGGAGGCGATGGCGATCTTGGCGGTGAGCAGGAAGATGAACAGCATAAAAAAAACGATCAGCCCCAGCCGACTGCCCACCTGCATCCGCGTGAGTATATGCCAGCGGGTGATGAGCGCATAGGCGATGAGGATGATGGCGAACACCATGAACATGGCCACATACGATGGATGGATATAGGTGAATTCTACGAGGTATTTATAATAGAATTGATTCTCTCCGGTGGTCATATACGTATACGCAGCAATGATGAGTGCCACTGCGCCGAATGCCGCACAGCCGAAAATGAATGCATGCAGCAACAACCTGCGCGCAGCATCCGACACCTCGCCGAACAGCGCAAAGAATAACGGTATCAATACGAGATACAGTTTCACATTGAGATCGCGCAAAGCTTCATGGCGGTCATCGGAAAGGAGGTAGGCAAGTACGGCGATCAGATAAATGGAAGCGAAAGCCCACCATCTGGGTGTTTGTTTCAGCTGTTGCCACTTCTGTGCAAATTGTCCGCTGAACAGAATGCACAGGAACGACAATATAAGCAAGGGTGAGCTGAGCACTTTATGAAAAGGCATGACCGCAGCAACAGCGCACCAGATACCCAGCGCGGCCATACGAAAGCGGCTTAGTCCGGTGAACGCCTGCATCAGGTGCCTTTGAATTTGATCATAACGCCGATGGTCTTGAAGATGATGACCATATCGAGCAGTAGTGAGCGGTGTTTGATATAATAAAGATCGTACTGCAGTTTGATGAGGGTGTCCTCAAAATTATTGGCATAATGGTGCTTCACCTGCGCCCAGCCGGTGAGTCCGGGTTTCACGGCCGACCGCAGCGTGAAGAAGGGTATCTGTCGGCTCAGCTCTTCGACAAAATAGGCGCGTTCGGGGCGCGGACCGATGAGGTTGATGTCGCCGCGCAGAATATTCCAGCATTGCGGCAGTTCATCGAGACGCGTTTTGCGCAATATGCGGCCTACTCTGGTAACGCGATCGTCGTGGCGGTCAGCGAATTTAGGTCCGGTATGTTTCTCCGCATCCACGATCATGGTGCGGAATTTAATGATGTGGAACGGTTTGTTGTTCTCCCCTACCCTTTCCTGCGAATAGAATAAAGGTCCCCGACCGAATAACAGATCAACCATGAACACGAAAGGCAGTACGACAATAACAACGATAGCGGCCAGCAGGGCGCACACGATATTGATGACGCGGTTGATGGCATTGTATAAATTATCCTTGTGTACGATGCTGAACGGATTGGTGATATGATACACCTCCCCTTTCTTTTTGATCATGATACGTCCGGTCTGCTCCTCATAGATATCGGTAGCCTGTGATACCTGCATGCCCGATTGCTCGCAGGTGAACAGCGCGGTATACAGCGCCGGAGAGATATCCTGCTGATCGGGAACGGCGAGGATGATCTCATTGACGCCGAGGCGACGGGCGAATTTCACCAGCGATGTAGCATCGCCCAGCACTTTCACATCGTCGTAGCTTTTTCCGGCCTTTTCGGGATCGTCATCGATAAAGCCATAGATGCGGTAGGCGGTCTTGTGGTAGATGGCAGGATCCTTAAGCAGGGTGCGTACGATCTCTCTGCCGGTATAGCCGGCGCCCACCACCAGTGCTTTTTTATTCAGGATGGGATGCACCACGAATGCAGCGTAACAGATGCGCCACAACAATACCAGCACCACCATACCGCCGATGAGCACGAATGCGGGAAAGCGGCTTAAGGGAAAAGTGGGACTGAGGAAAGGAATGAAAATATAGGTGACACCGGTGAATACTGCAGTGAGTACTGTATTCCGAATGGTGGTGCGGGTGCGGTCGACATTCGATAACTTATATAAGTTAAAGATGTAACTGTAAAAGAACCACAGGATCACGATCACCACCACCCAGAGGAGATTGTCCATGAATGTATGGTATGACTCCAGTGCGCTGGGATGTAAAAAGCGGATGTAGAGGAAGAGGGCGGTGAGGATGAGCAACACATCCACCGCAATCAGGATATAGCGCCTGAACAGAAATCGCAGATCGTATGCATTTTGCTGTGCCACCGGTAGAAAGCACAAATTTAGCAATTTGGCAGGCGATGGCTGTGCCGGGGCTGAGCGGGTCAGTCGAGGAACATCTCGTAGTCGGGCGTATCTGCCACTGAGCGATGCACATACTGTTTCACCACGCGGCCGTCATTGAGGAGGAAGATGCCGGGCATTTGGGCTACATCGCCTTCGGGGCGGGTGTTGAAGAGTTTTTTCTTCCAGCCGAGCGATACCCAGCGCATCCACACTTTGAGACCGAACAGTTGGATGAAGCTGCCGCGCTTGAGGCGGAAGCTCTTATAGAATATCTCTTCGGGATCGCTCACCTGAGCAAGATCCTGCAGGTCGTAGGTAGAGAGGTATTCGTTGGCCACCTTGTCATTCACCATGTAGACCACCACGATGGATATCCCTTTTTCTTCCAGTCGGGCGCGGTATTCCTTCAGCTGCAGGAGGCTTTCCTTACAGAACGGGCATCCGAAGTGGCGGAGGAACACGAGGAGTAGCGGCCCCTGCTCTGCCATTTCGCCGATATTGCGGCCGTCGGTAGTATCGAACAGGGAGAGCGGGTAATCGTCGCTGTTGAAGGTATCGATGAGCATGTCATCGGTCTCAAACGCCCTCCGGTAGACCATATACAGCACATAACCGTTCGGGATGAGCCAGATGATATGATTGAAGAAGAGGAATGGCATGTAGTCGCCGCTGAACCATCCAAAGCGGTAGCCGACCAGGAAACCGCCCACCATGGCCATATGGAAGAGGCTGGCGAGGAGGATGATGAGCCAGTGTTTGAAGGGATCAAAGGAGGCGATGAACAGCACCAGGCCCAGGATAAAGGTGACGATACTCATGAAATCCCAGAACACCAGTGTGGTGTTGCCCTGGCTGATGATCACAGAGGAGAGGAGGTGGGGATAGAGGATCACCACCACGCCCCACACCATGAAATACAGTGCAGAGATGAAAATGGAGGCATTAAGCCTGTTTCTAAGGATAGTTAACCGCATACTAGAATCGATGAATAAACATCGGTGCCGGTAGTTTGTTTACCTTTGCACACTTAAAATTAACAAATTCATGAAAAGAATACTCTTACTCAGCGTGGCCATACTGACGGTAATGGTTCAGCACGCCAGCGCGCAGGAGCTGGAACTCCCGCAGCCTAGCCCCTGGGCACAGGTTTCTCAGAAATTCGGACTGGCACAGGCCACCATCACGTATTCACGTCCTTCCATGAAGGGCAGGAAGATCTTCGGCACCCTGGTGCCCTTTGGCGAGATGTGGCGCACCGGTGCCAACAAGGCCGTGGAACTGAAGCTGGAAGGCAAGACCACCATCAACGGCGTGAACATCGAACCCGGCGCTTACAGCCTGTTCACCATCCCCGGCCAGAACGAATGGACCATCGTGATCAACAAGAACACCGAGCTCTGGGGTACCGGCGGCTACAAGCAGGAAGATGATGTTACCCGTTTAACGGTAAAAACCAATGCCTGTCCGCCCACCGAGACCTTCACGATCGATTTTTCCAATGTGACCGATAAGTCTGTGACCGTGCAGATCTATTGGGAAACTACCAAGGTGAGCTTCGACATCACCACCGATTATCTGGAGCAGGGCAAGCAGAATATTGAAGCTGCCATCAAAGCGGCTGAGAACACTGCAGGTTTATACAATGATGCTGCCGAGTTCTATCTGGACAACAACCTGGATGCCAAGCTGGCGCTCGAGTGGGCACAGAAGTCTGTTGCTCAGCGCGAACGCTACTGGACACTTTTTACGCTTGCACGCGCTTTGGCAGCGAACAACAAGATCGATGAGGCCATCACCGCCGGTGAAAAGGCACTGACCCTTTCCAACGAAGCGAAGAACACCGGTTTTTCGCAGAGCATTGAGAAGGAGTTGAATGCATGGAAAGCACGTAAGTAATCTATAGCATACACCATATTAGCAGAGGCTGTCTCAAAAGGACAGCCTCTTTTTTTTGTGATAGGCACAGCCTGCAGTTGATCATATCGGCATAGTTATACTCGAGTGCGTGGGTGTCCCGCAGATATCGCAGATGAACGCAGAAAAATACAACATGTGATCTGCG
>DAIMYJ010000143.1:0-5539 GCA_036734545.1 Chitinophagales bacterium
TACGCTTTCTTTGCCGTCGATGATGCGGTGATCGTAGCTGAGGGCGAGATACATCATCGGGCGAATAACTACTTGTCCATTTAAAGCTATCGGTCTCTCCTGAATTTTATGCATGCCGAGGATGGCGCTTTGCGGTGCGTTAATGATGGGCGTGCTCATTAATGAGCCAAATACACCACCATTTGTAATGGTGAATGTTCCGCCCTGCATTTCTTCAAGTGCGAGCGTGCCTTCACGCCCTTTGGTGGCGAGCTCTTTTATTTTTAATTCGATATCTGCCATGCCCATGGATTCGGCATTTCGCAATACCGGGACCACTAATCCTTTTGGCGTGGAAACTGCAATGGAGATATCACAAAAATCATTGAAGGTTACCTGTTCTTCATTGAAATAGGCGTTGACTGCGGGGAATTCATGTAACGCATTGCAACATGCACGCACAAAGAAACTCATGAAGCCCAACCCCACACCGTATTTCTTTTCAAATGCGGCTTTATATTTTTCGCGGACTGCCATCACTGCACTCATGTCCGCTTCATTGAATGTTGTGAGCATGGCCGTTTCATTCTTTACAGCTACCAATCGCTTAGCAATGGTCTTACGCAGTTTACTTACCTTTTCCTGGCGTTGTCCGCGACTGTTTGTTTTGCGGGCGGCAACAATTTCTTTCGGACTTGTTCCTTCTTTGATAAAGCGCAGCACATCATCTTTTGTTACTCTGCCACCTGCACCTGTTCCGCTTACCAATGCAATATCTACTTTATTATCTGCAGCGATCTTTTCAGCCAATGGCGTAACATGCACGGGTTGTTCGACTACTTTCTTTGCTTCTACAACTTTTTCTTCTGGCGCATTCACCTGAACCGGCTTTTCTGCTGTTTTTACTGCCGGTGCAACAGAAGTATCCAATGTGGCGATCTCATCGCCGATCTTCAGATCGGCCCCTTCCTGAGCAATGATCTTGATCTTTCCCGCTTTCTCTGCCGGAAATTCGAGTGTTGCCTTATCGCTTTCAAATTCGCAGAGCGACTGATCCAGGCTAACGATATCGCCATCCTGCACGAGCCAGCGCGACAGGGTTACTTCGTTGATGGATTCACCGATGGTTGGTACTTTGAGCGAGATGATCATGCTTATGCGTTTAAGGTTCCAAATGCCTGTTCAATGATTTCCTGTTGTTCGCGGGCGTGCACCTTGGCAAACCCTGTTGCCGGTGATGCGCTGGATTTGCGGGCATACACATCGCTGATCTGTTTACCCATCATTTCCTGGATGAAATACCAGGCACCCATATTGCGCGGCTCCTCCTGCACCCAGTATACGGATGCATTCGAATAGGCCTGCAGAATAGTATGCAGTTGCCGCTCAGGGAAGGGATATAACTGTTCGATGCGGATCAGCGCCACATCGTTGCGGTTGTTCTTTAATCGGTAGTCCAACAGATCATAATATATCTTACCACTGCATAATACCACGCGCTTAACATGCTGTGCATCTATGGTATCTGCTATCACTTCTTCAAAATGGCCTTCCGATAACGCATTTAATGGTGATTGCGCCATCGGATGACGCAATAAGCTTTTCGGACTCATATTGATCATCGGCCGGCGGAAATCAAATGCCAGCTGACGGCGCAAGGCGTGGAAGAAATTCGCCGGTGTGGTGATATTGGTCACGATCATATTGCCTTCCGCACATAATTGCAGAAAACGTTCCAGTCGCGCACTGCTGTGTTCGGGGCCCTGACCTTCATAGCCGTGTGGCAATAACATCACCAAACCGCTCATACGCTGCCACTTGCTGACAGATGCGGCAATGAACTGATCGATGATGGTTTGAGCACCGTTGTTAAAATCACCGAACTGCGCTTCCCAGATCACCAGGTGGTCCGGCGATGCCAGGCTGTATCCGAATTCAAATCCCAACACACCGAATTCGCTGAGCAGTGAATTAAAGATGCGGAATTTTCCTTGTTTATCGCTGATATGATTCAGGCGGATATATTCGGCATTGTTCGCCTCATCGCGCAAAACAGCGTGACGGTGACTGAAAGTGCCGCGTCGCACATCCTGTCCGCTCATGCGCACATCTCTACCGTCCAGTAAGATCGTGCCGTAGGCAAGCAATTCGCCCAATGCCCAGTCGAGGCGACCTTCAGCGAGTAATTTCTTATTGGCCTCAAACAATTTTTCGATCTTCTTCAGTTTGACAAACCCTTCCGGTGTTTCAAACAGATGATCTAAAATGGTTTGAATATTCTTCTCAGATACTTTTGTTTCAGGTGTATTTGCAAAATCCGTTTCCACATCCACCACCTTCTTCAATTTACGCCAGGCTTCTTCAGGCGGCTGGTACTGATAGGGCAGGCGTTGTTGTTTAACGGCATCGAGGCGCTGTTGCAGAACATTCCAGAACTCCTGTTCCATGCCGGTAGCCAGCTCGCGGTCGATGGCATCGCTTTCCAATAACCGCTGCACATAGATCTCGCGCGGATTCTTTTTCGCTTCGATCACTTTATATAAAGTGGGCTGCGTGTATTTAGGATCATCTCCTTCGTTGTGTCCGTGTTTGCGGTAGCACACCATATCCACGAACACATCTTTATTGAATCTCTGGCGGTAGGCCACTGCCAGTTCACAGGCGAATACGACAGCCTCGGCATCATCACCATTCACATGGAACACAGGAGCCTGCACGGTAGCGGCATAGCTGGTGCAATAATTACTGGAGCGCGCATCATCAAAATCGGTAGTAAAGCCGATCTGATTATTGATGACAAAATGCAGGGTGCCGCCCACCTTGTAGCCCTTGAGCTTGCTCATTTGCAACACTTCATACACCACACCCTGACCGGCGATGGCGGCATCACCATGGATACATACCGGCATGATGCGGTCTTCATCCTCATTATATAATACGTCGGATTTCGCGCGCACGAATCCCTGCAGCACCGGATTCACGGCTTCGAGATGCGAGGGGTTGGGGGTGAGTTTCAGGTGTACGGTTTTTCCGCTCAATGTCTGCACCTGTGATGAATACCCCAGATGATATTTCACATCACCATCGCCCATAGTGGTATCGGGGATGGCGTTGCCTTCAAATTCATTGAATATCTGCTCGTATGTCTTGCCCAGGATATTCGCGAGCACATTGAGTCGGCCGCGGTGGGCCATGGCAAACACAAACTCTTCCACGCCGGCTTCAGCGCCCGCGTTGATGATGGCATCCAATGCCGGGATAGTGCCTTCCCCGCCTTCGAGTGAAAAGCGTTTCTGGCCGATATATTTTTTGTCGAGGAACTGTTCAAATACGACCGTTTCGTTGAGTTTCGACAAGATACGCTTCTTTTTTTCGATGCTGAAGGCCGGTCGGGCGGCCGTGGATTCGATCTGTTGCTGCAGCCAGGCCCTTTCCTCCGGGTCGATCACATAGGTATATTCGAATCCCAGGTTGCCGCAATAGCATTTGCGGAGATGCTCCAGTACTGCCCGCAGAGTGGCGCCGGGCATACCCAGCATTTGCGCGGTGGCAAAGGTGGTATCGAGATCGGCCTCGCTGAACCCCAGTTCGGCCGGTTGCAGGCGCGCGCCGCGGTCCTTGCGGGGGCGCAGGGGGTTGGTGGTGGCGATCAGATGGCCCTGTTCACGGTAGGCGCTGATCAGGTTCCACAACTTCAGTTCATTGGCCAATTCGCCGGCAGAAACGGCCGAGGGGCCGACGCCCGCGAAATGTTCCTGGGCAAAATCGAAGCCGGCAAAGAACCGCCTCCACTCAGGGTCGATACGCTCAGGATCCTGACGGTACGTATGATACAGCGATTCTATATAGGCCGGTTCGGCATTGGCGATGTACGAGAAACTTTCCATGTATACCTGTTAACAAAGCCCGGGGTGCTTTGGTTTGGAGCGCAAAGATACGGAGGATGGAGGTGGAAAGTTGAGCGTTGTAAGTTGTAAGTTGGAGGTTGAAGGTTGAGGGTTGGGTGGTAGAATGGGTCCACATGGCTAGTTGGCTGCATCTACTGTATACCACGCAGCACAGATATTAGCCTCAACAGGCAATGCACCGATTAAAAAATTATCACAAACTTTGAACCAAAAGCCTGGGATCGCGTTCATGCACGGAGCGGTCAAATCCTGGGTTTTGAAAAACAACCTATGGATTATCATATATTACTCATCAACCTCACCAATCCGGTGTTGTTGTTCTTTCTGCTGGGGGTCATTGCCACTATCGTCAGAAGTGATCTGGAGATACCCCGGTCTTCCAGCAAATTCATTTCACTGTATCTGTTGTTTTCCATCGGCTTCAAAGGCGGACAGGAACTCGCACACAGTGTTTGGAGCAGCGAGATATCCCTGTCGATAGTCTTCGGTCTGATCACGGCGGCCATCATCCCGGTCTATATTTTCTTTTTTCTGCGCAGGCGCCTTTCGCCCAGCGATGCCGGAGCTGTTGCGGCCACCTACGGATCGGTGAGTGCGGTGACCTTTGTATCGGCGGTCTCTTTCCTGGAAATGGAGCAGATCGCTTTTGGCGGGCACATGGTTGCGGTGATGGCGCTGATGGAGGCACCGGCGATCATTGTAGGTGTTATCCTCATCGACAAATTTCAGACCGATACGCAGGAACGGCGCAGTTTGCGTTCCATTTTCGGGCATTCGTTCACCAATGGCAGTGTGTTGCTGATCCTGGGCAGCCTGGTGATCGGTTTATTGTCCGACAGCAAGCAGGCCGAAGGCATCAAGCCGTTCACCACTGATATCTTCAAAGGATTCCTGGCTATCTTTTTACTGGAAATGGGGATGGTTTCGGCCAAACGTTTCGGTGCCTTCCGCCGATATGGTTGGTTCCTCACCTTATGTGCGCTGCTGTTCCCTGCTATCAACGGCTGCGCGGTAGCTGTGCTCAGCAGTCTGGTGACCGATGACCCGGGCAATCGTTTCATCTTTGCCATCCTGGCCGCAAGCGCCTCCTATATCGCGGTGCCGGCAGCGATGCGTCTGGCAGCGCCGAAGTCGGATCCGGGACTCTATATCCCTATGGCACTGGGCGTGACCTTCCCGTTCAACATCACCATCGGCATACCCCTGTATTATACCATCGTGCAATCCGTCAGTCTCTGATCCAGCGTAACATCGTGAGGAACCATCTCCGTTTACTGCCGTAATATTGCACTCCGCGATATGCTTACGCCAGCTAAAGAAAAAGACTACCTGTATATCAAACGCTCACAGATCAAAGGAGCAGGCAAAGGATTATTTACGGCCATCGATATTTATAAGGATGAGGTGATCGCCTATTTCGACGGCGAGATCATTGATGATGACGAAGCCTTTCGGCGCGCATCGAAAGGCAAAGACAAATATTTTGTGATACTTCCCGAAGGCAAGGTAATGGATTCCCTGCCGGTGGAGTGCTTTGCCAAATACGCCAATGATGCTGCTGCCTATCCCAACGGTCAGTTTCGCAACAATGCCTCCATCCGTTTAGACGACGATGACCGCCCCTGCCTGATCGCCACACGCAAGATCAAAGC
>DAIMYJ010000144.1:0-5518 GCA_036734545.1 Chitinophagales bacterium
GAATGAGTGTTGCATTGTTTCTGCGTTCATCTGCGACATCTGCGGGACACACAAGCACTCACGATATCTCTACGGATGCCCGCAACATCAGCATTGAACCTACAGTTAAATGACATGAAAAAAGAGGCCTGTTTTTGAGACGGCCTCTCTGAATATATTTAATGCAAGTTCAGGTAACTGCTACCGATGTGCCCGGTGAACGATCACCACTTCTTATAATCCAGGAATTTTCCTTCCATGGTCACGCGCACGCGGTCGCCGGCGGGGTCGGGGATGCGTTCTACGTGCATGGAGAAGTTGATGGCGCTCATGATGCCTTCGCCGAATTTCTCCTGGATGACCGCCTTCAGGCTGGGGCCGTAGATCATCACGATCTCATAAAAACGGTATTCCAGGGGGTCGGTGGGTGGCATGGGGTTCTGTCCGCGCACCGCATATACCTGCAGCGCCATCTCCACATCCTTTCCCAGTCCGAGCAGTGCACAAGCTTTGGCGGCTTCATCGGCCGACATGGTGTTCTGGCCCAGCAGGGCGCTGGCTACCCACACCACATCCTTGCCCACGGCATCGGCGATCTGCTGGAAGCTGAGGCCTTTGAGTTGCTTGGCTGCCGTGATCTGCGCTGTGGCTTCATCACGGGTGATCACCTTGTAGCTCGCAGGAGCGGTTTGTGCAAACAGGCCGGCGGCCACCATGAACATCAAAAAGAAGATCGATCTTTTCATCTGTAAGGGTTTTGTGATGCTGCAATATTAGGCAACCACGGCTGAAGACCGCGGGTGTTTAAATTAATTTTAATCTTGACCGGATCCCCAAAAGGCTTACAGGCACATCAGCAGCGTGCAAAATAAGACGCAGCAAGTCTGTTCAATGATAAAATTAGCCGCGGGAATTCCATGATCAGTTTTATACCGCACCAAATGTCAATACGCTCAACATGAGTTCTATGACCAAGGCGATGAATACAATAAAAATGAGTGTCACGAGCACACTTATGATGATACCTGCCGTGGCCAGACCTTTTCCTCGATATTGCTGCGGATCCTTTTTGATCTTCTGCAGGGCAACAATACTCAATATCAACCCGAGTATGGAAAACCCGGGGATACACGCAAACACTAAACCCAGTATTGCACTTACCGGAATGGTCGGTTCTTCCGGCTGCTCGTCAGCAGAAAGCAGTAGAACCGGGTCGTTTTCCAATTGATCTGCCGGAGCAGAAAATATTCGATCCCTGTTGTTGTGCGGCGATGCAACTACCGGTGTCTGTGCGGTCTCGATGTAGGGTATACAAGTCCGGATGGTCGTATCAGACAAGAACACTTCCCCGGCCATGTCAAGCGCACTCCATCCTGAGGGTTGCCGGCCCGGATCGGATACGGCATTTTGTATGACCGGCGTTTCTGACAATTGATCGGCCTGCGCAATATAATGCGTCCCTGTCAGTCGATGACTGTATGCACAGGAGGAAAAAAGAGTCGCAGTGATGAGCGACAACACGAAATAGTAGGTGATCTTCTGCATGGGTTTTTGCTAATAGAGGATGGAAAAACAAGCACCCCTGTGCTGTTTCGGTCTCTAATATACAAACCTGCTTACCAACCACTCATAGATGAAACAGAAATAAGCGCAACGATGACCACGGCGGTAAGCACAAGTCCGATATAAATACCTATACCTGCCAGCGTTCCCACCTTTCTCTTGCTGACCGGATCACGGTTTATCCGGGTCAGCGCAAGCATATCGATGAGCACACCGATCACAGACACATACGGCAATACGGATAGCATAAAGGCTACATATGTAAAGTCCGGCAGGGCCGGTACCGTTTCCGGGATATCAGCTTGTTCCTCGCGGATAAACACCGCTACATCCTGCTCTGCCGCTTCTATCTGCGTGCTCACAGGTGTTTTAGCTACACGATAGGGTGTTTTCTTTTCCTCGATCAGCGGCTCAGGCAGACAGGCAATAATGAGCGTATCTGAAACGGCAGCTGTATGGGCTATCTCCTCCGAAAAGAGTCCGAAGGGTTGCGGGTGGAACTGCGAAACAACAGATCTACCCTCCGGATCAGAAGCACCGTTCACCTGATCATTCTGTTGCTCTGATCGCCATACCAACTCATTGGAAACTGAGCAGGAACTCAATACGAGCACGCTCAAGAACAGGAAAACTGAACTGATCCTTACCCGAACCCCAACATATACACATCGCCGCGTCAGCATAACACATAGATTAAAAAGTAATAGAAAGGCACAATAGGTAGATCACATGCATTACATAGGCGAACCCTTTTCTGTTGTTTATTACTCACCAAGATATACCTGTTTGGGATACAAAAGGATGATATTCATCATATTACCGGCTGCCTGATATCGTCATACATTACACGCCACGGGACTATGTTTGCCTGGTGCACTGTATGACTGGAAATCAGTATCTTTAAACATCACACACATGTCAGCCAGACGCGTAACCGGAATAGAATATGATGCCATTCGCATCCTCATGATCCTGCAGATCTGGTGGCTGGGTGTGCGTTTATACCGCGATCCCGCGGTTGCGTTCCGGGCCACTGTAAAAATGGTGAGGCGTTTCTCAGAACTGAACGGGAGGAATAAACTTGTTCGGGCCTATAAACTGAACGGCACCTACGCCTGGGATATGTTCAATCCCGCATGGCCATCACAGGGCTTCAACCGGTTTTTCACCACACACCTTAGAGAAGTAGTGCCTGCGCAGGGAAACAGTCAATCGCTGTGTCGGCGGATATTTTTCTCTCGCATACCAACACCGAAGATGCATTTCGAAACTCAACCTGAAAGGTGGTCAGACATCCCCGCAGATTACACTTGGTAGGGCTACCATACCGGTGGAGCCATTTCGCGTAGCCGCTTGCTTATACAACTTCTGAAAAAGGAGGCTCAATTTATATTAACTCATTGATTTACAATATGTTAATATAATTTCATTGTTTAGAATGATTCTAAAATACCCCTTTGTAGGTATTTGAACGGGGGCCGGCGGCACTGACCTTTGCGGTGCGAATGTGAATACTCGCCAAAACCAATGAAACTATTTATCACTCTATGTCTGACGGTGGCCCTGGGGGGTGTTGCCGCGGGACAAAACAATAACATCCAGGGCACAGTAACCCTAGGCGACAGTGTAACTGCTTTACAGGGTGTGTTCGTATATCTGGAAAACACCGGCTATGCCACTACCACAAATGGATTGGGAAATTATACCCTTCGTCAGGTGCCGGATGGCCGCTATACGCTGGTGTTCAGTAATCTCGGCTTTGTGCAGCAACGGAGTGAGGTGGAACTGCGGGGTGATCAAGCCCTGACCATAAACTCCGTGATGATCGAAAGCATAGCCTCGCTGGATGAGGTGCAGGTCATGACGAAGGGGAGCAACGGACTCAAGGGCATACCCGGATCCGTGCAATACATCTCTCCCAAAGAGTTAGAGCGGTTCAGTTATACGGATGCCACGCGCACACTGCGGTTGGCACCCGGCGTGAATATCCGCGAGGAAGATGGTTTCGGACTGCGTCCGAACATCGGTCTGCGCGGAACCGGTGTGGAGCGCAGTGCAAAGATCACGCTGATGGAAGACGGCATACTGATGGCGCCGGCACCCTATTCTGACCCATCGGCCTATTATTTCCCGACCATGGGCCGGATGCAGGGTGTAGAGATCCTCAAAGGCAGTAGCCAGATCAAGTATGGTCCCTATACCACCGGCGGTGCGATCAATTTCATCTCCACGCGCATACCCGACTATTTGTCGGCGCACGTAAGCATGATGGCCGGGAATTTCGCCACGCGCAATCTGCACGCCTTCGCCGGTAACTCGCATGATCAGGTGGGTTATATGTTCGAGACCTTCCAATACAGTGCAGACGGCTTCAAGGAACTGGACAACGGCGGCAACACCGGCTTCAACAAGAGTGATTACATTGCGAAACTGCGATTCAACACCGGTGAACGGGCACGGTTCTATCAATCGCTCACCCTGAAGGCAGGGCAAACCACTGAAAATTCCAATGAGACCTATCTGGGCCTGACGGAGGAAGATTTTGCTTCTACACCGTATCGACGTTATGCGGCATCGCAGGTTGATAATATGGTGTCTACACAATCACAATTCAGTGCCACACATCATATTGACTTCAGTAAACTATTCGGACTGACCACTTCCGTTTATGCCACACAATTCAAACGCAACTGGTATAAGCTAAACAACGTAACTGACAGCACCGGCACAAAATATTCTTTAACGGATGTATTGGAGAATCCAACGGCTTACAATGATGCCTATGCGATCCTCGCCGGCCAAAGCAGCCTGTTGCCGAACGCCCTTACCGTGCGCGCAGGCAACCGTGAGTACCATACCCGCGGTGTGCAATCGCAGTTAGAATACCATGCCATAAAGGGCATGTGGAAACACGATGCCGTGGCTGGTGTTCGCATACACACCGACGGCGTTGACCGTTTTCAGTGGGACGACCTGTATGCCATGAATGATGGCATAATGGAACTGACATCATCCGGAACACCCGGCACAGAAAGCAACCGTGTGCGCACGGCAGATGCGCTCGCTGCATACCTGCAATATCAACTGGGCTGGGGAAAATGGACCGTGGTGCCCGGCATTCGCTATGAAGACATCCGGATGCAGGAAGATGACTATGGAAAGACCGATCCGGATAGAATAGGAACCGCTATAACCACCGCAACAAACAGCGTATCAGCTGTTGTACCCGGTGTGGGAATTGATTATGCCGTAAACAAGACCATGCATATGTTCGCCGGCGTGCACAAAGGGTTTGGCCCTCCCGGTGTAACACCGGATACGGATCCGGAAGAAAGCACCAACTATGAGCTTGGTGTGCGCTACAGCAAAAGTGCATTGCTCGTGCATGCAACAGCCTTTGTCAATGACTACCAAAATCTGTTGGGCACCGATATGACCTCTACCGGCGGTGCAGGCACAGGCGACCAATTCAACGCCGGCGAAGTGTTGACCGCCGGATTGGAATTCCAGCTAGGTTACGACCTGCTCGCCGCACGCGACCACAATCAAATGAGCGTTCCTGTGGCGATCGCATATACGTTCACCGATTCCCGTTTCAGCACTGACTTCGATGCCAGTTATGAAGACTGGGGTGAGGTGGAAGCCGGCGATGTATTCCCTTATCAGGCAGCCCATCAGCTGAATACCATGATCGGATTCAGCAGGAAAAAATTTGCCTGTCATGTGAATGTGAACTACCTCAGCGAAATGCGCATGACGCCGGGTCAGGGTGACATTCCGGAAAATGAGCAGATCCCTGCGCGCACCGTTGTGGATGGCAGCATTGCTTACAATGTAAATCCAAACTGGTGTTTCTTTGGCAATGTGCTGAATGCCCTGGATACCGTGTACCTTGTATCGGATCGTCCTGCAGGCTTCCGTCCGGGCTTACCCCGAGCTTTTAACGCGGGCATCAAAATGAATTTTTAATTACATC
>DAIMYJ010000145.1:0-5409 GCA_036734545.1 Chitinophagales bacterium
ACGACACCCGACTCACCAACTCAAAACACCTTCCCCTCAAAACCACCCACTCACGATTCACGACTCACGATTCACGACTCACGAACGAATATTATCTTCTTAGCAATCCCTCACCACTCACCCCCTGACCCACTCACCCACTCACCCTTTCACACCTTCCCCTCCAACTTCCCCAAAAGTTCCACCGCCGCATCGGCGATGACTGTGCCGGGGCCGAAGATGCCGGAAACACCAGCGCTTTCGAGGAAAGCATAGTCCTGCTGCGGGATCACACCGCCTACTACTACGAGGATATCTCCCCTGCCCTGCTCGCGCAATAATTCGATCACACGCGGCACCAGCGTTTTATGGCCCGCCGCCAGCGATGAGATGCCGATGATGTGTACATCATTTTCTATCGCCTGCTTCACTGCTTCCTCAGGCGTGAGGAACAGCGGCGATATATCTACATCGAAGCCGATATCGGCAAAGGCCGTGGCGATCACTTTCGCGCCGCGGTCATGCCCATCCTGCCCCAGCTTCGCAACGAGGATGCGCGGGCGACGCCCTGCCTGAGCGGCAAACGCATCGCTCATCTGTTGTGCCTTTCTGAAACTGTCTTCCTGCATAACTTCCTTTTGATATACACCGGATATCGTACGTGTCTCTGCCGTATAGCGGCCGAATACCTCTTCCATGGCATCGCTGATCTCACCCAGCGTGGCACGCACACGCGCCGCTTCCACAGCCAGCGACAGCAAATTGCCCTCGCCGCTGCGCGCGCTCTCTGTTATGCGCGCAAGCACATTGCGCACCGCCTCTGCATCGCGCGTGCTTTTCACCTGCTGAAGTCGAGCGATCTGCGCATTGCGCACCGCCGTATTATCCACCTCGAGAATATCGATCGATGTTTCTTCCTGCACGACAAACGCATTCAACCCTACGATCACATCCGTACCGCTGTCGATGCGCCCCTGCTTTTTCGCTGCCGCTTCTTCGATGCGCATTTTCGGGATGCCCGCTTCGATCGCTTTTTGCATGCCGCCGAGGGATTCCACTTCCTGAATCAGCGCACGCGCATCGCGGATGAGTTTTTCCGTGAGCGACTCCACCACATCACTGCCACCCCAGGGATCTACCGTATCACAAATGCCGGTCTCTTTCTGCAGATAGATCTGCGTATTGCGGGCAATGCGCGCCGAAAAATCAGTGGGCAATGCGATCGCTTCATCTAAACTGTTCGTATGCAAACTTTGCGTTCCGCCCAGCGCCGCAGCCAGTGCTTCAATGCACGTACGCGCCACATTGTTGAACGGCTGCTGCTCGGTGAGGCTCCAGCCGGAGGTCTGACAGTGTGTGCGCAGCATGCCCGACTTCGCATTCTTTGGCGCGAACTGTTGCATCAGTTCATACCACAGCACGCGCGCCGCACGTAACTTGGCGATCTCCATGAAATGATCCATGCCGATGCCGAAAAAGAACGACAAACGCGGAGCAAAATCATCTACCTCCATGCCGGAAGCAATACCGGTGCGCACATATTCAATGCCGTCGGCGAGTGTATACGCTAATTCTATTTCCGGCGTAGCACCCGCCTCCTGCATGTGATAACCGGAGATGGATATCGAATTGAATTTCGGCATTTCCTTCGCACAGTACCGGAAAATATCCGCCACAATGCGCATGCTGCCGGAGGGCGGATAGATGTACGTATTCCGCACCATGAACTCCTTGAGGATATCATTCTGTATCGTGCCCGCCAGCTGCACCGGCTGAACACCCTGCTCTTCCGCAGCGATGATATAAAAAGCCATGATCGGGATCACGGCGCCATTCATCGTCATGCTCACACTCATCTGATCCAGCGGTATCTGATCGAAGAGTATCTTCATATCTTCCACCGTATCGATCGCCACACCGGCCATACCCACATCGCCATACACGCGCGGATTATCCGAATCATATCCGCGATGCGTCGCCAGGTCAAATGCTACACTCAGCCCTTTTTGTCCCGCCGCCAGATTCTTCCGGTAAAAAGCATTCGATGCTTCAGCTGTTGAAAATCCTGCATACTGTCGGATGGTCCACGGCTGCATCACATACATCGTGCTGTAAGGCCCGCGCAGGAAAGGGGCGAGGCCGGGCATGCTGTCGGCGACCGGCGTATAACTGCTGCCGGGTTTCGGCGCATCTCCGGCCGGCGGAAAATGCTGATAGCTGTGTGCGGTCAAATCTCTCTTTCCCATACCTCACGATTTATATGTCTGCACAAAACGCGACCACGCATCGCGGCCGAGGGTGTGCGTAAGCTGTTCAATAAAATAACTGCCGTTGGCGGCATCGCGGTAGCGGTCCATATAACTTTCATACCGCAACAACTGATGCACATTCGCTGCCAGTCGGATGGCCGATTCATCCATCGGCGCTTCCGTATCAAAAGGCGGTATCGTAAGCGCATCAGCACCACCCAAAATAGCACTCATGGCCGATGTGGTGCTGCGCAATAAATTACTGTGTTTATCTTCCGTTGTGAACGTGCGTGTTGAAACTGCAGCATGGATATACGGCTCGGGTATCATATCCGCATCGGGCATATACGCGAGTATCAAATTCTTCCATAACACTTTCCATGCGCGCAGTTTGGCGATCTCGAAAAAATAATCCGTTCCCACGCCGAAACGGAAGGTGATCAGATGCATCAATTCATGCAACGGCACCTTGCGCGATTCCAGTGCATCAAAATAGGTGGCCGTGCGTTGCAGGGCAGCCGTCAGCTCATCAACGGCGGAACCGCCCGATGCACACACATCCGCAACATCCACTTTCAGCAGCCGGCAATCCTGCAGATGGGCGCTGATGCGGAAAAAAGCCTCCGCCAGGCGTTGATACTGCACACCGGTATCAGCAGGATGGCCCGTCTTCAACCAATGCGACAGCGGATCGAACTCCACCGCCTGCACCAACCTGTCGCGATCACCCAGCAAACCCAAACGCTCCCGCCAGGCATCTACCGTATGCTCATCCAGCGGACCGGTAACATCAAAATGAAAGTGGGAGGGGGTGGATAAAGTGCGGATACCGCTGATCACATGATCCCAGTCACCCTCGGTGGCCACCCGGATACGGGCATCGGCAACACCGCGGTTTCGCATGCGCGCAATGGCCAGGTCCAGATCGGTACCGGCATCCATCGTGCAGTCTTCAACAGGTATCCAGGTCATGTGCTGCTGACCTTCACCACGCATGGCGGCCGCCAGCTCCGGGTCCAGATCTTCCAGAAATTCGGCATTCGGGTCGGCATCGAACGCGGGGAGCTGGTCGCGGGTATACAGCGGCTGCACCTCCACCGCCTGTCGCGCATGCACCAACTTCTCCCGGAAATCGGCGCCCTTCAGGTCTTTGGACACCTGTTGCAGCCACGCCGCATAGCCGGGATGAGCAATCGGATCGTTCATGGTTCAAAGGTATGAAATGGGCATGGTGGGAAGGCTGTATATTTGCAAAAAATACGCCGCATGCAACTGGAAAACCTGCAGACAGAGATCCGTGACAATATCCTCTACATCACCATCAACAGGCCGAAGAACCTGAATGCCCTCAACATCAAAACCATCGTTGAACTCGATGAGGTGTTCGAGGAGTATATGTACAACGATGATGTGAAAGGGGTGATCATCACCGGTGCCGGCGAAAAATCATTCGTGGCGGGTGCTGATATCAGCGAGTTTGCCGACTTCACCCCTGAGCAGGGACGCACCATGAGCGAGAACGGCCACGATACCTTCGACAAGATCGAGAACTACAATAAACCGGTGATCGCTGCCGTGAACGGTTATGCACTGGGCGGCGGTTGCGAACTGGCCATGGCCTGCCATATCCGCGTGGCCAGCGAAAACGCCATCTTCGGCCAACCCGAAGTGAACCTCGGCATCATCCCCGGCTACGGCGGCACACAGCGACTGATCGAACTCATCGGCAAAGGAAAAGCCATCGAACTGCTGATCACGGGCGACAGCATCAATGCCGCCATGGCAAAAGAACTCGGACTCGTGAACTACGTGGTGCCCCAAACTGAGCTCATGACCAAATGCGAGGACCTGCTCAAAAAGATCATAGGCAAAGGCCCCGTTGCCGTAAATAAAGTGATCCAGTGCGTGAATGCCCATTTCCGCGGCGGCGGCTACGTGGGCGACAGCTACCAGACCGAGATCACCCAGTTCAGCCAATGCATGGAAACCGAAGACTTCACCGAAGGCACCTCCGCCTTCCTCAACAAACGCAAACCGGAATTTAAGGGGAAATGAAAATTGTATTAGGAGCCAGGAGCCAAGAACCAGGAGTCAGGTCGTGAGTCGTTTCAAAAATTAATGCAACTTCGTTGCATGAATAAAAGGGTTGTCTCAATTCCCACTACACACTACCTGCCCGTTAAAAACTCAAAATCAGATATTACCCATAAAAGCCTACCTGATTCCTGGCTCCTGATTCCTATCTCCTGATTGCTGATACTTGACTCCTCATACCAATTCGGTCTAGTTTTTGCATAACTTCGATCACATGAAAAACCTCCTTTTACCCATCCTCCTGTGCACATGCCTGCTTGCACAGGCGCAGGTGAATGCGAAAAAGCCGTTCAGTTCCGTTGTCATCGGCAACCAGGAATGGATGACGCTGAACTGGGATTATAAAACGCCAAAGAGTTTTTTCTATAACAACGATTCTACCATCAACAGTCAATACGGCCGACTCTATTATTACTCCAACGCGCTGGCAGCCGCGCCTCCGGGCTGGCATTTACCCACGCTGGACGAATACTGGGAACTCATCAATTACCTCGGCGGCATCAACAAGGCAGCACCATTGATGCTGAGCAGTGATACGATCGGATTGCATCTGATCTGCGGCGGATATAAATCAGCGAACATCAGCGCCGACAACAGCGACCTGTTCGGATTTATCGATCAATACGCCTTCTACTGGACAGCCACCCCCGATGCCGAACAAACAGCCTACGCCATCCGCATCACCCCCACCACCGGCGAGATCGAGATCAACTCCTACCGCCGAGCCAATGGTTTCTCCGTACGCTATGTAAAGGATAAACCCAAAGAATAAGCTCAACCTGTTCAACTGAATACAAACGCATTGGGATGCATATCAGCATTGAATGCATTTTGTTGCTTTGCAAAATATCAAACACAAATCAAAATTCCGCAGTCGTCCCACTAATCACCAAACAACTTCCCGCAACTTCCCGTCTTCCCGCCTTCCCGGCCTAGAATGAAAAGTTTTGTTAGAAATTAATACTTGTTTCATCATGTTGGATGTGCGTGTATCTGAGTTTGTTGGCATTTTGTCGTTGAACCTCACCCCCTGCCCTCTCCTTGTATCCCTCTCCCGAGTACTCGGGACCGGGACACAAGGGGAGGG
>DAIMYJ010000146.1:0-5296 GCA_036734545.1 Chitinophagales bacterium
CCGAAGGCAGGTGCTGCATTCATGATTAATTAAACCCATATATACGTCAAACGATCAATGCCACATTGCGCCGATCTTTAAAAGAAGGTGTAGCGCATGGTGAGGCCGTAGGTCCTGGGATCACCCAGTGCTCCCGCGTACTGACCTGAGTTACCTGCACCCGGCAGCAGCATCTCAAAGTATTCGGCATCCGCAACGTTCCTTGCCCAAGCAAAGAGTGAGATGCCTTTGGTTGCTCTAAAACCAACACGTGGATTAAGCAATGAATACCCTTCAATGCGGAGATATTCAGAAGGTGTCGGGCTGCTGGAAAAGTCTGAACGGAAGAACACATCCACACCTACGAAAAATTCACCTGACTGGCCGATGCAATTGGCCGGTGTAAAGTATTCAGCGCCCACAGAGCCGGCCCATTTAGAGATACCCGGTAATTCTTCTCCGGAAATATCTTTATTGGGATTTTCGCCGCCTGTTTCTTCCAGTGGCACAGGCGCATTGGTGAATTTCATATAAATACCGTTGGTATAGCTGACAGATGAATTGAACTGCAGGTGTTCAGAACGGTGACTGGCTTCAATTTCAGCACCATTCACACGCACACGCTCAGCATTGGCCAAATAACCGCGGTTCACACCCAGGTCAGACACCTGCACGTTCGTTTGATAGTTGCTGATCTCTGTGTTGAATACGGTCAGGTTCAGGATGGTGTTCCTGAAAGGTTCAGATTTAATACCGAGTTCTACATGGTTCACCTGTTCAGGTTTCACCACAGCGAGATCCACCAGCGGTTCGCCATCCTGGGTTGGAAGTCCGCCGAGGTTCAAACCCACCGGCTTAAAGCCAAGTGCATAAGTGGCGAAACCTCTCCAGTTATCAGCGATGGAATAACCCACCGTGAACTGACCTGAGAAATTAATATCATCAATATTGGCGGTAAAGGCTTGATCGGTATACACTCTGTCCAGCAATGCCAGCAGATCCGGATCCTCCGTGTCAAGGCCACCATATGTTTCACGGCGGAAATCCACCTCTTTTTGATCATAATTGACCCTCAAACCGGGGAGTATGCTCAGTCGTTCGGTTACTTTCCAATCGATCTGTCCGAACAAAGCACCACTGAAATTCCTGAAGCGCGGATATGTTCTGATGCCAAAACCATCGAATAATCCGGGAGTTGCCCAAAGATCACTGGTAGTGCTTTGTACAAAACGCCACTGATCCTCTCCAGATTCCTCTACGTGTGCACTGTCGGGATCTAATTTCTGATAGAAAGCAAATACACCGATCACCCCGCTGATGCGTTCTGAAATATCGCCGGCATAACGGAACTCCTGAGAGTATTGCTCATGAATAGACGGCGCTTCTGATTTAGCTAATGCTTGCAGTCCGGTAAAGTCGCGGTCATTGGAAGGACCCCATATCCAGGTACGCCATGCTGTAGTGGAGGTGAAGGTGCCGTTGCCGATCTTCACATCCGTATTCAGTGACACACCACCCATGTCCTGATCTGAGCGCCACGGTGTATCGTGATCAATGATGCGCTCAAATGGATCTGTAGTAGGCAGTGTATAGCCCAGGTCAGCAATGATGCTGTCGAACTGTCGGTAGCCGGCACGCAAAGTAGGCGCAACACCGGCGATCACCTGTGCATAGCCATTCGGGCGCTGACGGTTGTAATCACCGATCAACAGCATGCTTGTTCTTTCATTGGGTTCAAAGAGCAACTGTCCGCGCACACCCTGATTGTTCAAGGTATTCACGTCTTGATCGGTAACAACGTTATATAATGTTCCATCGCGATGTGTTCCGCTAAAGGACAATCGTCCTGCCAGTTTATTCTTAACGATGGGACCGGAGATCGATCCTTTTGTTTGAATGAAACCATAATTACCAAAACTTTGCTCGAAAACACCTGAAGTGGTATAGGTAGGTTTACGGCTGGTGATATTGAAGGTACCGGCGGTAGTATTCTTACCGAACAGTGTCCCCTGCGGACCTCTCAATACTTCGATCTGCTGAATATCAATAAAATCCAGGGTGGTAGCAGCCGGACGTGCATAATACACGCCATCCACGTAAAAGCCTACACCGGGGTCAATACCATCGTTGGTAAGGCCGAAGGTGGATCCCAAACCACGGATGTTCAGCGTTGTGTTACGCGGGTTAGAAGAGTACAGCTGCACGGAAGGCAACATCTCCTTTACACGGTTAACATTGAATGCCAGCGCATTATCGATCTGTGCGGCGCCGATCACTGAGATCGGGATAGGCACATCCTGCAATTCTTCATTTCTGCGCCTGGCTGTAACAGTAACCTGCGTGAGCTCAGTACCGGGAATCAATCCAACTTTCAAAAAGTCGTTGTTCAGAATGGTTTGCTCAACCACTTCATACCCGACATAAGAAAACTGGATGGTTACCGGGAATCCGCCACTGTAGGGAAGGGTGAACTCTCCATTCTCATTTGTGGTAGCACCTTCCATTACATTTTTAATAATGGCTGTCGCGCCGATCAACGGATCTCCTGTAATGGCATCCGTCACTTTGCCCTTGATCTCTGTCTGGGCCTGCAGGTACCCGGTGAAGAGCACCAGCATCAGGAAAGAAAAAACAATTCTCGATTTCATCGTTTGGTTTTTAGGATATGGTCATTGGATTATTAGAATTCTGCAACACGGATCCATGCACGTTGGCAAGCGCTACTGTTCGCGGATTCACATGTACTACATATTCTATCGTTTTTATAGTATTTAACTGCAAAAATAGAACTGTTTTTTATTCTACCAAATCAGTAGACTATATTTTTCTCTCTTTACAACTGTTGTCGTCAGCGGTGTTGAATGTCCATTATGATCAACAGCGTGTACTGTTCTGCACGATATAAATCCGCGTAATTCTTCCAATGTCAATAGGGTCAGGCTTTCTCACCATCTCATAATTCACTGTTGGAGAACCACACCCTGCCTCTCGCCGGGAACCCTCCCTTAGGGTAATGGCTGTAGAGTCAAGGCCACACAATGGATACAGAACGACCGGGGGAAGCGCCTGAACGACAACCGTTTCCTGGGAATCGGATTCAACTGCCTCGCATGCGAATTACAGCAAACACATTGATTATCAATTATATATGAACTTTATAGATATCTTGAAATAATTTTGAGATATATACTACTAATTTGATAGACTTACTTATATTTGCCCTCGTTTTAGTCTTTTAGCAGTCAACTACCCTCCAAAAAAAAAATTGTATTCATGTATCTGTTATCACCCTCTCACTCATCGGTTATCGGCATTTTTGCCCTCATGAAACCCATCAGGAACCTCCTGCCGGCATTAATATTACTGAGTAACCTGTCGGTATCGGCCCAGCAGACAGAGGCCCCCCCTAAACCTGCCCGAACCACCTATTATGTAGAACCCGGCACCTACGGCACCAAACGGGAAACCGATCCGCCGGCCTACGTGCGCGACTTTTCTGCACTGGGTTTTGAAAAAGGCAGGGACCTGAACTGGATCAATGTTGGCCTCGACACACGAAACCGTACCGAATACCGCCAGAACGATATCCGCCGCTCTCCTACCTTTAGTGAGGACGTGCCGGTGCTGTTCAAAAGCCGCGCCTATTTCGGCTTTGAGGAGCGCTTCGGATTTCTGGGCGCAACTGCCGAGTTCCAGGACTCCAGGCGTTATAACAGCCAGTTTGCGATCGACAATCGCGACTGGAACCCTTTCACTTTCATTCAGGCATATGGCGAACTGAAGTTCAGCAACGTATTGCCGGCCGATGAACTGGGCAATAAGCGGCCCATCCTGATCCGCGGCGGCCGCATGACCTTTGAGTTCCTCGATCGCAGGCTCATCGGTCTGAACCAATGGCGAAATACGACCAATAACTTCCTGGGCATGCGGGTATCTGTAGGACAGGACAAGAACGACTGGCAGGTGGACCTGCTGGCCCTGCATCCCATCACCAGGGTGGTCGACAGCTTTGCCGCTACACAGGATTTTGATACAGCCCGCACC
Source organism: Chitinophagales bacterium (assembly GCA_036734545.1). Lineage (GTDB taxonomy): Bacteria > Bacteroidota > Bacteroidia > Chitinophagales > BACL12 > UBA7236. The sequence goes on from DAIMYJ010000146.1 coordinate 4,024, forward strand.
GACATCTGGTTTCACTCGGCGATCGGCCATTGGCGGAAGTGGTCGCCCTATATCACCATTGAACCGCACTATATGGGCCTCCGACAGCTGGCCGGTGATGCCAATGGCAATATTGACCGTGCGATCGTAGGGCCCGGTATCAGGTTTACCGGCTGGCTGAACAACAAAACGATCAATTACGACTTTGGCGGTATGTGGCAACTCGGTTCCGATAACGGAGAGAAGAAGAATGCGCATATGATCACTGCTGAGATCGGCTATACATTCACTTCGGCAAAAATGAAACCGCGCTTCAGCCTTTTCTATGGTGAGGCCACCGGGGATGCTGATCCGGATGACGACGTGAACAACCGCTTTGAACGCTTTTACGGATTTGCCCGCCCATGGTCGGCAGATGATTATATCATCCCTGAGAACGTGATGGCTCCGGCCGTGCGATTCGAGTTCACCGTAGTGAAAGGTGTGCAGGTGGATGGCGGATATACCTGGTACTGGTTACAGAGTTCGACTGATCGTTTCAACAATCTGCTGGCCGGCAGCAACAACCGCGATAAAACAGGCGAGAGCGGAAATTATATCGGCTCGGGCCCGAACTTCCGCATCCGTGCAAAACCCTGGACTTTCGTGGACATGATATTCGGGTATTCCTATTTCATGACCGGCGACTTTGTACAGAACATGCAAACGACCGCTAACGGGGAGTTTGCCACCTTCAGCAATTTCTGCTATCTGGAAACGACCGTGAATTTCATCGATCTGATCACTTTCATACACAAAAAATAAAGCGTCAAACGTTAAAGTGGCTGAACTACAGGGAGTAAACAATATAAAATTGTGTACATTTGAATACGCAATTCTCCCTGTATGTTCAAACCCAAAGATGTGGACGAGTATATCTCTGCATTCCCGCAGGAGGTACAGGAGAAGCTGCATCAATTGCGCAGCATTATCCGTAAACAGGCTCCTTTAGCTGATGAATTGCTGAGTTACCGCATGCCGGCCTATAAGCAGGATGGCGGCATCCTGGTATATTTTGCAGCGTATAAGCATCACATCGGATTCTATCCTACAGGCTCGGGGATCGCAGCCTTTGAGAATGATCTTGCGCCATTCAAATACAGCAAGGGCGCCATTCAATTTCCACTCGACAGAAAATTACCCGTACAACTCATCCGCAGGATCGTGCGATACAGGGCGCTTGAGGTGGCAGAAAAAGCTGCGCAGAAGAAAAGCAACGGGAAAAAATGACCGATCCCTCTACATCAGACACCAA
>DAIMYJ010000147.1:0-2923 GCA_036734545.1 Chitinophagales bacterium
CTCCACGTTTTATTTTGGAGCACCCAGCGGTTCCATTTTTTCATGCCGATCAGATAATATCCGCCATCCTGCGCCGGGCCGAGCACAAAATCATGTTCGTTGAGCGCCGCGAATGCCTGTTCAATATGTGCAGTGGTGAGCGCATAACAGTCGGAGCCGATCATCACCACTTTTTTATATTCATTCTTGAACGGGATGGAAAATGCATAATCCATACGCACACCCAGATCGCCACTGCACTGGGTGTATTTTTTATACCGCGGATTCTCGAAAAGATCGTTGCGCTCCACGACATCTGAATAAAACACAAAGAGATCTGCCTGCACGGGATAAGTGACCGCCTGTGTGTGCGCCAGCAGTTTTTGATACACGGCCAGCGCAGCGTCGTCGCCGATATCGGCAGCCAGCCGGGTCTTTACTTTTCCCTTTACCGGGTTTTTTATCATGATGATCAGTGCGTCCTGCATAGTGTTGTTGCTTTGGTTTATTAGGCTGTCGCACCTCCGCAGGAACTACCGCTGCCGGCAGTGCATCCGTAGCAATGCTGATTCAGTATGATATTCCGGCTTTCCAGTTTGCTGATGTCCCAGTTGTCGATATGATTTGGTGCATCGCTGTGCACATGCAGTCCGAGCATCTGGTTGAAGTCGCAGTCATACATGTAACCGTCCCATCCGATGGAAATGGTATTGCGGCACATGACGCCTGCTGCAGCCACCGGATTGAATGCCTCGATCAGCTTTTGCATATAGCTTTCATAATTCCCGGATTCGATCAGATAATCGAGGAAGCGGGATATCGGCATATTGGTGATGCAGAACAGGTTGTTGAAGTCAATATCGAAATTGCGTTTCAGTTCACGCTTGAATTGTTGCTCCAGCGTAAACTGTGCACCCGGCAGGAACGCACCACTGGGGTTGTACACCAGATTCAGCACCAGGCCGGTGCCGGGTTTTCCGTAGCCCACGGCATTGAGCATCTGCAGGGCCTTGATACTGTCTTCGAACACGCCGTCGCCGCGCTGAGCGTCTGTCCTGGATTTGGAATAAAAGGGCAGTGAGGAAACCACTTCCACTTTATGCTCAGCAAAGAACTGCGGCAGGTCGTGATATTTTTTATTGGCCATGATGATGGTGAGGTTACAGCGCACCATGGTCTTTCTGCCCAGTTTGGTGATCTCCTCCACGAACCAGCGGAAATCCGGATTCATCTCCGGCGCGCCTCCGGTAAGGTCAACAGTGGGGATATCGGTCTGCGCCAGAATATCCAGACAGCGTTGCATAGTGGCGCGTGTCATGATCTCCTTGCGGTCGGGACCGGCATCCACGTGACAATGCGCGCAGGTTTGATTGCACATGTAGCCGACATTCACCTGAAATATCTCCAGCTTGGTCGGCTTCAGCGGGAACAAACCCACCGACTGCAGTTTATCATCGAACCGCTCAAAATCGGCCGCTGCCACTTCATGCGTTTCCAGCACCTTCAGCTGATAATCAGCATCAGCCAGTTTATGGTGTTGGGCATGTAATGATTTATTGGTTTTCATTATTGAGTTCTGAATTGTTTTGATCTGTTTATAGTAGACTCTCCTCTCCCATAATCTCCTTCGATCCTATGTAATTTAGGATCGAAAGAGAAGTGGTTTATTTATTTCCGGGAGTGGATTATGTGCTAGCACACAACTTCATCCGCCGCGGCGGACACATTTGCAAATCAGCACACTATCCTCACATCGCCAGTTCCTTGAACTTTTGCATCATCTGTGTGCCATGCACCAGTGACGCACCTCCACGGATGGCGGCGGCAACGTGGATCGCTTCCATCATTTGCTCCTCATCACAGCCTTTCTGCATGGTGTCTTCGGTGTAGGCATCGATGCAGTAAGGACATTGAATAGCATGTGCAACGGCCAGAGCGATCAGGGATTTTTCGCGTGCGGTGAGTGCGCCTTCTTCAAATACTTTTCCGTAGTAGCTGAAAAATGCTTTGCCGAGTTCGGCATCCCAGTCGGAGATCTTGCCAAAATTTTTAAGGTCTTTCGGGTCGTAATAGGTACTTCTTTCCATGATATGTTGTTTTGAATGTTTAATAAAAATCAGAGGGCATACCTGCATTCAGGTACGGCGAACAGTGGTGGACGATCTGATCAGATCACCACGCCGGGGGAGCCCGGAGTCCGGTGGATATACGTAAAACGCAGGCCTGCGGATCTGCATCCAACCGCGCTATCCTCGCTGCCAGAGAGGCGAGCAGGGCGCGAATGGCGATCAGCAAAGAGAGGTGTATGCGGCGGCCCGATAATACATGGAGCAACTGCGGCGCAGAGTCGATGTCGGACCTGAGTGTGCAAATGTGGTAGCCGTTGCGGATGGTGCCGTATTCTTCATAAAGCACTGCAGCCAGCCTGGCGGTAGCCCAGGGCAAAGCCAGGAACCGGTTGCGGTCGTAAGCCTGTTTCTGTAAACCTATCAGGTACACTCCGCCATCGGCAGCAGGCCCGATAACGGCCGGGCGCTCGGTAAGCGCGGCGGCGGCCTCCTGCAGGTCGCCGGGGGTGAGGGTAGGGCAGTCGTTGCCGATCGCGATCACCCCGCTGTAACCCAGGGCATAGATCTCTTCAAAAGCATTGGCCAGTTTCTCGCCGAAGCAGCTGCCATGCTGATGATCGCTGTCGATCACAAAACAGGAAAGTCCGGAAGCCCGGGCGGTGCGTTCGGCATGGCCGATCAGGTGGCCGGCAATGAGGCTGTTGGTGCGCAGGTGCCGGCGGCCCGAAAGGTCTTTGGCACGGGCTTCCTCAGCGCGGGTGCGCGTGAACAATACCAATGCTATGTGTGACTCCTGCCTGAGCATGCCGGTTCTAACATTCGCCTGAAAAGGAATGTTCGGCTAAAGTAATCAAAAAGCACAGAGTGCAGGCGCA
>DAIMYJ010000147.1:3023-5065 GCA_036734545.1 Chitinophagales bacterium
CGCGACAACAAGCTGGCCAGATATGCCAAGGCGCTGTCGCATCCCGCCAGAGTGGCCATTTTGCGGCTGCTCATTGAGAAGCAGGCGTGTATCTGCGGCGACATCGTGGAGGAATTGCCGCTGTCGCAAAGCACCGTGTCACAACATCTGAAGGAACTGAAGGAAGCCGGTCTCATCAAAGGCGATATCGAGGGCGTACGCATCTGCTACTGCATCGATGAAGCCGAATGGGAGCAGGCTAAAACCTATGTAATGTCGCTGTTTGAAGCATTTACCGCCGAAAAGGTGCGTTGCTGCTGATATTTTTTTGCACTAGAATATCGTAATAATACGATCATAACCAAAAACGAACCATTATGTTACACGAGATCGAACTCAAGGAACTGGTGAAGCAGAAGTATGCTGAGATCGCCGGTCAGGACAAGGAAACCAATATGTCGTCATGCTGTGGCGCAGGCGGTTGTTCCACCGAGGTGTATAATATCATGAGTGACGATTACACTCAGTTGAAGGGCTATAACCCGGATGCCGACCTGGGACTGGGATGCGGATTGCCTACGCAGTTTGCGAAGATCAAAAAAGGCGATGTGGTGATCGATCTGGGCAGCGGTGCCGGCAATGATTGTTTCATTGCAAGAGCCGAGACGGGCGAGACCGGCAAGGTGATCGGTATTGATTTCACACCGGCCATGATCGAAAAGGCGCGGGCCAATGCAGAGAAACTCGGATTCAACAATGTGGAATTCCGCCAGGGCGATATTGAGCAGATGCCGGTAACATCCAATGTTGCAGATGTGATCGTAAGCAACTGCGTATTGAATCTGGTGCCCAATAAGAACGGCGTGTTCCAGGAAATTTATCGTGTGCTGAAGCCGGGCGGCCATTTCAGTATTTCCGATGTGGTGCTGGTCGGCCAACTGCCGGATGCCCTGCGCAGGGATGCCGAGATGTATGCCGGTTGTGTCAGCGGTGCGATCCAGAAAGATGTATATATGGAGCTCATCAACGTGAATGGATTCACGAATGTGGTGCTGCAGAAAGAAAAACCCATCATCATTCCGGATGATATCCTGTCCAACTACCTCACACCGGAACAGATCACTGAATTCAAATCCGGCCGCACAGGTATTTTCAGTATCACCGTATATGCAGAAAAACCCCTCACAGAAAAATCCTGCTGTGCACCGGGATGCTGTGATTAATTAGTATCGGGTAGTGAGTAGTGGGTAGTGAGATAAATGCACTTCGCTTTTACTTATCATACTCGCCACTAACAACTCACCACTCAACACTCACGATTCACCCACTCACCCACTCACCCATTCCCCAATGCGCATTGCTCTTTTTTCCGATGTTCATGCCAACCTGCCGGCGCTTGAGGCTTGCCTGGCGGATATGGATAGCCGCAAACCGGATGCGGTATATTGTTTAGGCGACCTCGTGGGCTATAACATATGGCCCAATGAAGTGATCCGGATGATCCGCGATCGCGGAATTCCCACCATTGCCGGAAATTATGATCATGGCGTTGGCAGGAGCAGTGATGACTGCGGTTGTGCCTATAAGACCGACGTGGAAAAGGATATGGGCAAGATATCCATATCGTATACCAACAGCATCGTAGGCGACGAAGAGCGCGCTTATCTGCGCACTCTACCGGCACATATACGCGTGGATTTCCAGATGAATGAAGAGACGCTCAGCCTGTTGCTGGTGCACGGGAGTCCGCGCCGCATCAATGAATACTTGTTCGAAGACAGGGAAGAGAAAAGCATGCAACGTATCCTGGAGCAGGCAAATGCCGATATCCTGTGTTTCGGCCACACGCATAAACCCTATCATCGCGTGCTCGTTTCTGAGCAGGAAGGTAAAATGCGTTATCGTCACGCCATCAATACCGGTTCTGTGGGCAAGCCGAAAGATGGCAATCCGCAGGGCGGTTATGTGCTGCTGACACTGGATGCAGACACCGCTACTTCCGTACGCGAAAGTGTACGGGTAGAGTTTATCCGATTTGATTATCCGGTAGAACAGGCAGCACG
>DAIMYJ010000148.1:0-5057 GCA_036734545.1 Chitinophagales bacterium
CAATTTAAGCCCGATGTATCGTAAGAACTGCGTACAAGTAGAATGAATTAACGTCGCATCCTCAAAATAACCACTCACCACACACCATTCACCCACTGACCCACTCACCCACTCACCATTGAGCCAAGTCATCCCCAAATGTCACATATATCACTGTTTCGGGCATGGATGCAGGAGAATTTTGGAGTAACAAAACACGGATCCATGGATAATCAAACTACAACGCCCGTGGTATCGTATACGATGCCCCGGATCGGTGACCTTGCGCCTGCTTTTACAGACGAGACTACACAGGGCACTATTCATTTCCCCAAAGATTTTGACGGTAAATGGGTGGTGTTATTCAGTCACCCGGCCGACTTCACGCCGGTGTGCACCACTGAGTTCATGACCTTTGCCAGCATGCAGCAGGAGTTCGAATCGTTGAACTGTCAGTTGATCGGATTGTCGGTCGACAGTCTGTACAGCCATATTGCCTGGTTGCGTACCATTCAGGAGAAACTGCATTTCCGCAACATGGAACATGTGGAGGTACGTTTTCCGCTGATCGACGATATACGTATGGAGGTGGCCATGAAATACGGCATGATACAGCCTAATGAAAGTTCGACCAAGGCTGTGCGTGCAGTTTTCTTTATTGACCCGCATGCGCGCATTCGCGCCATGATCTATTATCCGTTGAGCACCGGCCGCAATTTCGAAGAACTGAAACGCGTACTTCTGGCTTTGCAGGCAGCTGATGCCTATGGCATTGCCACTCCGGCCGACTGGAAACCGGGCGAGGACGTGATCGTTCCTCCCGCAGGTTCATGCGGCGTGGCGAAAGAACGGATGGAGGGCAAACAGGAAGGCGTGTATTGCCAGGACTGGTTCTTCTGCATGAAGCCCCTCAAGATGGATAAGATCGAAGCCTTGCACGTGCGCAGGCACGAGGTGATGATGAACTGATGGGCTGCCAGTTAGGATAGTAGGGACTTTCAGCCGGATTTAGGCAAAAAACTATGGGGGCGGGACTCGTATTTGACAGTTTTCGTATCTTTATCAGCATAAAACCGGAAAAAACGAGTTACTTATGAAACAACTGGCCATACTTCTCCTCCTCGTAGGTTTACACACAGCCTCCTATGCCGCTCCTGAGGTTACTGAGTTACAGGGAACCTGGTATATCCAATCCATGGTGGTAGATGGGGCTGCCGTATCGCCGGATGCACAGCATGCAGCCGACAGGTTCACATTCAATGCCGATATGGCTTTTTCCGGTGTGATCGAAGGTGTTACCTACGGCGGCACTTATGGTGTGGATGTAACCGAAATCTGGATCACGATCTACGCAACGCCGGAATTAGCTTTCCGCGCCAGAATATTGTCACTCACCGCTGATGCACTGCAGGTGCAGATGATCGGAACGGATGGCAATGTGTATGTTCTCAATTACGATCGCGAATTGTGATGGTCGGTGGTGAATAGTGAGTGGTGAGTGGTGAGTGGTGAGTGGTGAGTAACACTTAACCTACATCCTACATCCTACAACTTACAACTTACAACATCCAACCCTGGGCAATCGCGTTATTCGTAGACGATCTTGTTGATAAAGAAATAACTCCTTTTCTTATTCCCGATCTTTTCTTCGCTGTCTTTGATGGTTTGGTACCCGGAGGCGATGAAGGTATTGCCGTACCAGTGGGTGAGGTTGGAAGATGAGCGCTTCACTTTTTCGGCATCATCGGTTTCGGTGATCAGGTTAGCAGAGCGCTCGTTGGCTACAGAACCTTCAACATTTACCGAAAAGGATCTGATCGTATTGCCTGTAGCGAAGAGCAGGTCTATCTTGTCGTTCTCGGTAGAGATGGAAATGAATCGCTTGACCATAAAAGGCTTGTAACTTGGCCACATCTCGAAGGTTTTGTCCCACAATTTTTTACCCTCCAGATCGAAGGCGGCCACTGTGGCATGCGTATATTGGAAGCCATCGAATACCGTGGTGGTGGTAGTGGTAGGACGACCATTCACATACGTGGTGCGGGTCTCGGTTCGATAAGTAGGGTAGAAGGCTTCGCCTACCATCAGATAGGTATCACCGATCTTTTGGATCGGGTGTTCGGCGATCAGGTAATTGTAACTGAGTTCCTTGTTCTTATCGTCGTACCGTTCTTTCTTCTTTTCGATCTTTTCCTGTTTTTTCTTGGGGAGGTAACTAAAGAACTCCTGAAAATCGGTGAAATTATAGAACTGCATGAAGTTCACTTTTTCATCCTGCGCACTGCAGATGTACATACCTTCCGAATAAGTGGTACTCTTGCTGCTATATGTGCCGGTGAATATATATTCACCTTCGCCCAGCGGGCTGGCAGAAACACTGCTAAGCTTCTTATCCGTGTCTTTGGATAAATTGTACAAGGCCGATTGTTTGCCTTCCTGATCGAATTGCATCACGAACATGTTGTGATCCTTCTTATTGTAGGCATTGATGTAAACGAATACTTCTCCGGTGCCCTCCAGAATTTGAATGCGTTCGATGGTCAGGTCTTTCAGGCTGTAGGGGCTGATATTTAGCGGGACGAGGGTGGATTTACCGGTATTGGTGTTGAGTTTGATGAGTGTCGGCCCTTTTTTGCCGCGCATGGCAATAAAAGCCACATCCCCTTCGGCTACCATCCATGACAGATAGGTTTTTTTGGGCAGGATGCCGCTGTGTTTAGTGATCTCCAGACTGTTGGGCTCTACCTTGAAATACTGATATTGATTCTTTTTATTCGAAAAGAGCAGGTGCTCATCAAACAAGCCTGTGTATTCTCCTTTCAGAAGATAACCCTTGGGCACATCGATATTCTTTTTCAATCCTAATTCGAGGTCGTTGGAATATTGCTGTATCTGCCACCTGCTGCCTTTCTCTTCCTGGGCGAGCAACAGGAGCCCTTCATTTTTGAATGGTTCCACCCGATAATTGGTGTAGCCTTCACCGGTCTCAAATTCAATATGTTTTTCGGTAAGGACCTGCGCGTTCAATGCAGGAGCTGTCATGACTGCACTCAGCAGGAACATGACCCTGAGGAGATCAAGTGTTTTCAATGTGTGGTTATTTATATGTTAAAGGTATTGAATTCGCGTATACTCCGGAGCGTGGCGCCTACCGTTACCTGCATTTTGTGTATCTTTGGGGAAGTTGTGAGTACTGATTTTTCCCAATTCCATTTTGACGCCGCGCTTACCGAAGGACTTGAATCCATGGGATTCAGGACGCCTACGCCCATACAGCAGCAGGCCATCCCCCTTATCCTGAACCATAAGGACCTTATCGCCTGTGCCCAGACCGGAACGGGCAAAACGGCAGCTTTTTTGTTGCCGGTGATGAACAAGATCGTGTCTACCGGTTCATCCGGTATCAATACCCTGATCATTGTGCCCACCAGAGAACTGGCGCAGCAGATCGATGAAGCTATTCAGGGTTTTGCTTACTTCACACCCGTTACCTCCATTGCCGTTTACGGTGGTAATGACGGGATCATGTTCGGTCAGGAGAAGAAGGCGTTCAAAGAAGGGGTAGATATCATAGTAGGTACTCCCGGCCGACTCCTTTCACATTTGCAGCAGGGCTATCTGCCTTTGGACACCCTGCAGCACCTGATCCTCGATGAGGCCGATCGTATGTTGGACATGGGATTCTCGGATGACATCCAAAAGATCACCTCGCATATCCCGCATCATCCGCAAACTTTATTATTCTCGGCCACTATGCCGTCGCGTATCCGCGATCTGGCCAAGCGCATCCTGCGCGAGCCGGAGCAGATCAATATCGCCCTGTCGAAACCGGCAGCCGGTGTTACCCAGGGCGTTTATATCGTACACGATGCACAAAAGATGCCGCTGTTGCAGCACATCCTCGCTGATAAGAACTTTCCGAGTATCCTGATCTTTTCTTCGACCAAGGAAAAGGTGAAACATCTGGAGCTGGAACTCAAGCGGAAAAAATATAATGTAGCTGCGATCCATTCAGATCTGGACCAGCCCACTCGTAAAACGGTATTGCGCAGTTTTGCGCACCGCGATACGCAGATACTTGTAGCAACGGATATCCTGTCGCGCGGTATCGATGTAGATGAGATCGGTCTTGTGATCAATTATGATGTGCCCGGTGATGCCGAGGACTATGTGCATCGCGTTGGCCGTACCGCCCGTGCTGCCAGTACCGGAGAAGCCATCACTTTTGTAGGGCCTGCCGACCAGCAGCGCTTTCACCGCATCGAGGAACTGATCGGCAGCGAAGTGCCTAAACTTCCCATTCCTGAGGATCTGGGTCCCGGACCCGAATATGCACCGCATAAGCGCAGAGGTGGCCATCACCATGGCAAACCCGACGGCAAACGCCGCTTCCATCGCCGCGGACCGAAGCGATGAACTCATTTATCTAACAGCATGTATTTAGAGGTTGATCAATTGGTCAGCTCTACATCCACATTAACGGTGTTGCTGTTGTCGCGCTTGTCGACAGCATAGAACGACACCTTGGCCGGCGTGGCGAGGTTGAACGGATTCACATACCAGTAATTGATCGTATAGGAAGTGATATTCCCCAAGCCCACCGGCGGGTCGGGCCACATGAGTGTGGTATCGGTGCCGATGATCAGGTTCACTTTCAGGTCCGACAGTTCGGATTCATCCTCTACGTCGGCCTCAAAATAAATGGTATCACCCTGTGCGTACTGCTGACCGGCCGTAGGTGTGATCACCGAGATCTCGGGTGGTGTTTTGTCATCAGCGGTCTTTGCTTTATCGTCACAGGAACCGGTCAGGAACCATCCGGCCGCAACGGCGAACAGGAAAGGGAGTGTGCTTCGGTGCATGGTAGTCAGTGTTGTGAAGACTAAGTTAAGGGTTTAAGGGCAAAGATTTAAAGATTCGAAGATTTGAAGATTCGAAGGTCCGAAGGTTTGAAGGGTTTGTGTTCTATACTAAACCCTCCGCGAGCATCTGCACGATCTGCGGGAAACGCACTCACAACTCACCCCTCACCACTCACCAAGAACCACTCACCCCTTCACCCACTCACAAGTCCACAC
>DAIMYJ010000149.1:0-5042 GCA_036734545.1 Chitinophagales bacterium
TTAAATCAAATAGAAACCTATTTTTACACTCAAACATAACACAATTTGGAACCTGTATTAGTGACCGTGCAGTTGAAAAAACACTACGGTCCGATCCATGCGGTCAACGGACTTGACCTGGCTGTGCAGAAAGGTGCCGTGTATGGCATCCTGGGGCCGAACGGCAGCGGTAAGACGACCACTCTCGGTATGTTGCTGGGTATAGTGCATCCCACCTCCGGCGATTTCAGCTGGTTCGGGAATGGTCAGCACGACAGCAACCGCAAGCGCATCGGCGCCCTGCTGGAGCAGCCGAACTTCTATCCTTATCTCACCGGCGAACAGAACCTGCGTGTGGTGGCCCGTATCAAGGGTGTGGATGAAAAAGAGATCGATGGTGTGCTGGCATCCGTGAACCTCCTCGACCGCAAGAAAAGCCAGGCCCGCACCTATTCGCTGGGTATGCGTCAGCGTCTGGCCCTCGCATCTGCGCTGCTGGGCAACCCGGATGTGCTGGTGCTCGATGAACCCACCAACGGCCTCGACCCGCAGGGTATCGCCGAAGTGCGTGATTTCATCCGCATGCAGTCGGCACAGGGACGCACCATCATCCTGGCCAGCCATATTTTGGATGAAGTGGAAAAAGTATGCACGCACGTCAGCGTGATCAAAAAAGGTAACCTGCTGGCACAGGGAACGGTGGATGAACTCCTGAAAGGGGAAGACCAGGTGGTGATCGCCGCCGCGGATAATCAGGCCCTCGTGCGCATGATGGACCGCTACCCGGGCGTGCGCCGCATTGAAACGATCAACGATACGCTGTTGCTGCATGTGGAAGAAGGTTTTGACACCACGGCGCTGAATAAATTCTTCGCTGATAAAAATGTGTACCTCTCCCACCTCGTGGCCCGCAAAAAACGACTTGAAGAACAATTCCTTGAACTAACTGCCGAATAACATGCTCCGACTCCTGCGTATTGAACTGCTGAAGCTGATACCGTATCGCACGTTCAAACTTCTTTTTCTGCTGTATCTCCTGCTGATGGTGCTCTGGCTGCTGGGCGGCAAGGGCATTGCCACAACGGTAGACCTCACGCCCGAACAGGTGCTGGGATTTCCGAATATCTGGAACTACTATACTTTATATGCCTGCTATTTCAATATCATCCTTGCGATATTGGTGATCTTCATTACCTGTAATGAATTCACGTACCGCACTCTGCGCCAGAATGTGATCGACGGCATGCAGCGCACGGAGACCGTGCAGGGCAAAGTACTGCTCATCGTGCTATTGAGCCTGATCAGTACTGCTGTGCTGACCATCAGCGGTATCATCGGTGGCATGTTGTTCTCTGCTGATGCCGATAAAGGCAGGATGCTGGAACACAGCAGTTTCATTTTTGCGTACCTGGTGCAGTCGCTGGGGATGATGAGTATGGGATTCTTCTTTGGAACGGTATTCAAACGCACGGGACTGGCCGTGATCATTTTTCTGATCTTTTTATTTCCGGTGGATGTGATCCTGCGCGCAGGTATTTTGCCTGACGGCTCCGGTGATTATATGCCGGTGGCAACATACTTCCTCAAGATCGTACCCTTCCCACTCGATCACGTGATGAGTCATGGTGAAGAAAGCACACCCTCCGCGCCAACAGCGCTGTCGATGACCGTGGGCTTCCTCTACGCCATCCTCTTCATCGCCATCAGCTGGATGGTGACACGTAAGCGTGATCTGTAAATCATAAATTCAATCATGTCATAGCGCTTTCTTGCCACTAGGACGCAAGGGCGCAATGGTCGCACTATGAAAATGCAAATAACACCCTTGTGAAACTTTGCCTCCTCGCACCTTGGTGGCTATTTGGTTTTAAGTCAACTCAACAATAGTGTTGCTTTTCTTTGCCACTAGGACGCTAGGGCGCAATGGTTGCACTATGAAAACGCAAATAACACCTTTGTGAAACTTTGCGTCCATCGCGCCTTAGTGGCTATTGGGTTAATTGGCCTGTCAGGTACCTTATAAGATACAGGCATAAAAAAAACCGCATCGAGGAGCTGATGCGGTTTAAGCGACTCTAAATATGAGAACTAAGTAGAAGAAGGTATTTCACTTAGGGTAAGCGTAAATCTTACCGATACAAAAATGCATGTATAGGCATATTTCGCCTAAGACAAAAAAACGGGTTTATTGGAAGGATTTTGGCGATTAAAAACATCTATTCGTTTGATTTTCAACATGTTACGCGCTTTTAAAACGCCCTTTTAGTGGAAATTGTCGCTTTTATCGGCTGCTATTTTTATCCAAATGCCGGAAAAAGAGGCCATTCTCCCACCCTCCGGTATAAAAAAAATGAGCCTGCACAGAGGAGTTTGTGCAGGCTCGGTGTAGTTCAACACCACTCTTAACCAAAAAGTCTTTATTGCTTCATGAATTGCTCGGTGCTAACCTGACCGGCAAACTGATATTCGATAACGTATTGTCCTGTTGCCAGGGTGGTGATGTTCACACCGTTCATCCAGTCATCAGCATTCAACAGCGTCATCACGGTGCGGCCGGTCAGATCATTTACGCGGATCATGTCGGGCTGTGTGGTGCCGAAGTTGAAATAGATCATATCCTGTGCAGGGTTCGGGAATACGCTGATGAGCGATCCTGTTTCCGTTTCTACGGATGCACCTTCTTCTGCTGTGAGTGTAATGGATTCAGGTGCCAGCGGAATTACTTCGCGGTTGAGCTGAATAGCATTGGCATAAGTGAAGCTGAGTTCCACTTCAGTGAAATCTACTTTACCGCTGATATTATCTACTACCACGATCTGCAGTGTACCTACCTGTCCGTCGCCTGACACATTGGTGCGTGTCTTGCGCACGTTGGTACCTACCACCTGACCGGCATCACCGAAGTTCTTGCTGAGGGTCAGTGTTTCACCTGCGTTGCCGATCCAGGAATCTTCCCATACGATCTTGAGCGACGACATATCGATGCTCTCACCGTCAACGCTGATGGTGAAGGTAAGACCGTACAGATCTTCTACTGAATTGATCTCATCACCCAGCATGATCGGAATTTCATTCAAGCCGATGCTGAGGTAATCTGTTGTCGGTGCAAAATACAGCGGAATATCGCCGGCGCCGAGACGTGCAGGATTGAGCGGATGCTCAAGTCCCATATTGTTGATCACTGCCGTGGTATCATCGTCGTTGATCACGCCGTTACCATTACAGTCGGTGTATTTCAGGTCGCTGAATACATACCAGAAGGTAGTATCGATCTCATACCATTCGGCAGAGAGTTTGCCCGACCAGTCGATGGTCATATCATCGCGTACAGAGCCTTCGGCGCCGTAGTTGATACCGATCTCGAACAGGTCATCGCCGTTGGCATAGCCATCGTTGTTGGCATCACCCGGCCATACGCAGTCGAAGATACAGGGCGGGAATGTGCCGTCGGCATTGGATTTGATCACGAAAATGCGCTGTTCGAAATCATACAGATACATGCGGCCGGTCAGATAATAACCGCCATCAGCTGCAGATTCGGTATCCCAAATTTCCACACCGGTTGCGCCAAAGCCGCCGGCTGCGGTGATCACGGGGATGAAGATGGAACCCGTCTCTGCACCTGTGGCAGGATCCAGTACCCAACCGTGAGTACTTTGATCGCCTGCATTCTGTGTCCATATGATATACTCACCGGAACCGAGTTCTTCTGCCATGGCACCTTCTTCCCAATCGTAGGCATGGTTATAAGAACCGAACCATTCCTGTTCGCCGTCGGCATTGATCTTGCGCAGGGTGCCGTAATAATTGAATCCAAGCGTTCCTGAACCGGCGAAGAGATAACCGCCGTCGGAAGTTTCGCTCAGTGTATTATGATATCCGTATTCCCATTCCAGTTCCCATGGAAAATAACTGGTCCAGTCAAGTTCCAGGTCGCTGTTATATTTCATGAGGATGCGGTTGCCGTAGTTACCGGTAGCATACAGGAAGCCGCCGTCAGCGGTAGCCATGATACCCGCTTCTTTATAATCATAGTATGACCAGCCCCAGGCTGCGCCGGTATCCGGAGCCACGGTCCAGGTGCTCAGCAATTCGCCATCGTTGCTCACTTCATAGAACGTGTGTTCAAAATCGGTGAGACCGCCAACGATCACGCGACCGTCGTTCAGCATAGCGGCTTTACCGCCGTAGAAAAAGTATTCGGTGCCGAGTTCAGCGGATTCCCATGCGAGGGCGCCGGTGGCATCCAGTTTATATACCAGAGGTTCCCATTCGCCGGTACAATACACAATGGCGCCACCATCAGTGGTGGGCATCACACTGTAGGCATTGGCGAAGTCGACAGTGAGGTCGGGGGTACCGCCAAAGACCTTTTCACCGGAGGGGTCGAGTTTAATTACGTAGTTGGATGAGATATCCATCCACAGCGGATCATCACCGCCGAGGCCTACAGCCCAAACGCCACCTTCGGGCGTTACGGCTATATCTTCAGCCCAGTGGCCGATGTTGGTGAATCCCCATGACTGAGCATGAGCGCCGGTGGCGCCTGCGAGAGCGACAACAGTTGCGAGGAGTGTAGAGCGTAGTTGCATAACCTTAGTTTACAATGTTTCGGAGACAATTTTACTGATACAAATATCCGACACCCATAAGCAGGATAAAAGAACAATAATTATCATTTATAGCCCATAAAATAAAATTATAAATTACATATTTTATTGATTTTCAATGCTTTAGTATATATAATTTGGACTATAAATAGATTTTTTTTATTTTAGATATAGAAATTTCTTTAAAAAAAATATGAATTGCCGCACAAAACCCTTCCGTCCGGCTATTTGGAGGCAGTGCATGACCGAGTTCCCGGATGGTGTACTCCCCGGCAAACTGCTCGGTACGGCCAAAGGCAACCCCGCGACCATTCATAAAGTAAACAACCGCTGACCGGAAATCATTCTTTTTTCACCCAAAAGATCCTACAACCATGGCACAACCGAAGCTGATAGCTGTTTATGGCGCGCTGGATGCCCGTGATCGGCAGCGGTTCGGGGAATTTGTGCGGA
>DAIMYJ010000150.1:0-4979 GCA_036734545.1 Chitinophagales bacterium
AGAATACCGTCGCCGTCCATGTCACATACTTCTTCCACCTGATAAGTACCCAGGTAATCAGCCTTACCCATTACCACGCGAACGGTGCGGGTAGCCGTACCTACGTTGCCGGCCTCATCGGTCACGGAATATTCAACGCTGTATTCGCCGATCTCTTCGGTATCTACATCGCTGTCGTCAACGGTAACATTGGCAGTGATATCGCCATCCTCGTCGTCGGTAGCGGTATAGCCCGGATCAGTATAGGTGTCGCCCAGTTCTACGATGAACGGATCGTCGCCATCCAGCACGATCACAGGGGTTGAGAGGTCTTCAGTGCCACAGCTGGTGATGAACATGCCACCGGCAGCTATCAGGGCGAGGGATAAAACGGAGATTTTGGTCTTCATAACTCGTGTTTAGATTAAAATAGTTCGCAAAATTAAGGTATGATGTTTGTTTCTTTCTACCTTTGTAGTCAAATACCATTCCAAATTTAAACTCAGACCATATGAAAATCAAAATCATGTTAAGTGTATTGGCCGGCGGTATCTTTCTGGCCAGCTGCTCAGACAAAGCTGCCGAGCAGAAGATCGCTGATCTGGAAAAAGCCATGAAGGCTGCCGACAGCGCTTGTCTTGCTGAAAAGACCATGCTGATGGATTCTATCATGAGCCTGTCTGCACAGATCGAGGAAATGTCTGCACCGCGCAACACCACCAGCAGCAGCACGACCACCAAATCAGCTCCGGCTCCGAAAGTAGGCGAAGGCAAACTCGCTCCTACCAAGAAGACCGATGCTAACATCAAGGATGGCGACACCAAGAAATTGGATATCAAGACCAAAGGCGGTGCTACCGGCGGCAACTGATCGCTGAAACACTTTAACCGAATAGAACCCCTCCCCGGAGGGGTTTTTTTATGCCCATGACCATACACAAAACCCGCTCAGGAACTACCGGAGCGGGTTTTCTATATGGTTGACTGTCAGTGACTTATTGATTGAACAGCCGTTCGGCGATGGCCGGCAGCAGGTCGCCCGACCAGCGTTCGGCAATGCCCGGCCAGGTGAGGATCTCGGTGAGGACCGCGTCCTGGCGGTGGTATTCACGCAGGGCATCGGCGTAGGGCAGATGGCTGAAGGAGACCATGGAATAGACCGGGATGAACCGGTCGGGGTATTGCTCGGCTACCTTGGCTGCTATGCGCTTCTTGAACTGGAAGTCGGCATCGGCCACGAGGTCGCGCATCTCGATGAAATTGAGTTTGGCCAGATCGGCAATAGCGTCAGCGTTGGGCTTGCGGGCGCGTTCGTAGGCGGGGATGATCTTACTCCAATCGTGGTCAAATTCCTCAATCAGTGTATCCAAAACCGTACAGTCCTCAAACCCGCAGTTCATGCCCTGGCCGTAGAACGGTATGATGGCGTGAGCCGCATCGCCGATGAGCATGGTGTTACCATGACTCCAGGGGAAGCACTTCACGATCATGAGCAGGCCGGTGGGGTTTTGGAAGAAATCCTCGTGTAAGGTTGGTATCAGAGGCTTTACATCCGGGAAGTAGGTGTCGAAGAACCGGTCGAGGTCGTCGTGGGTCTTTATGGCCTCGAACGACTCCTTACCCTCCAGCGCAAAGAACAGGGTGCAGGTAAAGCTGCCATCCACATTCGGCAGGGCGATCAGCATGAACTGCTTGCGCGGCCAGATGTGCAGGGCATCGCGGTCGATCAGGAAACTGCCGTTGGGACCTGCCGGTATGGTGAGTTCTTTATATCCGTGGGCTTCGTAAGCCTGGCTGTAATCGAAGCGGTCGGTCTTGAGCATGGCGTAGCGCACCAGGCTGTAGGCGCCGTCGGCACCGATGATGAGGTCGGGTTCCAGGGTGTATTTTTCGCCGGTCACCGTATTCTCCATCTGCGCCTTTTTGCCTGAGGGGTCTATCTCCAGAATGCGCTGGTCGAAATGATAGGTGATGCCCGCCGCCTCGGCAGCATCGATCAGCATCACATTGAGGCCGCCGCGGGAAACCGAGTTGATGGCCTCGCCGGGTTTGCCGTAAGCTTGAAAGGTCAGGTTGCCGGCCACATCATGGATCATTCGCCCGGGCATCGGTATGGCGATCTCGCGCACCGCCTGCTCCAGCCCGACGCCGGCCAGGCCCTTCCATCCGCGCTCGCTGATGGCGAGGTTGATGGACCTGCCGCCGTAATTGCCCGACTTGCGGTAATCCGGACGGCGTTCATAAACGGTCACCTCGTATCCGCGCTTTTTCAGATACATACTCAACAGGGAACCGACTAGCCCCGCACCCATGATGGCGATCTTTTTAACCTGCATAAAGCGATTATAATTAGTTGGCAGACAAAGGTAAAGGTAAAAGGTTTGCGCGGATGGTGATTTTTATCGGCACCGCGGATACATATTTATTCTTATAAAAATACGCATACTGCAAGGTTCTTCTTTGCTCGTTGAGCGACTGCACCGGTATCGTGCCTCGGTGTGTGGTTAAAAAATTTACATCGTGTTTTCGGGAAATGCTATCTTAACTCCGCAAAACCCAATCACATGTTTACGAAAACCTCTCTACTCCTGGCATGCGCCGGCCTGTTGTCGTTCGCTGCCTGTTCCAAAGCCACTGAATGCCCTGAACCCGAAGTGGTACAGGAAGACCCTGTAAAGCGCGGAGAATTCCTTGTTTCCGTGGGCGGCTGTAACGATTGCCACACGCCCAAGATCATGACCGACAAAGGTCCGGCCATGGACATGTCGCGCATGCTGTCGGGCCATCCTGCCAATGAACAGCTGGCACCATACGATAAAAGTATGGTAGGACCCTGGGCGCTGATGTATCCCGGACTTACTGCCGCTGTCGGCCCCTGGGGAACTTCATTTTCGGCTAACCTTACACCTTCGGAAAGCGGAATTGGCAGCTGGACCGAAGAGCAGTTCGTGAAAGCGCTGACCGAAGGCAAGCACATGGGCATGGATAATTCCCGCCCTATCATGCCGCCGATGCCCTGGCAGGAAATGGCGAAGTGGGATGTCAATGATATCAAAGCGATCTATGCGTATCTGAAGAGCATTCCGCCTATAGATAATGTTGTACCTGCATATATGCCGCCGGTACAATAATTTGTTCAGACCTGTTTGATCCGTGTTTAAATGGAACACGGATCGAACGGGTTTAAACAGATGAACACGGATCTTTTATGCGGAGTGAAATATCTCTGCGAAGCGCCACACGTCTTCGAAAGAATTATATAGTGGCACCGGAGCCACGCGAATTACATCCGGTTCGCGCCAGTCGGCGATGATGCCGTTCTGTGTGAGTGTATCGAACACCTGCTTCCCTTCTTTTTCCATCACGATAGATAACTGGCAACCGCGCTGTGCGGGATCGGCCGGTGTGATGATGCGGAAATCTTTTCGTTTGCCGTTGAGCAATAAAAATTCCAGATAGCCGGTCAGCAGTTTACTTTTTTGCACGAGTGCATCCATGCCTGCCGCATCGAAAATTTCGAGCGATGCGCGATGTGCAGCCATGGGTAATATTTGTGCGTTGCTCATCTGCCAGCCTGCCGCGCCCTCCTGCGGGAAAAATCCCTTCTGCATCTTAAAGCGCGTTTTTTCTTCGTTGCCCCACCAGCCGCTCAGTCGCGGAAGGGAATTATCGTGCGCATATTTTTCATGGATGAACACGCCGCTGGTTCCGCCGGGACCGCTGTTCAGATATTTATAGGTGCACCACGTGGCAAAATCAACATCCCAGTCGTGTAACTGCAGCTGCACATTACCGGCGGCATGCGCAAGGTCGAAACCTACCATGATATCCGGACTGCACTGCTTGGCAAACTGCGTGATGGCGGCCATATCGAACAGCTGTCCGGTGTAATAATTCACACCGCCGATCATGATGAGCGCGAGTTCATTTTGGTGCTGCGCAATGACCGACAGTATGTCCTCGGTGCGCAGTGTTGCTTCCCCTTCCCGGGGGGTCAGTTCAATGATGGCTTCAAAGGGGTCGTATCCGTGAAATTTCACCTGATTTTCCACGGCATACTGATCAGAAGGGAAAGCCATATATTCCATGATCACTTTATATCGCTTCGGTGTGGGGCGATAGAAACTGATCATCAGTAAATTCAGGTTCACGGTGAGGGAATTCATCACCACCACTTCCAGTGGTTTTGCACCCGCCATTCGGGCTGTGCTCTCCGTCAGAAAATGATGATAGTAGAACCACGGATTTTTTCCGTGCAGATGTCCTTCCACACCCAGGTTCTGCCAGTCGAGCAGTTCCTGTTCGATGAATGCGCGGGTGGACTTCGGCTGCAACCCCAGCGAATTACCGCAGAAATAGATCAGCTCTTTGCCATCCTGAGTAGGAATATGAAACCGCTCACGAAACTGTTTCAAAGGGTCCCGGTCATCCATTTCCAGGGCAAACTGTCTGTCGGTGCGATACGCAGTGGTCATGGTGCAAAGGTAAGGAATGGGGGCGTGGGAGGGGAGTCAGGAGCAAGGAATCAGGTATCAGGATGCTGTCCTGGGTGATAGTTTGTCTTGCGGTATTAATGGGCAGGTATTGGGTAGTGAGTAGTGGGTATTGGGACCAAATTTGTGTAATGCAACTTTGTTGCATTGTTTTTTGTAATGCCCTGATGCCATTCATGACGGCCGATTCACCACTCACCCGGAAGTAGAAAATTTTTCCGCTGCGCTCCAAAATTTACACTTCCGGGCAGGCGGGGCTTTGATCAGCAGGTCTGACCAAAGGTCAGACTGTTATTAACTTAATTGACCTGCCCCGAAATTCCAAAATGCGCGGCGAAGTGGAGCATTTTTGTTACGTCGGGGCTACTCTGGCTCTGCAATTTGCAGATCAATTTATTCTATTTTTTAATCCACATTTTTTTACTCACCACTCACCACTCACCCACTCACGATTCACGACTCACGACTCACGACTCACGATTCACGACTCACGACTCACGACTCACG
>DAIMYJ010000151.1:0-1776 GCA_036734545.1 Chitinophagales bacterium
ACCCTACCGCTGGCTGGTAGGACTGGTGTTGCTGCTGGCCGCAGTGAATACCGGTTTCTCGCTCATTGACCCCATCATATTGGGCCGGCTGGTGAATCTGGCCAACGATTACGCCATCAACAGTGCGAATTACACCTGGCAGGATTACATCTACTCCTTCAGTTGGAGTCACCCCGGTGTGCTCATGCTGCTGCTCGGATCCGTTTCGGTGGCTATGGTGAGCAGGATAGCGAAGAATTTTCAGGATTACTTCCTGAATGTGGTCATTCAGAAATTCGGCGCGCATGTATTTACCGACGGTCTGCAGCACGCGATGAAATTGCCATACCAGGATTTTGAAGATCAGCGCAGCGGTGAAACGTTGTCCATCCTGACCAAGGTGCGCACCGATGTAGAGCGATTCATGAACATGTTCATCAACGTATTGCTCGGTATTCTGGTGGGCGTGGTATTTGTTTTCGTATATGCTGCGCTCTATATCCACTGGTATATCCCTGCGGTGTATTTCATCGGCATTGTATTGTTGGCGGTGATCAGCAATGCTTTAAGCAAGAAAGTCAAGATCATCCAAAAGACCATTGTCGGAAAAACCACCGCACTGGCCGGCGCGACCACAGAGTCGCTGCGCAACATTGAACTCGTTAAGAGTTTAGGACTCACCACACAGGAAGTTGAGCGACTGAATCGCAATACGTATAAAATATTGGGACTTGAACTGACCAAGGTGAAGCGCATTCGCAGTATCAGTTTTATTCAGGGAACATTTGTGAACACCCTGCGTCAGGTGATCCTGTTCGTGCTGATGTGGTTGATCTTCAGACATGAGATGGATGCCGGTCAGCTGGTGACGATGCAGGTGTTCTCCTTTTTTGTTTTCGGACCGCTACAGGACATCGGCAATATCATCCTCAGTTATCGGGAAGCAGAAGCTTCGCTGCAGAATTTCAGCAACCTGATGCAAAAGGTGCCAGAGCCTCAGCCGCTCTCGCCAAAACCGCTGGGATCCGTGCACACACTGGAATTCAGGGATGTGCGGTTCAAACATAAAACCGCTCAGAATCATGCCATTGACGGCATCAGCTTTTCCGCCAAGAAAGGGGAGACCATTGCATTTGTTGGGCCCAGCGGCAGCGGTAAAAGCACGCTGATGAAATTGCTGGTGGGATTATAT
This sequence comes from Chitinophagales bacterium, assembly GCA_036734545.1. GTDB lineage: Bacteria > Bacteroidota > Bacteroidia > Chitinophagales > BACL12 > UBA7236. Next base: position 1,172 of record DAIMYJ010000151.1, read on the forward strand.
CGTCCGCAGGAAGGCAAGATATTATATAACGGTATCGATGAGTTCGATATCAATTTCAATGACCTGCGAAATCAGATCGGATTTGTGACGCAGGATACGCAATTATTTGCCGGTACAATCCGCGAGAATCTGTTATTCGTGAATCCTGCTGCAACAGAAAAAGATCTGCTCGATGTGATGCAAAAGGCCAGCTGCAATAATTTGTTATCGCGTGCAGAGAACGGTATTGATACCGTAATAGGAGAGGGCGGACTCAAACTTTCCGGCGGGGAGAAACAGCGACTCAGCATTGCGCGTGCGCTGTTGCGTAAACCGCGACTGCTGATCTTCGATGAAGCGACTAGTGCGCTGGATTCGCTCACGGAAGAAGAGATCAGTAATACTATCCGCGATATCTCTGCACAGGGTGATCAGATCACCATTCTCATCGCGCATCGCCTGAGTACGATCATGCATGCCGACAGGATATATGTGCTGGAGCAGGGCGAGTTGGAGGAGACCGGCACGCATGAGCAGTTGCTGGAGAACAAGGGATTGTATTATGCGATGTGGAGGCAGCAGGTAGGGGAGCGGAGAAGAGGGGTGGTTATGATGAAAGATGAGGG
>DAIMYJ010000151.1:1876-4907 GCA_036734545.1 Chitinophagales bacterium
AAAGCGGGTAGAACTTTTTAGGGGTTGTGCCTGTATTGAAGATAAGTGTGTTTTCATGGGGATCAGGGGTTGTTCCGCTCTCGCGGAGCGCCCCTGTTTTTATTTTGCGGGGTCGGGTGAGGCGCCGGTTCGGAAAGTGACAGGAAAATGTTAATAACTTACCCCCCGAAAGCCTTAATTAGCTTGCCTTTCAGCCCTGAAATGCCTACCTTTACAGCCTTTTAAATCAAGGCTGAAAACGCATAGAAATTATGGCTGAAGGAGGAAGGATAATTCCGATCAACATTGAAGAGGAAATGAAGACCGCCTACATCGATTATTCGATGTCGGTGATCGTAGCCCGGGCCATTCCCGACGTGCGGGATGGACTCAAGCCGGTGCATCGCCGGGTGCTCTACGGTATGAAGGACCTGGGGCTGGCATATAACAAACCATACAAGAAATCCGCCCGTATCGTGGGGGAGGTGCTGGGTAAGTATCACCCGCACGGCGACAGTTCCGTATACGACGCCATGGTGCGTATGGCTCAGGACTGGAGTATGCGGTATACGCTGGTAGACGGGCAGGGTAACTTCGGATCCGTAGATGGCGATAGTCCTGCGGCTATGCGATATACCGAGGCTCGTTTATCGAGGATCGCGGAGGAGATGATGGAGGATATCGACAAGGAAACGGTAGACTACACCAACAACTTTGACGACACCCTGCAGGAGCCTACCGTTTTACCGGCCAGGATCCCGAACCTGCTCATCAACGGTTCCAGCGGTATTGCCGTAGGTATGGCCACGAACATCCTGCCCCATAACCTCAGCGAGGTGTGCGACGGCATCGTGGCGTATATCCAGAACCGCGACATCACCACTACCGAGCTCATGCAATACGTTAAGGCGCCGGATTTCCCTACAGGTGGTATCATCTACGGGGTAGAAGGCATCATCGAAAGCTTTGAGACCGGCAGGGGCCGCATCGTTGTGCGCGGGGTGGCCAATATTGAGACCACGGCCAACGGACGTGAACAGATCGTGATCACCGAATTGCCCTATCAGGTGAACAAAGCCATGCTGATCAGCAAGATCAGCGAGCTGGTGCACGACAAGAAGATCGAAGGCATCTCCGACGCTAACGATTACAGCGACCGCGACGGTATCCGTGTGGTCATCGACCTGAAGAAAGACGCGGTGGGCACTGTGGTGCTCAACCAGCTGTTCAAATACACACCGCTCCAGAGCTCTTTTGGGGTGAACAACATCTGTTTGCACGGCGGACGCCCAAAGCTGATGAACCTGAAGACCATGATCACCCACTTTGTGGATTTCCGCCATGAGGTGATCGTGCGCAGGACCCAGTATGACCTCCGCAAGGCAGAGGAAAGGGCGCACATCCTGGAAGGTTTGCTTATCGCATTAGACCATTTGGATGCCGTGATCGCCCTGATCCGCGGTTCTAAGACACCGGATGAGGCCAGAGATGGACTTATGTCGCAGTTCGGACTTTCCGAGATCCAGGCCAAAGCGATCCTGGAAATGCGTTTGCAGCGCCTGACCGGTCTCGAAAGGGATAAGATCCGCGAGGAATACAATGAGGTGACGGCCCTGATCGCCCGACTGAAGGAGATCCTGGCCACTGAATCACTGCGGATGCAGATCATCGTTGATGAGACCCTGGAGATCAAAGCCAAATACGGTGATGTGCGCAAGACCAGCATAGTGGCTGCTGACGGCGAGATGAGCATCGAAGACCTGATCGAGGAAGAAGATGTGGCCATCACCATCAGCCATATGGGTTATGTTAAGCGGACACCGCTGACCGAATATCGTCGTCAGGGCAGGGGAGGCAAGGGTTCCAAGGGAGGAGCCACCCGTGATGAGGACTTCATAGAGCATATTTTCATTGCCAGCACCCATGATACCATGCTGTTCTTTACACAGCAGGGTAAGTGCTTCTGGCTGCCGGTATACCAGATCCCGGAAGGCACTCGGACCTCCAAGGGCCGCGCCATCCAGAACCTGATCAGCCTGCCACCGGATGATAAAGTGATGGCCTATATCGATATCCACGATCTGGAAGACGAGGCCTTCATCAATGGCCATTACCTGGTGTTCTGCACCAAGAAGGGTACTATCAAAAAGACCACCGTTGAGGCCTTCAGCCGTCCGCGTGCCAACGGTATCGTGGCGATCAACATCGAGGAAGGGGATGAGCTGCTCGAAGTGCGCCTGACCAATGGCAATTGTGAGATCATGCTGGCCGTGAAGAGCGGTCGCGCGATTCGATTCCCCGAAGAAAAGGTGCGCCCCATGGGCCGCACAGCCACCGGGGTGATCGGTATTGAGCTGGCCGACGATAAGGATGAAGTGGTTGGCATGATTACTGTTGAGAAGGGTGACAAAGAGAAGACCGTACTCGTGGTAAGTGAGAATGGATTTGGCAAGCGCAGCTATCTGGTAGATCCGGAGACAGGGGAGGATGAATACCGTGTGACCAACCGTGGGGGTAAGGGTGTGACCACTATCAAGATCACGCCGAAGACCGGTAACCTCATCAGCATCAAGGATGTGACCGACGGCGACGACCTGATGATCATCTGTGAAAGCGGTATGACCATCCGCACCGGAGTGGAGGAACTGCGCGTAATGGGCCGCGCCACGCAGGGCGTTCGTCTGATCAACCTGCGCGACGGCGACAGTATTGCCAGCGTAACCCGTGTGGAAAAAGACGAGGAAGATGCATCTTTGGAAGAAGGAACAGAGGAGGGTGATACTACCGATACATCAGATAACAACGGAGATAACTGATCATATTTAACTGATTTATAAGTAATTAACATCAAATAACAACCAATGAAAAAGATCGCTCTTATCCTCATGGCCGGAGTGCTCAGCCTGCAGTTGGTGCAGGGTCAGAACAGCAAGGTGACCACAGCAGCCAACGCCCAGTATGCCGGCGACCTTCTGAAAGCCAAGCAGGCCATCGACGAAGCTGTATTACATGAGAAAACAGGAATTGAGGCTAAAACCTGGTATATGCGTGG
>DAIMYJ010000152.1:0-4864 GCA_036734545.1 Chitinophagales bacterium
TGCACCACCTGCTCAGCAGGGGCGTTCACGTCTTTATGCGGGGTGTGGGGGTGCCAGCCGAAGGTGAGCAGAAGAATGGCGAAGCCTACAATGTAACCGAGGATCACGAACCATCCCTGTTTTACCCAGTTGGTCACCGAGCGCGCTTCGGGGAACATATTGCTGAGGGCCACGCCGGCTGAGGAGCCGAACCAGATCATGCTGCCGCCGAAGCCCACGGCATAGGCGAGCATGCCCCAGTCGTAGCCCATTTGTTCAAGCGCCAGCTTGGTGAGCGGGATATTGTCGAACACACTGGATACAAAACCCAGCACGAATGTCGACTCCCACGATGCAGGAGGCAGTTTCTCCACCGGCATCATCGAGGCGGTGAACACAAGACTGCACAGAAATACAGCGCCCGGGGCGGCCTTCTGCAGTTCATCCCATTCGATCTTCGTGAACAGTGAACCCAGAATAATGGCGGCCCATACACCTGCCGAGGGGAAGTCGTATGTGATATTCGCAAAGATGGCGCCGAACAGTATCATCAGCACCACGAACAATTTTTTATAGTCGACCGGCGGTGTCTCATAACTGCCTTTGAGCATGGGATGATATCGATGCTGTACGATCGCACCGAATATACCGAACACAAGAAGCGCCGGTATGGCTGCAGCATAAGCATGCAACACATCCGTGGGCGCCACGCCGTCGATCCACATCATGGTGGTGGTGGTATCGCCCAACACGGAACCCGAGCCTCCGCCATTGCTGGCGGCTACGATGGCGGCGAGGTAGCCCACATGCACCTTGCCTCTGAACACGACCAATGCAATACTTCCGCCGATCAGCGCTGCGGCGATGTTATCGAGGAAAGAAGAAAGGACAAATACGATACACAACAAAATGAATGGCCCCACCCAGTTGTGCGGCAACACTTTCGGAATGATCTTGGGCACGTGTGTGTCAACGAACAGCTTTGCCAATATTTCAAAGCCCAGCAGCAAACCCATCAGGTTCACCAGCGTCTGCGCTTCTTCGTTGAAATGGTGGCCGGGGTCAAAATCCTGGGTAATGAGTTTATACAGCAACACCACTGTCATGCCGGTAAGGGCCACCTGTAAAGTGCGATGATGCCAAATGGCAATGCCGATGAGTGTCAGGCCAAAAAAAATAAACTCGATGGGAATCCCAAGAAATTCGGGGGCGTTCATGTGTCAAATGTAAGGAATGGGCAAAACTCCCTATGCACATAATGCACGCACGGCGCGCACATTGTATAGAATACAAGTCCTGTCACGCTCTCGCGTCAATCGACCACCAGCTTCTGCACGCCGCGGTAGCCGGGAGCCTGCACCTCTATGAGGTAAAATCCTGCCGGCAGCTCCACCGGGATATGTGTGGTGCCATGTATCGCTGCTGCCGACACGCGCTGACCGGAAATACCATAGACATACACCACGGCTTCGCCGAGTGTTGTTTCAATATATATGCCGCCGGGTGTGTGCACGGCAGAAAAAACCGTTGGTGTTTCCGCGATCTGATCGAACTGTTCTTCGAGCGTGACCACATTTGTGCAGGTCAGTTGTTCATAAGCAAAATCGGAGTACCACGACCATTGTGTGGCCGAACGCACACATACGGCATAATCCTGTTCATACAACACCTCATCTCCATGCATGTCCGTCAACGGCATGGGCAGGTCAAAAATTTCTCCGGGTGTAAAATCTCCGCCGGGTGCAAATCCCGCAGACACAGAAAATCCATACCCGGTGTGACACAGGTCTGCAGTATCCGCAATGGGCATATCGGCTGCAGGTACGATGTAGGTGAAAAAGCGCGTAATACCATGCATGTCATCGGGCACACGCATGTTTACTTTGAACGCATCCCATGGCGCGGGTGCCGGCCCGGTGTCGAAACTATAGATCTCCGGTGTACTCACCGGATGGCCGGTTACTACATAATGAATGGTGTTGGTGAGCACACTTTCCATGGGCTCATCTGCGCCAACACTCTGAACGAAAACGTAGAGCAGATCAAATTCTTCCAGCGTATCCATCATATACCCCAACATGCCCGCTTCGAGGTGCACCACTTTGTCATTACCGTCGGGAGTCAACTCCAGAAATTGTTCGGGTACTGCCGCCACTGCCGAGAACGGATCCCAAACAGCGGAGCCGGCAAAGATGCGGTAGGCAGCAACGCCCGACTCATCTTCAGGCACGGTAAATGACACCTGCACATCTTCGATAGAATGCGTGTTGCCCACATCGGCCACCACGATATCCGAAACGCCTATAGGTCCGCCGGGGCGCTGCGCGTAGATAGCTGTTTCGGGAGAAGCTTCCAGTGCATGGTCCAGCAGCACCACACCGTCCGCATCGCCTGTCAGTCGCAGCCATCCGTAATGTGTGCCGTCATCTTCCTGAATACTGAAGCCCATGAACAAGGGCATATCGTTTGTCCGCGCCTTGAAAATGACCGGATAGCTCTCTACGAACATATCGCCCGGCCCCTCGTCGATCCACGCACCGGGAAATTCCATATAATCCCATCCGGCGCCCATAAAAACACCGGCATCTTCCATTGGTGTTACAAGGAGTTTAAAGGTATCGAACGTATAGAATGTAGTGCCTATGGGCAGATACGTAGTGTCGAGGACACCCTCCAACAGCAGGTCATCAAAGCCATCGCCGTTGAGATCGAGCACATAGCTGTCGCCCTCCACATAATTCAGCACCAGATCGGGATCGAGGTCGGTATATACAGCCTGCGCATCCGTTGCAGTGGGGACGGCAACGCCCAGAGCAGCGGTGGAATAGGCCAGGAGTGTGCGTTTGCGCGGAAGAGAATACGGTTGTTTCATGGAGATCGTTTTTTCCTTGAGGCGCACCCATGCCCGTGGATGGGATATGCCCGACAGTATAAAGAAAGCAGAATTCCCGAGGGGCTGCAAGGCACTTTGCGTAAAATGACCTGCTGATTGCGTGAAACGCGCCATCCACTGTGTGAGGAGCCGTACACCCGTGGCGCAGGATCCCGCGGAGCCATGCAGGCACGAACCCGGCCCCTACCCGGTAATATCCCGAGGCAGGCTATATCTTTACGAGGTGTTCCAGCTGCTGTTTCCCCGCAAAAGAGAGCCCGAAAAACTGTCGGACGAGGCGCTGGTGGCTGCGTATAAGCAGTCGGGCGACACGCATCTCGTGGGGGTGCTGTTCAAGCGGTATATGCATCTGGTGCTGGGTGTGGCCATGCAATACATGAAGGACATGGATGAGGCGCAGGACATCACGATGATGGTGTTCGAGAAGCTGATGGCCGACCTGAAAACGCATCAGGTGCATCAGTTCAAGCCGTGGCTGTATATGGTGGCGAAAAATCAGTGCCTGATGGTATTGCGCCGTCGCAAGGGAAAAGAAACGGTGGAGCTGCCGGAATACAACCTGGAAAATGATGAGGAGGGCGGTATGGAAATTGCCCATGAAGGGCATCTTGATGATAGCGAGATCCGGGAGGCGCAGCTCACGCATCTGGAGGAAGGCCTGAAAACCCTGAATCCTGAGCAGCAGGTTTGTCTGGAGTTGTTTTATCTGCAGGACAAAAGTTATGTGGAAGTGGCTGAGCTGACGGGATATGACCTCAAGCAGGTGAAGAGTTATATTCAGAACGGGAAACGCAATTTAAAGATCTATCTGAGCAAACACCATGGACAATAAACACCTCCATAGCTTACACGGCGGCCGGTTCACGGCTGAAACGCTGCTGGCGTATCGCAGGGGTACGCTGGGGGATGCCGAGCGCCGAAGACTGGAGCGCGCCATGGAAGAGGATGCTTTTCTGCGCGATGCGGTGCAGGGGCTTGCGCTGGCGGATGCGGATACGGTGGAGAGGGTACTTGCGGAATTGAATCGGGATGTGGACGTGATCACGGGGCAGCGTCGTGCTTTCCGCATTTCTGCTACGGCGAAAAAATACGCTGCTGCTGCCATGATACTCGCCTTTTTTGGTGTGACCCTGCTCATCATGAACCGTCTGAACCGGGATGCCGCACAGCAACAACTGGCCATGGAAAAATCGCCCACCTACCCCAGCCTTTCGAATGCCGACACCGGCGATATGGGCAGCGGCACATTGCGCGATGAAGCGGTCGTAACAGAAGATAAATCATCTGCACCTTCTGCAACCATCCGCATAGAAGAAAGTGTTGCCGAACAGGAAGAAATGCCTGTCGAAGGATTGGCGGTAGCGCCCGTTGCGGGCGATGCCGCTTCATATGATGAAGACTTCCGCACGGATGCTGCAGTAACCACACAGGGCAACAGCAGCGTTGGCATTCTTGCACCGGAAAAAATAGAAAGCTTGGAATCCGATTCGGAATATAAAAGCACCTCACTTTCCGAAGTGACCATTGCCACTAAAGAAACGGTCAAAGACCGCAAGAAGCAAAAAGCAGATGAACCAAAACATGTTACACCATCAGTGGCGAAGGATGATGTGGCCGGCAACCTTTATGTCGCCGATTCGGTGTACACCACCCTACCTGAATATCCGGGCGGACAAGCGGCCGTTGATATCTACCTCACCAAAAATCTCATTTATCCTGCCGACACCCCCAACGGTACGGCGTATGCAGAACTCACGATCAGCGCCGGCGGAAAAGTAAAAAAAGTGATCATTGTGCGCAGCAGCCTGAATGCCGCTGCCGACAAAGAGATCATCCGCGTCCTCGAAAAAATGCCCGACTGGAAACCCGGCACGGTGAATGGCCGCGCCACCGAAATGCAAGTGATCATTCCGGTGGTGAAAGAAAGCAATTGATCTCGTTTACAACGCACGTTGTAAACGATCTTAATTACCGGCTATAACCGCAGGTTAT
>DAIMYJ010000153.1:0-4857 GCA_036734545.1 Chitinophagales bacterium
CATTCACGATCCCATCCCATTTGGCGCGACCTACCTGTAGAATATTTCGATGCTCGAACGATCCAATCCCCCTCGGGGCAACCGACCAGCATAAAATTTCGATGCACGAACGATCCAAGCCCCACTCGGGGCGCCATTATTGTAGCCCCGTAGGGGCGATATTATCGTCCGCACATCAAAAGAACACCACCCCTCCCGGGCAATGATCAGAAATGGACGAATTTATTTCGCCTCCCGCACCGCAAAGGTCACAGAGGCATGTCCTTCCGGCGGCGTTACGCCCTGCTTATGCGTAACAGATGCACCGTTTTCAACAGTCTCCGTCAGCGTGAGCAGATCGCTCTTCATGAGCTTGCGTGCATCATCAAAATAATTGACCGCTACGGTCACTTTGGTAAAATCCGCTTCTTTGGCTGTGTTGGATACCGTACAGGTAACGGTATCATTTTGCAGCTCACCGGTCACGGACAGATACATGGATGGTGAGTGCAATTCGGCGCGGCGGAGGTCCTCACGGATCTGCTCCGGAGTGCGTGTTTGGGTATCTTCCTGGCTGCACGATGCCAGGACCAAACCTATCAGGAATACATAGGCTGATCGCATGTGTGTGTGTTTGACACAAAAATAAGCGAATCGTGACAGGCAAACAAAGCCCTGTATCTACCGAAAAGCAAAAATGTTTCCGTCGGAATGCCCTAAGATCTGCCCAGTTTGGCCTTCAGAAAGTGGCCCGTGTAGCTGTCAGCCACTTCCGCGATACCCTCAGGGGGACCTTCATAGAGTAAAGATCCTCCTTTATCTCCACCTTCAGGACCCAGGTCTATCAGGTGGTCGGCGCATTTGAGCACTTCGAGATTATGCTCGATCACCAACACGCTGTGACCGCATTCGATCAGGGCATTAAAGGCGGCCATCAGTTTATGGATATCATGGAAATGCAATCCCGTGGTGGGCTCGTCGAAGATGAATAAAATATGATCGCGGCTTTTGCCCTTGCCCAGGAAACTGGCCAGCTTCACACGCTGTGCCTCGCCACCCGACAGCGTACTGCTGCTTTGACCGAGTTTGACGTAGCCGAGGCCCACATCCAGCAGCGGTTGCAGCTTGGAGACAATATCTTTTTCCTCGTGCAGGAACTGTATCGCCTCTTCCACGCTCAGTTCCAAAAGATCGGCAATATGCTTGCCTTTATATTGCACCTCCAGGATCTCTTCCTTGAATCGTTTGCCATTACATTCCTCACAGATCAGATGTACATCGGCAAGAAACTGCATTTCTACGATGATCTCACCTTCACCTTTGCACGTTTCGCATCGGCCGCCATCTACGTTGAAACTGAAAAAGCCGGATTTGTAGCCGCGCATTTTTGACAGTGGCTGCCGCGCATACAGATCGCGGATCTCATCATAAGCTTTCACATAGGTGACCGGATTGGAACGCGATGATTTTCCGATCGGATCCTGATCCACCATCTCCACCTGCGTAATGGTGCGCACATCACCTTCCAGTATGCGGCTGATGAATGCAGTGTCGCTGTTGTCGTCCAGCATTTTCATCAGCTCTGGATGTAAAATATGTTTGATGAGCGTGGTCTTGCCACTGCCGCTCACGCCCGATACGGCCACCAGACAGTTCAGCGGTATCGTCACATCCAGATGCTTTAAATTATGCATCGATGCATTGCGGATGCGTATCTTTTTAAATCCTTTGCGGCGCGTGCGGGGAAGCGGAATGCCTTTTTTATCACTGAGATAATTACCGGTCAGGCTGTTCGAATCTTTTAATATTTCAGCGATCGTTCCGGCGCTCACTACCTTGCCGCCATGGATACCGGCCTCGGGACCAATATCTATGATATGATCGGCACTGCGTATCACTTCTTCTTCATGCTCTACCACTACCACCGTGTTGCCGAGATTGCGCAGTCTTTTCAGCACGGACACCAGTCGCTCGGTGTCGCGCGGATGCAGTCCCACACTGGGCTCATCCAGAATATATAACGATGACGTAAGATTGCTGCCGAGTGTGCGCGTCAGATTGATGCGCTGTGTTTCACCACCGCTGAGTGTGTTGCTTCTGCGGTTCAGTGTCAGATAACCCAAACCCAGATCCATCATATACGTGAGACGGCCGCGGATCTCCAGCAGAATGCGCGAGGCCACCTGCGTTTCAAATGCGGTGAGCTGTATGTCATTGATAAATACCTGCAGATCTTCGATCTGCATATCCACTAATTCACCGATGGAGCGCCCCTGAATTTTTACATATTGTGCATCGTGCCGTATGCGCGAACCGAGACATTCGGGACACGTCGTCTTTCCGCGGTAACGCGCCAGCATGACGCGATACTGGATCTTATATGCATTCTCTTCCAGCATGCGGAAGAACTGATCCAGACCCCAGAAATGTTCGTTGCCGGTCCACAGTAAATGATATTGCTCTTTGGTGAGTTGATTGATCGGTTTATGGATGGGAAAATGAAATTTGGAAGCGGCGCGGATGAGATCTTCCTGCCAGGTTTTCATTTTCTCACCTTTCCAGCACGCTACAGCACCCTGATAAACAGACAACGACCGATCCGGAAAAACCAGATCGTGATCGATGCCAACCACGGTGCCGAATCCTTCGCAGCGCTTACATGCACCGTACGGATTATTCTGATTGAAGAAATGGGGCGAAGGCACTTCGAACACCATGCCGTCGGCCTCGAAATGATGACTGAAACTCCGGTCCGGGAATCCTTCCGAGCGCACCAGACAAATGCCATTGCCTTCCGAGAAGGCAATATCCACTGAGTCGGCGATGCGCTGTTTGGTTTCCTCGCTGATCTGCGGCTCCGGACTCTCGGGCACCGTTTCTGTCTGGATCACGATACGGTCCACCAGCAGCGAAAGTTCTGCCTTGGCAGGGATGATGCCCGGGGTTTCCAATACATCTTCGATCTTCACCACCTGATCACCGGCCTGAAAGCGGGCGAATCCCTTTTGCTGGTATATGCGCGCCAGCTCTTCGGGCTTCCTTTTGGCTTCGGAGGCCAGCGGCACGAGCAGATACACCCGCGTGCCCTCCGGCAAACCGCACACATAGTCCACCACATCGTTCACCTCATCCTTCTTTACCTCGCGGCCCGAGATAGGGGAGTAGGTACGGCCGATGCGGGCATACAGCAGGCGCAGGTAGTCATACACCTCAGTAAGGGTGCCCACCGTGCTTCGGGTGGTACGGGTCGTTACCTTCTGGTCGAGGGCGATGGCAGGGGCTATACCCTTGATATAGTCCACATCCGGCTTGTCTAACCGGTTCATGAACTGCCGGGCGTAGGCGCTCAGGCTCTCCACATAGCGTCGCTGCCCCTCTGCATACAGGGTGTCGAAGGTCAGGCTGCTCTTGCCCGAACCGCTCACCCCGGTAACCACCACCAGCCTGTTGCGGGGGATGGAAACATCGATGTTTTTCAGGTTATGCTCACGCGCCCCTTTTATAAATATGATGTCAGGATTACCCTCCGGGTAGTTTTTTTTTGCTTTCAATGCCCTTTTCTTGAAACTTTTTTAACAAATGCCCGTAATAATTAACCAAAATACTTGCAAAATTCTGATATTGCAGTATATTTGCTTAACAATAACTCACCAAAGCTACTGCCTATAAGGTCAACTTTACGCGAAAACGAATAATACACATTCATTAACGCACAACCTTATAGTATGCAGTCCAGAACACTTTCTGATGACAAGCTGGTCGAATTGTATTTGGCCGGCGAAGAGTCTGCGCTCGGCGAGCTCCTCAACCGCCACAAAGATAGGATATACACGTACATCTATCTCTTTGTTCGCGATACCCACACAGCCGAGGACCTGATGCAGGAAACCTTCATCAAGGTCATTGATAAATTGCGCAGCGGCAAGTATCAGGAACAGAACAAGTTCCTGCCCTGGATCTCGCGCGTGGCCTACAACCTCTGTATCGACTACTACCGGCGCGAAAAGCGCATGCCTAAGGTGATGACCCGCGACGGGTTCGACATCTTCAGCGTCCTCAAGTTCTCAGAAGCCGGGGCCGAAGGCAAGGTTATGGAGAGCGAATTCTCCAGCCGGGTGCGCAAACTCCTCGAATACCTGCCCGAAGAGCAGCGCGAGGTGGTGGTGCTGCGCCACTATATGGACATGAACTTCCGGGAGATCGCCGAAATGACCGGGGTGAACATCAATACGGCCCTGGGCCGCATGCGGTACGCCCTCATCAACCTCCGGAAACTGATGGAAACCAAAAATATTTCGATCTGATATACTAACGGCCCCGATCCGCGCGTTTTAGGTGTGTTCTTTTTATGGTAAAACCTAAAACATACCGCATGATCAAAACCGTTACGCAAGACAATCTTGTTCGGTTCATCTACGGTGAAACCTCTGCAGAGGAGGCCAGCCTCATTCAGGAGGCGCTGAGCAGTAACTTCGAACTGAAGGAACTCTATGAGCAACTGCTCGAAAGCAAGGCCGAACTCGATAAAGTCCGACTGCAGCCTTCACAAAAGGTGATCGACAACATTCTGAACTACAGCAAGAACTCAGCTCCAATGGAGCACCTGCTGTAAAGAAAAAAAGAAACCGGCCTCAGCGCCGGTTTCTTTTTTTAGTGAGCAGTGAGCAGTGAGCAGTGAGCAGTGAGCAGTGAGTGGGTGAGTGGGTGAGTGGGTGAGTGGAAAACCCCGTTGGGGTAAAGCCCAACCACAAAAAAAAATCCATGCAACGTAGTTGCATGGATCTAACAATATTTCATCACAAATTTTAAGCAGTAATCACCCCCTACTCACTACTCACTACTCACTACTCACTACTCACTACTCACTACTCACTACTC
>DAIMYJ010000154.1:0-3103 GCA_036734545.1 Chitinophagales bacterium
GGCAACCTGCTCCCCGGCACAAACGACTCACCACTCACCGCTCACCACTCACCATGCACTGCAGGCAATATCCCGGATCCTGTGACAGAACAAATCGGGGTGAAAAGATGTTATCCACCCTCGTAAACCTTTCAGGGAGTGGAGTTTCGGGTCAAAAGGGCGTGTGTTACTGACCGGCCCGGCCGGTGATCCGCTTTGAAATGGTTGCCGCGCGTATATTTTTGCCGAAAATTGTAAATCTGACACCTGAACATGAAGAAAGTACTCCTCCTCGCCCTTCTGCTGGGTTCTTTTGCCCTGCAGGCGCAACAATTCCGCTATGGTTTCTCCATTGCCCCGGCCCGCAATGTAGTGGTGCTGGAATCTGACCTGTACGATGCCACCGTGCCTACCTACAGCGGATTTCAATATGGTTTGATCTTCGACCAGACCATTGGCAAAGGCGAATATCTGGCCCTGACCGCCGGGTTCAACCTGAATTATACTGAATGCGGTATGCTTTCAACGGACAACAATGCCCAGGGGGATGATAAGGAATGGGCTGTCCGCGCCCGTTACATCGAGATCCCGCTGACCCTCCGCCTGCGCACTCCGGAGATCGGCTCTTTTGTGTTCTATGGGGAAGGCGGCGCTGCCTGGGGTAAGTGCATCCGGGCGGTAGGCGATTACATCGAGACCAATGAGGCCGGTCAGCAGTATGGCGACCGCGATATGGACTACTTCGAAAAGGATAACAGCGGCGGGATCACTTATTTGCCGTCCAATGCAGGGCTTCAACTGGGTTTTGGCACTGAGGTTCGGATCTCTGACGGGGCCTCCCTGCTCATCGGGTTCTTTCATCAGCGCGGTCTGGTGAGCGTGTATGACGACAACCACGAAAAATCCGACATCTCCCTGAACCAGACCGGTCTGCGCATTGCCGGGTTATTTTGATCTGTCCACTTCATTACCAAACACTTTTTGACCGTATACATATATGAAATACAGCATAGCCACCCTATTCTCGCTTTTTCTCCTCTCCTCGCTTTCTGCCCAGAACTTCCGTTATGGCGCATCCGTTGCACCTGCCGCCAGCTGGTGGATCGTTGAAGGCGATAACTATATTTCTTCCGGTACGTCCATCGGATTCCAGCTGGGCGGTATGATAGACCTAACCCTTGGCGAACAGGAGCGATTTGCACTGCACAGCGGGCTGAACTTTACCTCTGCTCCCGGCAGTTATGAGCAAAACCCTGAGGTGCCGAGTTTTCAGGGTAAGAGCTGGGACTTTGCCGTTACCACCCTCGACCTCCCTGTTTTACTGCGACTGCGCTCCAATGTGATGGGTAAAACGGTGTTGTTTGCCCAATACGGTGTAACCCTAGGGTTCACCCTTACAGATAAGGTAACCGTGAACGACGGTAAAGGCGGGGGTGATGATTTCGATTATGAAGGTTCCAATACCAGTCTGACCATGGGCGCGGGCCTGGAATATGCCCTGAATGACGATATGGGTCTGATGTTCACCGCTTTCTTCCAGAATGGCATCAAGAACATGGTGATCAACAACCTGAATCCCGATAACGACTCCCGCTACTTTCCGCAGCAGATCGGCATCCGTGCAGGTGTGTTGTTCTGATCTCTGCAACGATATTTTTTACAACCCCGACAGCACTTACTGTCGGGGTTGTGCTTTTTCAGGGGTCACTTTGCGGCAGGGGCACAGGTTACGCGCACGACGCAGATTGCTTACCTTTACCGCCGTTTAAAGGAATACAGCCACGTATGAAATATCTTCCCATTGACAAGGCCCTCTTCGTCCACAACAGGGCAAACTATATTCAACATCTCAAGCCGAACAGCATTGCCATTTTTCACAGCAATGACGAAATGCCGTTCAATGCCGATCAATTCCATCCCTGGAAGCAGAATTCCGATATTTTCTACCTGAGTGGCATCGATCAGGAGGAGAGCATCCTGCTGCTGTATCCAGATTGTCCGAACCCCAAATACCGCGAAGCGCTGTTCCTGAAAAAGACCAGTGAGTTCATTGCTATCTGGGAGGGACATAAATACACCGAACAGGAAGCGCGCGAAGCCAGTGGTATTCCGACCATTCACTGGAAGGAAGAATTTCCGACCATCTTCAATATGCTCATGAATCATGCGGAGCATATTTACCTAAACACAAATGAAAATGACCGCGCTTCCATCACCATCCCTTCCAGAGATGCGCGTTTCATAGAGGAAACAAAAGTGCGTTTCCCGCTGCACAAATACGAACGCAGCGCACCTATCATGGCGAAGCTGCGCACCACCAAAAGCTTGTGGGAACGCGAGCTTATGCAGATCGCCTGCGATATCACTAATAAAGCTTTCCGCCGCGTGCTGCAGTTCGTTCGTCCGGGTGTGATGGAATTTGAGCTGGAGGCCGAGATACAACATGAATTCCTGCGCAACCGCGGCACACGCCCTGCTTACGGGAGCATCATTGCCAGCGGACCCAGCGCCTGTGTGCTGCATTACGTAGATAATAATCTGGAATGTAAAGACGGGCATTTGTTGCTGATGGATTTTGGCGTGGAGTATGCGAACTATTGTGCCGACCTTACGCGCACCATTCCGGTGAACGGTGTTTTCACGCAAAGACAAAAAGATGTATACAATGCCGTATTACGCGTGCAGCGTAAAGCCATCGAGATGATGCACATCGGCATGATCCTGAAAGAATTCAATGCTGAGGTGGGCAAGGTGATGGAAAGTGAACTGAAGGGATTAGGCCTGATCTCTGATACCGACATCCGCAATCAGGATCCGGAAATGCCGGCATATAAAAAGTATTTCATGCATGGCACCGGACATTATCTGGGATTGGATGTGCATGATATCGGCGATCATTATCAGCCTGTACCCGCCGGTGCCGTATTGACCTGCGAGCCCGGTATTTATATCCGCGAGGAAGGTATCGGCATACGCATTGAAAATGACATCATGCTCATGCCCGATGGCAGCAAATATGATTTCATGAAAGACACGCCGGCGGATGTGGAAGAGATAGAGGCGATCATGCGAAACAGAGGGTAATGATCAAGATTCGAAGAATTGAAGGATCGAAGATTTGAAG
>DAIMYJ010000154.1:3203-4745 GCA_036734545.1 Chitinophagales bacterium
CTTGACTATCGGCGGACACTTGACTTATACATTAAATTGAATACCAATTAAATTACCCAACACTTACCATTCACTCACTACTCACCACGCATGCGTCTGATACAAAACCTGCCTAATCTGCTGACCCTGTTCAACCTGTTCCTTGGGTGCATGGGCATTGTGTATATGTTCAACGACCACATGGTGATCATGACCGGTAAGCAGGAGTTCTTCATCGACATGGGGTTGATCCACCTGACGTGTTATTGTGTTATGCTGGCCGGTGTGGTGGATTTTTTTGACGGCTTTGTGGCCCGCGCCCTGAAAGTGGAATCTGCTTTAGGCAAGCAGCTGGATTCGCTCGCTGACGTAGTGACCTTCGGTGTTGTGCCCGGACTGATCATGTTTGAATTGCTGGCACGCGCCTATTATGCCAACTATGATGCCTTTGATTATCCGATCCTGTATTTTTCAGCCGGGTTCCTGCTCACACTATTTGCCGCCGTGCGTCTGGCCAAATTCAATATAGACAGTCGACAGTCCACCGGGTTTCTGGGTTTACCCTCGCCGGCAATGGCCATGATCATTGTTTCGCTGCCGCTGCTCATCATCCGCGATGAGATGGGCATGGCGGAAACACTGTCCAATCGCTGGATACTGCTGGGTTTGACCGCTGTGTTATGTTGGCTGATGGTGAGTGAGATCCCGATGTTGAGTTTGAAGTTGACTTCATTCGCCTGGGATAAGAATCAGTGGGTATATGGTTTATTACTGATCAGCATCGTGATCATTTTTGCAGGTATCTTTGTATTCAATATTTTGTTTGCGGTCATACCCATAGTATTGATCGTGTATATTTTGATTTCAATCACAAAAAACATCACCGAACATGGCATATAAAGCGGAGATCAATGTAATGCCCCTGAAAGAATTGCTCGACCCGAAAGGCAAGGCAGTAGCCGGCAGCATGGCCAATCTTGCCCTGAGTGCAGTGAAGGACGTGCGTATAGGCAAGCACATTCAATTACATATTGAAGCCGGTTCAGCAGAAGAGGCGCGTCGCATTGCCGACGAGGCATGCAAAAAGTTGCTGGCCAATCCCATCATGGAGAGCTACGAGCTGAGCATCCACGAGGCCTGAGCGCACAGTTGATGTTACCTGTCCGGCACACCCATGCGCCGCTGCGCAGACAGGGATATGGCATCATCCACCCAACCCATTGCCTTGGCTACCGGTAAATTATATATCGTTCCCACGCCCATCGGCAATCTGGAAGACATCACCTTTCGGGCGCTGCGGGTGTTGAAGGAAGCCGATCTGATACTTGCCGAGGACACGCGGACATCCGGTATTTTGCTCAAACATTTCGGTATCACCACGCGTGCCGTTGCGCACCACAAGTTCAATGAACATGCGCAGGTAGAACGCATTGCACAGGAAGTGGCCGAGGGCAAGACCATCGCCCTGATCTCGGATGCGGGCACGCCGGGTATTTCCGATCCGGGGTATCTGGTCGTACATGCCTGTGTTGAGAAAGGGCTGCCCGTAGAAACACTTCACGG
>DAIMYJ010000155.1:0-4696 GCA_036734545.1 Chitinophagales bacterium
TCCCATGACCGAAGGCGGATTGCATGCCGTTCGGTTCACAGGTTTGGACCGTCTTACATCCGGTGTGTATTTTTTGCGGTTAACGGGTGATACCTATACGGAGACCAAACTGCTTGCCATTCAATGATCACATGATCGCAGCGGCTGCTGTATAGCCGGGATACCGGCAAATTTAGGATGGTACATTGATCTGATACACGGTGTTCAACCCCTCGTTTGGGTATTTTATCGAACATTAACACCCATTCAATGAAAATTTATATGTGTTGCGGTGAACCTGCCGTTACTTTGCGCCGTTATTCCAAGGATTATGAAAACTCAATGGTTGCTGTGTTTGCTGTTGCTCACAGGTAGCGTGCAGGCGCAGAACAAATATACCCTCAGCGGTTACATCAAAGATGCCTCCACCGGCGAAGACCTGATCGGCGCCAATGTGATATTGCAGAATGACCCATCCACCGGCACCTCCACCAATGTGTACGGTTTTTACTCGATCACCCTGCCGGCAGGCGAATACCCCGTGCTGTTCAGTTATATCGGTTATGCCGATCAGGTGCAACAGGTGGTCCTGAACAAGGATGTGCGCCTGGATGTAAGCCTGAAGCAGGGAGAGGAACTGCAGGAAGTGGTAGTAAAGGCAGAGCGCGGCGACCAGAACATCTCCAGCACCGATATGGGCAGGGTGGAGCTGAACATGGAACAGATCAAGACCATCCCGGTGCTGTTCGGTGAAGTGGATATCCTCAAGACCATCCAGCTGCTGCCCGGTGTGGGTGGGGCAGGAGAGGGGAATACCGGATTCTATGTGCGCGGCGGTGGCCCGGATCAAAACCTCATCCTGCTGGATGAGGCAGTGGTGTATAACACTGGTCACCTTTTCGGCTTTTTCAGCGTGTTCAACTCGGATGCGATCAAGAATGTGAACCTCGTTAAGGGCGGTATGCCCTCACAATACGGCGGACGACTCAGCAGTGTGGTGGATGTGCAGATGAAAGAAGGGAACAATCAGCAGTTCGAGACCGAAGGCGGTATCGGGCTCATCGCTTCGCGACTCACCATCCAGGGCCCTATTGTGGAGGATAGGTCATCCTTTATCGTATCGGCACGAAGAACCTACATCGATGCCGTGATATCACCTTTCCTCAATGGCACTGAATTCGAAGGCAACGGTTATTACTTCTACGACCTGAACACCAAGGTGAACTACACCATCAACGATAAGAACAGGATCTTCGCCAGCGGTTATTTCGGACAGGATGTGTTCAACTATAAAGCGCCGGATAACACACTCAACGTGAGCGTGCCCTGGGGAAACGCCACCGGGACCGTGCGCTGGAATCACCTCTTCAACAGTAAACTCTTCATGAATGTGAGTGCGATCTACAACAGTTTTAACTTCAGTGTGGAAAGCGCTTTTCAGGATTTTAATTTCAACTTATACAGCGGCATTCAGGACTGGAACGGCAAGATGGATTTCGATTACTATCCCGGTTCCAACCACCATGTGAAATTTGGTGCCAATTACATCTATCACACATTCACGCCGTATTCGGCACAGGGTAATTTTGAGGATGTGGAATTTTCTACCGACACACTCAGCAAAAAATATGCGCATGAAGCCGGCATCTATGTGCAGGATGAATTTGATATCACTGACCGCCTCAAGGTGAATATCGGCCTGCGCGGCAGCTATTTTGCACAGGTAGGCCCATACAACGATATCGTGTATGACCCCGAGACCGGCCAGACGGTGATCGATACACTCTACTATGGCCCGGGCAGGAAGATCGCGGATTATTACGGGCTGGAGCCGAGATTCAGCATGCGCTATACCATCGATCCGGTGTCGTCGATCAAAGCAGGTATCACCTATAACAACCAGTTCATTCACATGGTCAGCAGCGCCACCAGTACGCTGCCCACCGACCTCTGGATACCCAGTAGTGATAAGGTGAAGCCGCAGGTGGGTATTCAGTATGCCATCGGGTATTTCCGCAATTTCAAGGACAATGCCTACGAGACAAGTGTAGAGGTGTATTACAAAGACCTGCGCAACCAGATCGAATTCGCCGACGGCTATGTGCCGGAGCTGGGCATCGACATTGAGGAGAATTTTGTGTTTGGCATCGGCCGCAGTTATGGAGCAGAGTTTTTTGTGAAGAAGGCAAAAGGCAAATTCAACGGATGGGTGGGTTATACCTTGTCCAGAACAGAGCGCCAGTTCGATGATCTCACCACCGGCGATGATTGGTTCCCAACAAAATACGACCGCACGCATGACCTGGAGATCGTGGCCATCTACAAATTGAATGATCGCTGGGATTTTGCGTCCACCTTCGTATATGCCACCGGTCAGGCCACCACAATAGTGGAGAGCTTTTATGTGATCGGCGGTCAGATACAGACCGATTATGGCCCGCGTAACGGTTATCGTTTGCCGGCCTACCATCGCCTCGATATCTCCGCAACCCTGCACAGCAGGCCGGACCGCAAATATGAGAGCAGCTGGAATTTTTCCATTTACAATGTGTATTCCCGCATGAATCCCTACTTCATTTATACAACCTGGGAGGGCGACTTCGCCACCGGTGCTGTGGATGTACAGGCCAAGCAGGTGTCGATATTCCCGATCATCCCATCCGTTACCTGGAACTTTAAATTTCTTCAACAATCCCGGAGCACGTCCGCAAATACCAACTGATCATGCGCTTACGTAAATTGAAATACCTGATCATAGCTGTGCTGGCAGTGCATGCACTGACCGGCTGCACAACGGACATCACGCTGGACATTCCCGAGCCGGAAATGAAGTACGTGGTGGAAGGTACCATCGAACCCGGCATACCGCCCATCCTGACACTGACCTCCACGGTGCCCTTCTATGGCGAGATCAACTTCAACGAACTCGACAACTACTACGTGCACGATGCGGAGATCACGGTGAGTGATGGGGTGAATTCCGTAACGCTGGTGGAGTATTGCCTTTCTGATGTGCCTGAGGAACTGCTGCCGCTGGTCGCCGAATTTCTCGGACTGGAATTGGACAGCACCGGTGGTTTTGCCGTTGACCTGTGTTTGTATACCGTACCCGACATCTTTACCGGAACACCGGCATTTGTGGGAGAGGCGGGTAAAACGTATGATCTGACCATCAACCACAATGGAAAAACCCTCACCGCTTCATCCACCCTGTACGAACCGGTGCATATGGATTCCCTCTGGGTGGAGCCCCATGATGACCCGGAGAACGATTCCCTGGTGCGCCTGTACGTGCGACTCAGCGAACCTGAGCCGCAGGGCGATTTTTACCGCTACTTTACCCAGCGCAACGGCGAAGCATTCTATCCGGGATTCACCAGTGTATTTGACGATAACCTGGTGAATGGCATAACATTTACCTTCACCCTCGACAGAGGTTTCGATCCGGCAGAGGAATTCGATCAGGACACCTACGGTTATTTCTGGAAGGGGGATACCATCGTGCTGAAGTGGTGCAGGATCGACTTCCCGAGTTACGACTTCTGGCGCACCCTGGAATTCGACAGCGGCAGCGACGGCCCTTTCTCCTCGGCAACGATCGCACAATCCAACATCAATGGCGGTATCGGCATCTGGTGCGCTTATGGGGCCGCCTACGATACGCTGATCGTGGCCGAATAGGTCATGTACAGTTTTCAGGTCACCAATGGCAGCCTGCGTGCATTACGTGCTTGTACGCACGAGAGGCACAGTATACCTTAGCCATTCAAACAAACCCATTAATATGAAAAAATCAGTATTGATCATACTGGCTGGCGCTTTGTCGCTCACCCAGTTGAATGCTCAGGTTGAACAAGGAACCCTGATCCTTGGCGGTTCTTTTGGCTTCAACAGCTCATCATCTGAGCAGACCTTTGGAACCGACGATCCGATGGATGGTCCTTCTACTTCCAGCTTCAGCATTACGCCCTACGGCATGTATTGCCTTAGCGATAACTTCGCTGTAGGTCTGGGTATCGGGTACAGCAGCTTTGGCTATACGGTTATGAGCGGAGCTGAAGGTGACATCGAGATCACCGACACCGAATCCGGTTTCTCCGTAACTCCGATGGCTCGTTATTATTTTGTGAACGACGATCGCTTCTTGATCTGGGGTGCATTGGGCGTTTCAATCGGTAGTGGTACTTTCACCGACGAGTCAGTAGGTCTGGATGATGACTTCAACGAGATCGTTGAAAGCGCTGAAAGCAAATTCTCTACACTCGGCGTTGCGGTTGGCCCCGGTGCTACCATCATGCTGGGCGAAAAATGTGCTTTTGACTTCACCTTCGGCTCTCTCGGCTATTCATCTTACAACTACACAGATGAAGGTCCTGACGCCGGTGCTGAAGATGACTACGAATACAAAGAATCCGGCTTTGGCATCAACTGGGCCAACAGCTTCGGTTTTGGTATCTCTTTCTTCCTGAACTAATACCAAAGCACAAACTATACAAAGGCGGCCACTATTGGCCGCCTTTTTTAATTTACTGATCTGCTAATGTACTGATGTGTTAATGTTCTCATTTATTAATGCGAACACCATGTGCAAAGTCTTTAAAACGGAAATGTGCAAAGTCTCTGACTTTGCACCCCCTCCCGCGGACTCCGTCCGCACACCCGCGCACACATGAATCCGCCGCGGCGGAAACACACGAACACACCCATCCGCCGCAGC
>DAIMYJ010000156.1:0-4675 GCA_036734545.1 Chitinophagales bacterium
ACGTGGATGCCTTCGAGGTGTATATCTTCAGTCAAGAGTGGATCAGTTTATCGGCATCGTCGATATTGGCGCGGGCGGTGATCAGCGGAGAGGCCTTGTTGGGTGCATTGCTGATCATTGGGTGGCGATACCGTCTGATGTGGTCGGCTGCGCTGGGTGTGCTGGTTGTTTTTTCGGCATTCCTTCTGATGCAGGCGCTGCAGGGAAAAACAGAGAATTGTTATTGCTTCGGTTCTGCCCTGAGTTTATCGCCAACGGCATCGCTGATCAAGAACGGTATACTGCTATTATTGTTATGGATCATCCGTCCGCAGCATTACCGCTCATGGGATTGGCAGCACGCAGGAAATGCAGCGTTGTTCATCGCGGTGTTCACGCTCGCCACGCCATCGCTGCTATCGCCACCGGATTTTCTGATGCAGTATCCTGAGATGCCGGAAAAAGCGATAGAAACAGCCAACAAGCGTCTGCTGCAGGAGCCTGCGCTACACGCCAACGGCATCGATTCGGGCAAAGTGATCGTATGCATGCTGAGCATTCAATGTACGTATTGCCGGCAGGCGGCAGGAAAAATTTCCGCCATCGCCAAACGACATGGGATAGAGGAGCATGTGTTGTATGTGTTCACCGGTGATCCGAACGAGCTGCCGGGATTTTGGGAAGAGAGTCGGTCGAAACAATTCCCCTATGTATTCCTGCCGATGCGCACCTTCTTTAGCATTGCGGGACCAAGCGTGCCCAGTATCTATTTAGTACGCGACGGAAAGATCGAACAACACTTTCATTTCCGCACCATCAGTGAAAAAAGCATTTCCGATTTTTGTGCATCATGAAACACCTTACGCTGCTCACCACGATCGTTCTCCTGTGCACCGTCACGCATGCGCAGGTACGATGCACAGCTGATAGCCTGCTGGCACCTTTTTATCACGGTGTGGCCAGCGGCGATCCCACCGATTCCAGTGTACTGCTGTGGACACGCATAACAGTAGAAGATGAACTGTTCCCGGAAGTGAGCTGGGAAGTAGCTACCGACACCCTGTTCAGCGATGTGGTGGCATCGGGCATCAGCTCTACGGATGCCGATCATGATTTTTGTGTGCATGCGGTGGCCTCAGGACTGGAACCCTACAGCTTGTACTATTACCGATTCGCACATGATGGATATTATTCTCTTACCGGACGTACCTTAACATTGCCGTCAGGCCCCACAGACAGCCTCCGCTTTGCCGTGGTCAGCTGTGCGAGTTTGAATGCGGGATATTTCAATGTATACGACATCCTCACCCATCGCAATGATTTTGATGCGGTGATCTTTTTAGGTGATTATATTTATGAATATGGAACGGATGGCTACGGTTACGATCCTGCGGTAGACCGGCCTTACGATCCGGAGGAGGAGATCATTGACCTCAGCGACTACCGCACACGACATTCACAGTATAAACTGGATGCGCAATTGCGTTTGCTGCATCAGAATTTTCCATTCATCTGTTTATGGGACGATCATGAATTTGCTGATAATGCATGGAACTACGGCGCCGAAAATCATCAGCCGGTATCGGAAGGTGATTGGCTCACACGCGTAGCGGCTGCAGAAGATGCCTATTTCGACTGGATGCCGGTAACGCGTAATGCCGATACCATTTTTCCGTATTCGAATTACCGATCATTTCAATTGGGTGATCTGATGGACCTCTGGGTTTTGGATACGCGCATCGACGACCGCGATAAGCAGGTGAGTTATTTTGATTTCGACTGGGATGATTCTTCGCGGCATATCATCAGCCTCACACAGCGCGCATGGCTGTTCGACGGGTTGCAGCAATCGGAGGCGCAATGGAAGGTGATCGCACAGCAGGTGATGGTTTCTCCACTTACTGCATTGGGCATACCGGTGAATGATGATCAGTGGGACGGTTATCCGAAAGACCAGGAAGCGCTCTTACAATTTCTGCGCGATTCCATCCCGTCGAATAAAGTGGTGCTCACCGGCGACATCCATTCATCATGGGCCAATGACATCGCCACACCATCTTACGCACCGGGCACGGGAGAAGGCAGCGCAGGGGTGGAATTTGTAGGACCGAGCGTTACCTCTCCGAGTGAAGAATTGGGCTGGGCGGAAGAGACGATCATGCTGATGAATGAGCATATTAAATATGTAGATATAGAACACCGCGGCTGGTTGATGCTGGATGTGAATGCACAGCGTGTGCAGGGTGATTATTATTTTATCAATAACATCCTCACACCGGATACGCTGTATAATTACGACGACGGATGGTATTGCCTCGATGGCAACAACGTGCTGTATCACGCCGATACTGCGGCCACACGCTTCGCTAATCGCATCCATCCGCTGGCACCTGCATGTCCTTCCGCTCCGGATACCGGAACGGTTGCTATTCTGACAACAGATGCCGTTATCCTGGGTGTGTATCCGAATCCGGTGATGGATATGCTCACCGTGCAATATTCTTTGCAGCATGACAGGGCAATACAATTGCGTATACTGGATATTCAGGGTAAACAGGTAATGATGATCCCGGCCGATGGAAATGCCGGACTGCACATGCTGAAAATTCCCGTGCAAGATCTTGCGGCAGGACAATACATTTTGCAATTGAACAGCAGGGGCAATTCAGTGCAGAGAAAATTTGTGAAACGGTGAATCGTGATCCCGATAGCTATCTGGAATGATTGGTGCGTGTGGTGGGTATGTCGCTTTCACACTCGCACACTCGCACACTTTCACACTTCCACACACTTCCGTTATGCTATAAAACGAAAATAGCCCCTCCGTTTCCGAAGAGGCTATTTTTATACTGATAAATTCAATATTCCATGCTTTCTGCTACCACTTCCTTCACCTCGGGCACCATGCGTTTGAGGAGGCCTTCGATGCCGGATTTGAGGGTGACAGTTGAGGACGGACAACCGGAGCAGCTGCCCTGCATGATGAGGGTAACGATGCCGTTGTCGAATGATTTGAACTGTATGGCGCCGCCGTCCATTTCCACGGCCGGTTTTACGTACTGGTCGAGCATCTGACGGATCTTGGCCACCACCGCATCGCCATCCAGCTCGCCGCTGATGTTATCGGTCTCGGGGATCTCGCCCACCACGGTATTGCCTTCGCTCACGTAGTTCTTGATGAACTCGCTGATCTGCGATTTCACTTCATACCAATCTACCTCGCCCTGCTTGCGCACGGTCACGAAGTTGTTCATGATGAATACGCCCTTGGCAAATTCGAACTGATTGAAGATGGCTTCCGCGAGGGGTGCATAGCTGGTATCGTCGCCGCGTTCAAAATCAACGCTGCGGCCGGTCAGCAGCATCTTATTCATGACGAATTTCAGTGAATCCGGGTTCGGGGTAGCCTCGGTATATACGCTTATGATAAAGTTGCTCATGTCTTTGTCTTTGAGTGATGCAAAGGTAGTAACCAAACCGGAATGGGATAAGTTTGATAAAAACGTAAAAAACCTGCCATCGGTGCCGGCTGCCGGGGTGCAGGGGCCGGCAGGGCGGGATCGAGGCCTCCCAAAAGAACGGCGGGCGATATCAAAGGATATCGCCCGCTGTATGGGTAGTTGCTCCGTTCCCCGGTGACCGGGGTGGCGCATCAGAAGGTAAATCCGAGCTTGGCGAAGGCAAATGTGCCGTTGAAGCCCATCTGCACGGCATCCCAGGCGCCGCCGGTCTCCGTTTCATACGGATCGGTGGGGTCGGGGTAAGTATTCAGCAGGTTCACGGCACCTATGGTCAGGTGGAGGTTGTTGCTGATGTCGTAGCCGATAGAGGCATCCAGGGTGGTCTTTGCCTCATAGGTATACGGATTGCCGCTGTAGTTGATGAGGTTGATCTCACCGAAGTAATTCACGCGCAGGTTCAGGTTCAGTTTGGGCGTGGCATACTCGGCGTTCACATGCATCTTCACCGGCGGGGCGCTGGCGATCAGGAAGTACTCTTCGCGGTCGCTGAAGTAATTATCTTCCTTGCCTTCGAGCTCCGGTGTGGTGGTGATGGCATCAACCGTCATCTGATTGAAGTTACCGGCATACGTCAGGGTAAGCGTATTATTCTCCATATAGATCTTATACGACAGGATCGCATCCAAGCCCTGAGTGGTTGTACTCACGGCGTTCGTAAAGAAGCGTGCATACCCTACGTTCAGATCAGAAAGGATATCGCCGATCACATCATCGTCGGTACCGAAACCGTCGGTCAGTACGATGCGGTCGTCAATGGTCACGTAGTAGGCATCCAGGGTCAGGCTCAGTGCCGGTGTAGGCTTGGCGGTGAAGCCGAAGCTGGCGTTAACGGATGTTTCTTCCTTCAGCGCCGGGATACCGAGTTCGCGGGCGATAACACTCTTGTTATCCGCGATCACTTCATCCACGATGGCACCTGCTTCCACATTGGTGTAGGTGGAGCTGAAATAGATCTGCGGCAATGATGGTGCGCGGAATCCGGTGCTGGCAGAACCGCGGAACGCATAGTTCTTGCCAAGGGCATAACGGAAAGCGAACTTACCGGTAACTGTATTACCGAAGTCGGAATAATCTTCATAGCGTCCGGCGAGGCTGATGGCCAATGCATCTGTCAGGTCGGCTTCGAGGTCGACATACACGCCGATGTTGGTGCGGTACTCATCTGTTTCATCACC
>DAIMYJ010000157.1:0-4540 GCA_036734545.1 Chitinophagales bacterium
ATTTAAGCTTGTTTTTTAACTAAACCTCTGGTCCGGGATTAGGGGAGTATTATAGGTATGCTATGCGGACGGCATTGAACATCATAAAAAATACGCCCTTGTGGGTGATGCTGATACTCAGCAGGCAAGTCTATGCACAGGCCTGGGTTGTGCCTTTGGAGAATCCCATCTATACCGCTTTCCCGTTCCTGACCGTAACACCGGATGCAGGTGTCAGCGGAATGGGTGATGCCGGTGCGGCCGTCCTCAATCCGGGCAATGTGTTCATCAATGCCTCTGCAAACGCGTTCATGCCTGACTCCGCCGGACTCGCACTGGATTATAAGCGCAGTGGGACCGCTCTGCTCGGGCTAAATGGATTCAACCGAAATGGCAACAATATTTGGGGAGGTGGGTTACGCTATGCCTCATTAGGTGGTACCACCGTGGTCACGAATTTCGGTACTACGGTGCAAACAGCATCCAATTTTGAGATGGCGCTGGATGCAAACTATACGCGCAGACTCACGCGTCATTTTGCGATGGGCGCATCTTTGAGATATGTGTATACCACGCTCTCCAGAGGCTCTATCGTGAATGGTATTGAGATCAAACCGGTGGATGCAGTGGTCGGAGATATCAGTATGATGTATCATGCTCCCGTGCAGACTGGAAGCCGCGAGTCCCGGCTGGGAATTGGATTGGTGCTGGCCAACCTCGGCGGTAAGGTGGATTACGGGTATCCCGGTTATCAGTTATTCGTGCCTTCGATGATGCGTCTCGGTTTCAGTCTGGAATCACCGGTTGCCTCCAACAGCAGTTTTGCCGTAGCACTGGAGCTTCGGAAATTACTTGTGCCCACTATTAGTATATCTGAAGAAGCTGGAATTGGAGCCATGCTCGGTTCATTCAATGATGCACCCGGGGGATGGGAAGAAGAACTGCATGAGGTTACCATCGGCACCGGATTGGAATATCGATTTGAACAAAGGATATTTTTTCGTGGAGGCTATTTCTATGAACATCCCACCAAAGGCGGCCGCACCTATTTCTCCCTCGGGGCCGGTTTTACCTACCAGAACGCCGCCCTCAACGTTGCCTATCGATTCTACGATAACACCCAGACCATCGTGGTAGACAATGCCCTCTCACTCACACTTTCGGTCCGATTGTAATACTGTAAGCATCCGCCTATCATACGAAGCTTGGGAATGAGTAATCAGCAATGAAAAATGAGTTCTATCACTCACCACTCACCACTCACCACTCACCATTCACGACTCACGACTCACGATTCACGCCTTATAAAACTTCCGCTTAAACTTCCACAACACACCCGCCTTTACCATGATATCCAGATAATTGGATTGAGCATTTTCATCCGACTTGAAAGCCGGGGTCATGTCATATCGCGCACCGAATCCCCAGTGCACAAAGAACTGCTTGCCGAAGACATATCCGAAATTGTAATCGAGACCCCAACCCAGGGAATACGTGTATGTTGAATCGCCCTGGAGCAGGCCGTTATACATGTTCAGTGTGGCATACTGCAGCCAGTTGCTCGTAACATAGGAAACACTCTCGGCATTGGGTGCGAACATGAAACCGGATGGAGTGCGGGTAACCCAGGTTACACCGGTGACCAGATAGCCGGCATGCGCACCGTCTGTATTACGGTAGTCGAGTCCTAGATTATAGTTCAGCGGCCATTTGATGAATTGAACCGGTTTGCTGTAGATGAATTCTGCTCCAAAAGCATGCGACATATCTGAGCTATAGAGCCCATTGCTCAGGAATTGCGATCCATGCGTGCCGCGAAGACTCACGAATTGAGCGTGCAGGGCTGACGTCATGATCAGCAGAAGACAGAAGGCAGTGAGTAGTCGTATCATGGGAAGAGAACGTTGAGACCTCAGGTATTATTTTTGATCTGCCAGATCGCTCTTCGAAGTGCGATCAGCAAATAGCCCAGCAATATATATTCCACGAACCGGATACCCAGTACGCCGAACATATTCAATTGTTTTACGGCTTCACCCGCCGCATTGTAACAGGTGTAATCCTGCTCAATATAGGTGGTGCCGGGTAGTGGGTTGGACACCATTTCTTCCCGGCTCAGGCTGGTTCCCTCGGGGCACATGCACCATTCAACAGGCTGGTTATAGAGCCGGTTGCCGGTTTGGTCGACTGTAGCGCCCATCAGAGCAAAAAAACTCAGGCCTACTGCTCTGGCGAAGGTGGCTGTTTGCTCCGGCTTGCGCAAAGGCATCACCCCAAAACCGATGACACCCAAGACCAGCAGCACCAGGCTGGCGACACCTTCGATGGTGGCAAGGGCAATGAAGGAACCTATGATGGCAAAGATCAGGGCGCCGATACCGCCTACGATAAGGATGATGTACACCCAGGCCGGCAACCGCTTCCACAGGCTTTTGGGCACCGGGGGCGCCTCCCGGATATCGGCCCCGCAATACCGGCAGAACGCGAAGTCGTCAGGGTTTTCCCGTTTACAGTAGGTACAGGTCTTCATGACCCAAAAATACCATTTACCGATTATTCGGGATTGGCTAACTTTGCCGCGGATGGAACCCGTAGCGCCCACACCTCAGTCGCAGCCAAAACAAGACCCGAACCTGTTCTGGGAGGGCTTCTATTTCCTGACTTTCTTCATTTTTTTCAATATTGTCCTCATCCCCTATGCCCCGAAATCACTGACGTTTGACCAGTATTACCCGGTAGCCATGATCTTCTTTGGCGGCACCGGCCTGCTGGTGGGTCGGGGGTGCTACCTGGTCATGAAAAACTGGCCGGAATGGACCAAATTCACCCTGCACGCGGTCCTCTATCTGATCATTTTGTATTACCTCATCGATAATATCGAAAAGTTCACCATTCCTTGGTGAACAGGGGGTTTCATTGCATTTTCCGTAACGAAGGCCGCCCGACCGGCCGCCACATTAAAAAAAGTGCAGCCCCGCATCGGTATCTGTGCCTACATTTTATACCTTTGTAGACGTATTGTATTGACCAATTCTTAAAGTGTATACCCATATGTCTGACAAAGCCATTATCAAACTCACGGAACAGGAAGTTGAACTGCCGGTATTCACCGGTTCCGAGGGGGAGAAATCCATTGACATCAACAAACTGCGCGACCTTACCGGTTATGTGACCCTTGACAGCGGCTACAAGAATACCGGTGCCACAAAAAGCGGTATCACCTTCCTGGATGGTGAACTGGGTATACTCCGTTACCGCGGATATCCCATCGAGCAACTGGCTGAGAAATCGAATTTCATGGAGGTGGCTTACCTCCTGTTGTATGGTGAACTTCCAACCAACGATCAATACATCGAATTCACCGAAAGGATCACGCGCCATACACTGGTGCATGAAGACATCAAGCAATTCTTTGACGGCTTCCCGTCCAATGCCCACCCGATGGGTCAGTTGTGCTCACTGATGTGCACGCTGAGTTCTTTCTATCCGGATGCGTTGAATCCGAATATGT
Source organism: Chitinophagales bacterium (assembly GCA_036734545.1). Taxonomy (GTDB): domain Bacteria; phylum Bacteroidota; class Bacteroidia; order Chitinophagales; family BACL12; genus UBA7236. Next base: position 3,491 of record DAIMYJ010000157.1, read on the forward strand.
CCAAAGAGGAAACAGATATGACCATCATCCGCATCCTCGCAAAGATGCCTACGTTGGTTTCCTGGATACATAAGAAATCAGTTGGTCACCCGATCATGTACCCGCAAAACAAGTACGACTATGTGACCAACTTCCTGTATATGACCTTCGGTATGCGTACGGAAGATTATATGCCGGATCCGGTTGTGGTGGATGCACTCGATAAATTACTCATCCTGCATGCCGATCATGAGCAGAACTGCTCTACCTCCACTGTGCGCATGGTAGGGTCCAGCCAGGCTAATGCTTACGCCAGTGTGGCTGCAGGTGTTGCCGCGTTATGGGGACCACTGCACGGCGGTGCCAACCAGCAGGTGATCGAAATGTTGGAGTTGATCAAGGCAGACGGCGGCAATGTGGCCAAATACGTGGAGAAAGCAAAAGATAAGAACGATAACTTCCGCCTGATGGGCTTCGGTCATCGTGTTTATAAGAATTTTGACCCGCGTGCCAAGATCATCAAAGAAGCTTGCGATAATGTGCTGAACAAACTCGGCATTCACGATCCGGTGCTCGATATCGCTAAACAACTGGAAGAAGTGGCGCTGCGTGACAGCTATTTTGTTGAACGCAAATTATATCCGAACGTAGACTTCTACTCCGGTATCATTTATCGCGCCATCGGTTTCCCGACAGAAATGTTCACCGTGTTGTTCGCCCTCGGCCGACTGCCCGGATGGTTGTCACAGTGGAAAGAAATGCGCGAATCCGGCGAACCCATCGGTCGCCCGCGCCAGATCTACACCGGCCCAACCACCCGCGATTACGTAAACATCGCGATCCGCTAACAGCAGGATCCCAAGCCATAAAAAAAAGACCGGACGCACATCCGGTCTTTTTTTTATTTCTAAAATGATAATCGATCATCATGTATTTCTGCTGATATTCATTTGGTATCGAGTATCAAGTATCGAGTATCAAGACAAAAAGACAACTCACCACTCACAACTCACCACAACACCCACACACCAAAACCAACTCACCAAAAAGAACAACCACAAACAAAAACAA
>DAIMYJ010000158.1:0-4521 GCA_036734545.1 Chitinophagales bacterium
CCTTTTACAGTCATTACGATACAGAGTATAATCCCGCTTTTGATTTCAAAGGTCAGTCGGAGTGGCAAAAACTGGATGCGGATAATGTGCTCGTCGTGCATTTGCCGGATGGTAGTTTGCGGGAGTTGTATGATCTGCAGTATAATGAGGCACTGAAAACATTTACCTGTCGGCATAGAGCGTTTGAAGGCAAACCGCTGAAATATTATAACCAGGTGATGGAAGGTTTTGACGATGTTGCGCTGCGCAACCCGGGCGGTAAATCCAGAGAGGCTGTGCGACAGATCCATTTTTTCCTGAAGGATCCGCTGCCCATGTCAGAAGAAACAGTAACCTTCACTGAACAGGATATATTAGGTATCACGGCCATGAAAAATGCATCCGGTCTTAATTTTCTGGCTTCCATGGGCTATACAGCCGTAGGATTTGGTATTTTTTTGTTGATTGCCTGTAACTGTCCGCATGCCTATATTGATGCCCCGGAAGGACAACTGCTGAACAACACCATGTTCACCGGTGCCAAGGCTCCGCAACTGGAGCGATGGGATTATAAGCCGGTACAGGATCTCTACCCGGAAGCAGGGGAGTTACAGATGTATATCCGGAATGAGGACGAAGAGGATCAATTCACCAACGCCGTACACCTGCTGGCAGTATTGCATGCTCCCGATGTGCAGGTGCTCACAGATCAGAACGGTGCGCTGCATACGATACAGGATCCGCGTACACCGTTGAAGGCAACGGATGATGCACAACAGGATATTCTGGAGAAAATAAGCACGCGCGACAACAATGCATATACCTTCGATCAGTCTGTAGGAAACACTCTTTCAACAGCAGCATTGACATTTGCCACCCCCGTACAACAGGAGCAGGGCAAATTGGTATTGCGATTGAAGAACACACGCTGGTCCGGATTTGTGTATAATGAATTCAATGCACTGTTCGGCCGCAATCATGATAAATGGGTGGAGATGAATAGAGATAAACCGCGTGCAGAGCGCGAGCAGTGGATGCGCGACCAGGGCATACAATTACTGGTAGAGCAAAAGCGCAACGGACAGTGGGAGCTCGTGCAGTCCCTCGAACTGATCGGCGACCTCGCTTACAGTGAACTGGTCGTTCCCGTGCAGCTCATACAGGGCAATGCAGAAGCCGAATTCAGGTTGCGCACCGGATTTAATTTCTGGGAACTCGATTATGCCGCCATGGATTACTCTGTTGATCAACCTGTTGAAGTAACCACCATACGTCCGCGATCTGCCATAGGCAGCAGCGGATTGGACCATACCGCCGCTGTGCAGGAAGATGATGCCCAGTATATGATCTCTGCTGATGCAGAAAAAGAAATGGTCATAACCTTCGATCAGTTGCCCGTACAACCGGGCATGGAGCGCTCGCTGTTTTTTGCCTCCAAGGGATATTATATCAGCCATCGCACCTATTCCGGAAAAACAGAGCGCGAAACGTTGCAGCAGTTTTATACGCCCGGCGCCCTGTCAGCGTTTTCCAGAGAGTTGTATTATGGCGTGTTCACGGATCGGTAAGGCAACATGGCAGATAAAGTACATTTCCAACCGGAACCGGATCTCTTTTTCCGGACTGTAAGGGAACGTGTTGATGCATATTTCCGCACATCGGGACGAAGCACTTACGCCAATCCTTTCTTTTACCTCAAAGCACTGCTGCTGCTCGGACTGTATGCAGGTATGTATGCGGTGGTGATCACCACAGATACACCCGGATGGGCAATGACAGCCATGATACTCATGGGGCCGCTGGCGATCTTATCGGGCATCAATATTGCCCATGACGCAGCACATGGCGCTATCAGCCGCAGGCAATGGGTGAACCGCTTGGCCGTGCGCCTATTCGATGTGCTGGGTGCTAATGCCTATATGTGGCAGAAGCGTCACGTGTATTCACATCATAATTATCCGAACATATTGAACAAGGATGCTGACCTTAAGCAGAATCCGCTGGTGCGCATATTTCCGCATGATACCTACCGACCGGCGCATCGTTATCAGTATCTGTATGCTCCCTTTCTCTATCTGCTGTACACCCTGAACTGGTTGTATGTAAGAGATTTTCAGGATTTTTTTGCCCGAGACATCGGTTCGCTGCACATTCACAAAAGGAATACGCGGGAGTTTGTCCGACTGCTGATCAGTAAAGCAGTATACGTTGGGTATGTGCTGGTAGTACCTTTGCTGTTCTCGGTGTTGTCGTGGACGAAGGTGAGATTGGGATTTATCGGTATGAACATGGCGGCCAGTATCATGATCTCGCTTGCGCTCATCCCTTCGCATGTGTCTGATCATTCCGCTTTCCCGCTTCCGGATGAACATGGCTATATGCCGCAGAGCTGGTCGCATCATCAGTTGAGCACCATCACTGATTTCGCCACCGCAAACCCTTTTTTGAATTTTTTCTTTGGCGGATGTAATCATCACCTCGCGCATCATTTGTTTCCCCGCAGATGTCATGTGCATTGCGTGCATATTACACCCATCATCCGCGAAACGGCTGCCGAGTTCGGATTGCCCTATAAGCACGAGGCGAGTTTTGTCCGCGCCTATCTGGCACATTTCCGCCTACTCAGGAATAACGGTAGGCCGTCCACCCAGCAAAAGCCGGTTCTGTCATGACATGGATGCTGTACATACCGTTGTTTGCCCTGGGATGTGTCCTCTTTTTCCGGTTTTTACCATTGCTTTTGCGCGTGTCATCTGATCACTATGCCATCACTCCCGGCACGCATCCTGCAGTGCGCCGCGAAGTGCTGCTCACCCTGCTGAATTTACCGATATTCGCAGCAGCGGGGGCCGCTGTGGATCTGCTGTTGCATAACGGCAAATCTGCAATTTATTCCGGTGGTCCCGACAGCACGGCGGAAATTTGGTGGCTGATACTGAGTCCGTTCATCGCCTTGCTGGCCAACGATGTTTATTTTTATTTTTCGCACCGCTTATTGCATCTCCCTGTTTTGTTTCGTCATATCCATCACTGGCATCATGACTCGCATCACTCCAATGCATGGACCACATTTTCATTTCATCCCATAGAGGGTATCGTCCAGATTGGTATAGTGCCGCTGCTGGCCTGGTTGCTGCCTATACCCAATGCGGTGTTCATGGGGTATGCGGGTTTCATGTTGTTCATGTCGGTATATGGTCATTCGGGTTATGAACTGCGCCCGGATAAAGCCAAACTGTTTCAGATGTTTAACACCTCTGTGCATCACGATCAGCATCATCGGTATGTGCATTATAATTTTGGGCTGTACCTAAAACTGTGGGATACGATATTCCATACTCTGCATCCGCAGTATGACAAAGAGCTGCGGTCTGTTTCAACGAGGATCCGCGGGAACAGAAAGTCGCACACTACCGATCAGGGTCGCGCCGGATAAAGTACACGGTCGGTTGTCCGTGTCCGGGTTCCCAGGTGTCATAGATGTGAAATCCATACCGTTGATATAAGGGCAATAAGTTGGGCACGGTAGTTTCTGCCAGCACCGGTAATTGTGTTTCCGCCGAAAGCCGGAAAATATGATCGCGCAATGCAATGATCGTATGCAGTCCATGCGTGCGGTCTTCCACGGCTAACATCCAGCAATACAAATGCGGGATCTTCGGCCGGTGTTGTCTGATGGTTCGCTCACGCAGTATCACCGATAGTGCACGGGCCCATCCTATGCAATCTCTCCCCAGCTTATAATAAGCAGTAATGGAGCGATGGAGCGGCACCCGCGCATGGTTAGGGAATAGCAACACCACCCCTTTTTCATCATCCGACATGAAAGCGCCTTTTTTCTCCATGGACATATCGAGGCAAAATGCGCAAAGCGATCGTAAGCGTTGCTGGATATGTGCATCCTGTCGCGCTACCCAAAGCACCGCCGGATTGGCAGAGAATGCGGAAACGAGCACACGCAGGGCAATGGAGCGGTTGCTATGAACGATGTCTCTCACGATCTGATTGCTGTTTCATTAACCGGCAAGGCAGAGTTCCGGTTGCGGGCGTGCATGCTCCATACGCACTTTGCAGAATGGACAGGGATACAATGTGCCATCATAGTCCAGCAGCAGGTAGGAGCGTCCGCCACCGCAGGGAACTGCTGTGCGGTAGCCGGCAGGGAACAGCACCGTAGGCCATTGTGTATAGGCTTTATCTATATTGAACTGCATGCTCAGTTCCCGATGGTGTTGCATTTCAGATTACCCCAGTTCCACATGCTGATCCTGCCAGTTGCCCACTGCCCGTGGTTCCAGTATGTTCACCATGGGCACCTGCCAGTCGCGCGCCAGTTTGATCAACTCGAGAAGACCATTTGAGCGTACATAGTCGCGGGTAGGGCAGGTGTTGATGCTTACCAATATCCCGGCATCCTGCAGATGTTTGATCCCTTCCTTCACCCAGTAAAAACTTTTTTCGCTACCGCGGAAGTGATTATGTTCTGCTTCCTCATGATGGTCGAGACTTACGGCCGCACCGTTCAAACCCGCCGCTTTCAGG
>DAIMYJ010000159.1:0-4519 GCA_036734545.1 Chitinophagales bacterium
ATACGAGATCAAAGTTTTTTCCCTCCCCGATGTATGGGGTGATCAGGATATGCTGCGCCAGGCGCTGGTGAATATGATCGGTAATGCGATCAAGTATGCATCCACCCGGAAGCGTCCGGTCATTGAGATTTTCTCCCGAACATCCGGCCAGGGTCCGGTGATCGCTATCAAGGATAACGGGGTGGGCTTTAGTGCTGAACTGCGTGATAAATTATTCAAGCCTTTCAAGCGCCTGCACAGCGATGAGCAGTTTGAAGGTTCAGGGATCGGTCTGGCCATTGTGGACCGCATCATCCGCCGCCACGGGGGCCATGTATGGGCCGAAAGCGTGGAAGGCCGGGGCAGTACTTTTTACTTCAGCCTGCCGGAGCCGCCTGTGCAATAAATTCGGCCAATTCTGCCCGGTATTTTCATTTTTTACGGAAAACATGTACCTTTGCCGTCCACAAACCGGAGTGGTGGAACTGGTAGACACGCACGTTTCAGGGGCGTGTGCCGCAAGGTGTGCGGGTTCGACTCCCGCCTCCGGTACGAAAAAAGGCTGTCTTCATCGACAGCCTTTCGCGTTTTATCTCGTTTCTGTAATGTTCAGGTCCTAGAAGGCATAGGACGCCGCCAGCGACGGAAGGATGGGCAGCTGATTCACACGCTCATACCGTACACGGTCGAAATAGAAAATGTTGTCGCGGTTATAGAGGTTCGTCACCCCGGCGTTGATCTCCATCTTATTCTTATTGGCGAAAACGATCGTGCGCTTTGCGGCAATATCCAGCCTGTGGTAGTAGGGGAGACGTCCGCCATTCAGCTCCTCGGCGTAAATGATGCCGAGGTCGCCATTGGTGGTCGTATAATCCGTGCTGATACCATCGAGGAAGTCGATGCTCTCATAGAATCCTGCCGTCTGCGTAAAGGGGAATCCTGAACCGAGGTTCCAGCGTGCGCTGAACTCCCATTTTTTACCGATGGTATAGGTGGTCACAAAGTTCATGTTGTGGCGACGGTCGTAATGCGGTGGATACACCTGCGTGCCGTCGTTACGCTCGATAAAGCCCAGCGAATAGGCCATCCACACATACAGCGATTTACGCTCATACTTCATGCTGAAGTCAATACCATAGGCCTGACCGGTCTCAACCGCAAAATCAGGATCGCGCGGGGTGGTCTTGAAACGGTTGATCTCGATGAGCTGATTGAAATATTTGATATACGGTTCAATATTCACCTCAATGAAATCCGTAGGGTCGAATTCGATACCGGCAACGGCATGTGTGGCCTTCTGCAATTTGGTAGTGGCATCTTCGCCATCAGCGCTGTAGAGATCATCTTCCGGACCGCTCAAAAATCCGGTGAAGAGGTTCACCACGTCGCGGTCGCTCTTGGAGCTGATGAGGTTCTGACTGTACAATCCGCCGGCAAACTTGATGCGCACGCGGTCAGTGAGGTTGTATTTCATGCCGATACGCGGCTCCGGGCTAAATTCACTCAGAGAGGCATAATACTGCAGGCGCAGACTCGGCTCGATAACGAACTTCTTATTGAATGTTCTGCGGAATTTCACATAAGAGCCCAGTTCTGTCGTATACTGCTGCTGGTCGGTGCGAATGCCGAGTCGGTTGAAGAATTCGTAATTGGTCTCAAAGCCGATCACTTCCACACCGTATTGGATATCTCCTGCGGGACGGTAATAGGTGAAATCCACGCCGCCGTTAAATCCGCCAACAAAGCTGGTGCGGGGATTCTGATCAGCTTCGTTCTGTACCATGTTGTAATTCGAATAGGCGAACACGCCTTCGATGAGCATGTTGGATGCGGTAGGCACGATCACGAAGTTCATACCACCACCCACGGAATTCCAGCGGTAATTGGTCACCGATGAATAATTCACGCTGTCGCGGTAGTTGAATGCAAACAGGTTCAGTTTATTGCCGGATTCGGAATTCACGCTGATCTTTCCATACACATCGGTAAAGGTGTAAGGAATACCCTGCGTAAGGGAATAGCCCTCCTGACTGTTCACATAAGGATAGAATATCTCGGAGGTTCTATTGAGATAAGAGTGTTTGGCCGTGAAAATATAGGTAACACTGGAGGAGCCGTCTTTTGGCTTCACCAGCGGGCCCTCGACCAAAAAGCGTGAAAGGAAGGGGCTTGCCGATACTTCGCCGGAGGTCTTGTTCTTGTTGCCATCGCGCGTAGTGATGTCCACCACGGCCGATACCCTGTCGCCATATTCTCCGCTGAAGCCGCCGGTGTATACATCCACGTTGCGAATGATATCGGTTTCAAAAACGCTGAAGAGGCCGATGGAGTGAAATGGGTTATAGATCACCATGCCGTCAAGCAGCACCTTATTCTGTATCGGGCTACCGCCGCGGATATAGAGCTGTCCGCCCTGGTCACCCGTAAAGATCACCCCCGGAAGCACCTGCAGGTACTGCGCCAGGTCAGGTTCTCCGCCCACAGAAGGCAAACGCTTGATCTGCAGCGGGGTGATGGTGGTCGTGGATATCTGTACTTCTTCCAGTTTCTTTTGTGTTTTGGAAGAAACGGTCACCGTACTCAGCGAGATGCCCGACTGCTTCATGTTCAGCTTCAGGTTATAGATCTGATTGGCCTGTACGTTAATGGGGTGGATGAGCGTGTCGTAACCGATATAGGTCAGTATCAACCGCTGTTCACCCGTGGGAACGGTAGGAATGCTGAAAAAGCCATTCTCGTCGGAGGCTGCACCGATATTGTCGGTGTTCATCACGATGACATTCACAAAGGGCACCGGTTCGCCGTTCTCCGTATCATATACGAAGCCGCGAATCGTTCCCGACTGGCCAAAGGCTGCAGAGTACAGCGCACACACTAGAGTTAGGAGGAGACCGAAACGTTTCATAATTGCCCGGCGAAGATAACCCAAATACCGCAAAAACACTGTGTATACAGGCAATATGACGGGCGTTTGACAGCGCACGCGGGCATTTGCCAAAGCCCGCTATTTTGCTGAATTTCGCCCCGGTATGTCAGCTGCATCGCGCAAGCCGGAGATCTATTTTCATGTTGGGCTGGGTAAAACCGCCTCTACCTGGTTGCAGAACAAGGTGTTCGGGCATTTTCGGGGCATCACCTATTTGCATCCCACCCGTTACCGACACTGGCGGCAGACGATAGCCGGCGACACCACCGGCAAGGTGCTGATCAGCCGCGAGATGGACCAACAGCTGGAACGGGAGGTGAGTCGGTTTGCCGCCGAGTATCCTGACACGCATGCCATCATCGTATTGCGCAATAATGCCCAGTGGATGGCTTCACAGTACCGGCGCTTTCTCAAGAATGGCTACCCGCTCACTTTTCGTGAGTTTTTTGATGTGGAAGGGGATACCGGTTTCTGGAAACGCTCAGACGCCTATCTGTATCCGAAGGTGGAGATCCTGCAGCGGTATTTCACCCAACCGCCGGTGGTCTTACTCTATGATACCCTGCGCCAATCGCCGATGCAGTTCGTGGATGATCTTGCGCGAGTGATGGCAGTATCCTATGATCCGCAGTCCATATCTGCAGATAAGCACCACGCTTCCTATTCGGAAAAACAATTGCAGTGGATGTTACTGGTAGCAAAGCGGATATTCGGTATCCCCAAATCTGATCCCACGCAACCGCGCTGGAAGATCTGGATACGCCGTCGGCCCAGAATGTGGTTGTGTTATGTGATCCTGTACAGCGCCTGGCTGGTACCGGCGTCACTACTGCCTAAAAAACCGCTGATCGATCCTGCCGAATTGGATAAGATACGCGCATTTTATGCTGATGACTGGAATAAATGCCTTGCGGCAGCGCAACAGTCTGCATCCTGATCAAATGTTTACCCGGTCCGCTCTCGGATCATTTCTGCATACCCCATTTTGCGGGCAAGTGCATGTACGGCGCGTAAAATGCGTTTGGCCTTAGTGTCTTCTGTTTTGGCGGAATCGATCCACTTGGAAAAATACCGCTGATGCGATCCCGGTAAAGAGTTGAAATAGGCAAGCGCTGCAGGTTCATCGGCCAGGCACTGCATGAAATCCTCCGACATCACAAAATTGGAATTGTCCACCTGCAGAACAACCTCCAGTGAATGCCCTGCGCGTTTGCCGATGGCTTTGCGCATGTTAGCATTGAGGGGCATGATGAAATCGCCTTCACCCATAGGCAACAGGCTCACCTGAGATATCTTATACTGATCCAGCGAACCCTTTACACGAAATGCAACGCGCACACCCGGGTTGAGCTGCTCTGCCAACGCTGCGGGAATATGCATATACGTCCATCCGGTCTTTTCACCCATCTCCCCGAATTTCCGGATAACAGTAGTGAAGCGAATAGTCTTAGCAGCCATGCCAGTTTTTCAAAAGGTAAATATCCTAATTTATCCTCGATCTTACCCTCCATTATATCCCAATTTAAGCCAGATTTATCCCGACAACGGCTTATTGGCAGCATGCATTAATGTTGCGTCGTAAAATCACCACTCACCACTCACCACTCACCACTC
>DAIMYJ010000160.1:0-4483 GCA_036734545.1 Chitinophagales bacterium
TGGGTGAGTGCTGTGGGGGTGTTTGGGGCTTTTTGACCTGTGGGGGCGGTTGGGGCTCGTACGGGGGCGGGTCTGCCCTCTCCTTCTCCTGGGGGGTCAAAGTTGCGGCCCTACCCCCAAATATCACCTCCATTAAAGAAGTTTAAATCCTACTTCGGCTTACCCAATAACCCTACCTTTAGACAAACTAACCATATGAAAAATCTCTACTTCTCTCTGGCGCTATGCCTGTTGACCATCACAGCCGGCTATGCCCAGCCCACCATCACTGCCGCCACGGCGGGAACGGTCGGTGATGTGTTTTCCTTTGATTTCGTGAACGCAGATGGCTTTGACCCCGGTCCCGGAGGCGAAAATGTTACCTGGGACTTTTCCGGGATAACGCTCGACGGCACCTCTTCCGGATATACTTTTGTCACACCCGGCTCAACCGGACATGGCGACCTCTTCCCGGGAGCCAATGTGGCTGCCGATCAGGGTGCTGATAATTATGTGTATTACAAGATAAACGCTTCCGAATGGAGCCTGCATGGCGTGTACACCCCGGTCACAACATTATCTTATTCTGACCCGGAAACCTATTTGACCTTTCCGCTCACCTATGGCTCTACCTTTTCGGATAACCTGTATTGCGAATACTTCACCGGTATCGAAACTATCCGCGATGGTTCGGTATCTGTTGAGGCCGATGGATACGGCACACTGAAATTGCCCGGCGGTAATTATGAAAATGTACTGCGCGTGGTCCTGCATGAACTGTACAGCGATGAATTCACCGGACTCCCGTTTACATCAGATTACGATTTCACGCACTATTATTTCCTGCGTGAAGGAACCAAAGGGCCTCTCTTCCAATACAGCTATATGGTGGTTGGTGGGTTGACCCCGACCACTGTGGAGTCGGCTTCCGTGAATGCCAACATCGGTGCCGTTGCCATTTCTGATCATCAGAGCAATATCACGCTCAGCCTGTTCCCGAATCCTGCGCAGAACACCATCACGGTTAACCTGCAAAACATCGCTGCAGAACAGGTACTCATCACCGATATTTCCGGTCGCACACTGCTGACGAAAACCATTTCCGGCAACACCTCTTCAGCTGCATTTGATGTGCATGATCTCCCCGCAGGCATGTATCTCGCCCGCGTGATCACCACATCCCAAATCTATACCGAACAATTCCAGATCATTCACTGATCTGCGCACTTATCTTTTTATACGGCGGATAGCAATATCCGCCGTATTTTTTTTGCCCGTAGAACATATACACTTGATCGCGTCACTAATTCCCGATAGCCATCAGGATCTCCACCCACTACTCACCACTCACCACTCACCATTCACCATTCACCAATCACCAATCACCCACTCACCCTCCCCCGCCTGATCTCCTCCACCACCGCCGGATCGAGCAGCGTAGTAGTATCGCCGATCTGGTCGAGCTCGCCCTCTGCGATCTTGCGGAGAATGCGGCGCATGATCTTGCCGCTGCGGGTTTTCGGTAGTCCGCTCACGAACTGTATCTTATCGGGTTTGGCGATGGCGCCGATCACGCGTGTCACGGTAGCAAGGATGTCCTGCTGCGACAGGTGGGCATCGGCCAGCGAGTCGCCGGCATATACCACAAAAGCGTAGATGCCCTGTCCTTTCACCGTATGCGGATATCCCACCACCGCACTTTCGATCACACCGGCGTGCATGTTGATCGCGTTCTCCACCTCTGCTGTGCCGATGCGATGCCCACTCACATTCAATACATCATCCACCCTTCCGGTGATGCGATAATTACCATCGGCATCGCGATAAGCACCGTCGCCGGTGAAATATAGATTATGATAGGCAGCAAAATAATTCAGTCTGCAGCGCTCATGATCACCATACGTGGTGCGGATGATGGACGGCCACGGCGAGCGCACACACAGATATCCGCTCACCTCATTGCCTTCGATGATCTCTCCTTTTTCATTCACCAGCACCGGATCCACACCCGGCAGCGGCAGAGTGGCGTATGACGGTTTGGATGGCGTTACACCGGCCAGATTGGAAATGAGTACACCGCCGGTCTCGGTCTGCCACCAGGTGTCCACGATCGGACATTTGCCTTTACCCACATGATTATTATACCAATGCCAGGCTTCTTCATTGATAGGCTCTCCCACGGTGCCCAGCACCCGCAGTGAATCCAATTCCTTGCCTTCCAGCGGTGCAGTGCCAAAGGCCATCAGGCTGCGGATCGCTGTGGGAGCGGTATATAAAATATTCACCTGGTGCTTCTCCACGATCTCCCAAAATCGACCCGCATCCGGCCAGGTGGGAATACCTTCGAACATCAGTGTAGTAGCGCCGGCACTAAGCGGACCATACAGGATATAACTGTGACCGGTGATCCATCCGATATCGGCCGTACAAAAATGCACTTCACCCGGACGATACTGAAACACATTCACAAATGAATAATTCGCATACACCATATATCCGCCGCAACTGTGCACTACGCCTTTTGGTTTTCCGGTGGAGCCGCTGGTATATAAAATAAATAAGGGGTCTTCACTGTCCATGATCTCCGGTTCAAGATCATGCAATCCGAGTGTCTCTACTTTTTTGATCTCATCTTCCCACCACACATCGCGGCCTTTGATCATGCTGATAGGTGTGCGTGTGCGCGTATTCACGATCACGCGCTTCACGAACGGACATGCGATGAGCGCGTCGTCGATCACCGGCTTCAGCGGAATATCTTTTGAACCGCGGAAAGCACCATCTGCCGTGATGATAAATTCAGCGTGTGCATCCTGCAGGCGGTCGGCAATGCTTTGTGCACTGAATCCGCCGAAGATCACCGAATGGATGGCTCCAATGCGCGCGCACGCCAGCACCGCTATCGCCAACTCGGGTGTCATGCCCATGTATATGCACACACGATCACCTTTGCGCACGCCATTGTTGCGCAGCACATGCGCGAACTGACACACCTTATCATGCAGCTGCTTATATGTGAGCACGCGGAAGTCCTCATCCGGATCGTTCGGCTCCCAGATCAGCGCGGGCACGTTGCCTTTGTCCGCCAGATGCCTGTCCAGACAATTTTCCGTGATATTCAACTTGCCGCCCATGAACCAGCGCACGTGCGGCTCCACAAAATTCCAGTCCAGTGCGATCTCCCACGGCTGTCGCCATTGAAAATGCGCCGCCACCGCCGACCAGAATTTCGCCGGGTCTTCCAAACTGGCCTTATGCGCCTGCTTATACTCCTTGTAGGATGTGATCTGATACGGATAATGCATAGAACAAATATACTGGATTGATGTGCTGATTTGCTAATCCGTTCATTTGCTGATCAGCGTAATAGAAGATGAAGCATGCGCGATGCAAAAGCAAATGCCATTCAACAACGAACACTCCTCTCATTTCTCATTCCTCATATTTCATTCTAATGACCTTCGCGTGTGCCTGCATGCTGCTGTCATTCCACATTACAACGATCGCAAATACATCTCTGCTGCTTTCATGTATTGTTCCCGTTTGTTTTCCGGCCATTGATCAAAAGTGGAGATCAGCATGGAAAGCCTTGGATTGGAACGGAAGAAGTCGCGATGCACATGCAGGAATCGCCAGAACAGCGCATCCCATATTTTCGTCCATGTTTCATCTTTTTTAAAGTCGCTCATCTTCAACAGATAATTGCTGCCGCTGATGTACGGCTTGGTGCACATCAGTCCGCCGTCGGCGAATTGCGACATACCATAAACATTGGGCACCATCACCCAGTCGTAGGCATCGATATACATTTCCATGAACCATCGATACACCGCATCGGGATCGAACTCGGACAACAGCATACTATTGCCCAACACCATCAGTCGCTCGATGTGATGATTGTATCCCGTTTGCAGCAGCTTGTGCATCGCCGTGTCTACCGGCTGTAATCCGGTTGTGCCTGAATACCACGATGCCGGTATCTGCCGGCGGAAATTCCAGAAATTGCGTGTGCGCTGCTGCGTGCCGTGATAGCGGTATACATAACGTACGAATTCTCGCCAGCCCAATATCTGACGGATGAATCCTTCCAGATCATTTAGCGCCACCGCATGCGCTTCTGCATAGGCGATCGCTTCCTGAATGACCTGCATGGGTTTTAATAAACCCACATTCAGTATAGGCGTGAGCACGGAATGATGCAGCACATGTTCATTGGCTACGAGGGCATCTTCATAATCACCGAACCCGGCCAGTCGACGCTCCATAAAATCGCGCAGCCATTGTTGCGCCGCGGCGGGATGGGTCGGGTAATGCATCGGGCCGCTGATCGCTCCGGGATTATCGGGAAAATACCGCTGCACATATGTCCGCGCTTCTGCATCGAAAGGGTTATCAGCAGCCGCCGGCGTTTGTGGCGGGCGTTGCTGCTTGGGATATTTTTTTCTGTTCTCTGCATCGTACGACCACTTGCCGCCTGCAGGCTTGCCGTTCGCATCGATCAGGA
>DAIMYJ010000161.1:0-3070 GCA_036734545.1 Chitinophagales bacterium
GATTCACGATCCCCGAATCACGTTCACCACTCACCCACAGACCCACTCACCCATTCACCATTCCTCTTCCTTCTTCGGCGCAGCCGGGCGCAGCTCAGAATCCAGCGACTCGGTGAGCTTGGTCATGAACTGCTCGATCTGGAGGAGATAGGAGGTCACATTCTCATCTTTGGCATACTGTTCTTCGTTGATCCATTTTTCCACGCCAAAGTAGGAGGGGCCCTGCACGCGGAGTTTGGTCACGGAGTATTTGAACCTGCCGTCGCGGAACTGCAGGGTCATGTCATATTCGATCATGGCGGCCTTCACTTCCTGGCCTTTTTCCTTGCGGGTGAGCTGAAACTGGTGCTTAACCTCGATCACCCCTTCTTCCTGGCTTTGGCTTTTGATGGCCTGACTCGGACTCTTATAGAACTTCTTCATCCACTCCATGGCGACGTTATACAGGGAGTCTTTTACCACCCCGGGCACCTGGATCACATCGGTATAGGTGACCAGCTTGGTCTCTTCGTCGATCGGGAATGCAGGACGTTCGGTTTCAGAACCTTTCTGGGCAAACAGGGTAACACTGCCCATCAGGCAGAGCAAAGTGAAGAATCTTTTCATGAATGCGCGATTTTTTGCGAAGATAAGCGGCAAAAACAATACCACTTTCCGCCACCGGAGGGTTATGCACAGTTTTTACCCCGTCGATTTCCAAAATAGCTGCATTTGACTACCTTTGCAGGAAACAAGTGAGCATGTCTTCTCAATTCTTCGTAGGCCTCGTTATCGTTTGTTATGTGCTCGTGGTGAGCGGTCTGTTCGTGATCGAATACATCAAGGGCAAAAGAGGCGGAAACTCAGGCCACCACTGATCTGCAGCCCCCATTTACCGGCTGTCCGGCCCCGGTTTCACCACCGGGGAGGTGCGTCCGTATCCCCCTGTTTCCCGATCCCGTTTTAACCCCTTCCTGAACCCCTGATACAGGTGCGCAACCCTGTGGAAATCACGTGCAAAAAATCGGGGTAAAACCCTCGGTTTTCTTAGGTTTAGCCGTGTTAAAAACGTAATTTTGCAAGCACGAAAAAATGGCCTGCTGTTGCAGGTCCGAAATGTGTTGACAGCTATGCAAAACGAAGCAGTGGAAAACAAAAAAACCTCAAATTATTCCGCCGACAGTATTCAGGTCCTCGAGGGCCTCGAAGCCGTTCGTAAACGACCGGCGATGTATATCGGCGATACCGGTTTCAAAGGTCTCCATCACCTGGTATATGAGGTGGTAGACAACTCCATCGACGAAGCCCTGGCAGGATATTGCCGCAATATCGAAGTAAGCATTTTACCTGGCAACCGCATCCGCGTGAAAGACGACGGTCGCGGTATCCCTACCGAGATCCATAAGAAGGAGAACAGATCCGCCCTCGAAGTGGTTATGACCGTGCTCCATGCCGGTGGTAAATTCGATAAGGATACCTACAAGGTGTCAGGCGGTCTGCACGGTGTGGGTGTGAGCTGCGTGAACGCATTGTCGATACACCTCAAAGCCGAAGTGCACCGCAACGGCAAAATATTCATGCAGGAATACGAAATGGGTAAACCACAGTATCCCGTGCGTGAAGTGGGCGAAAGCAATATCACCGGTACCATCGTTACCTTCCAGCCGGATGACACCATCTTTACCGTTACCGAATACAAATATGACACCCTCGCCGCCCGCCTCCGCGAACTGGCGTATCTGAACAAAGGCATCCGCCTCATCCTCATCGATGAGCGCATGGCGGATGAAGAAGGTAAATTCCGCACCGAAACATTTTTCAGCGAAGGCGGCCTCATCGAATTCGTGCGCTTCCTCGACGAAAGCCGCACACCGATCATTCCCGAACCTATTTATGCGGAAGGTGCACGCGACGGCGTTGCCGTGGAGATCGCACTGCAATACAACGACAGCTTCAATGAGAACATACATTCGTATGTGAACAATATCAATACCATCGAAGGCGGTACACACGTGGCCGGTTTCAGAAGGGCGCTTACCCGTACGTTCAAAGCGTATGGTGATAAAGAAGGCATGTTCGAAAAAGCGAAGGTGGAGATCTCCGGTGATGACTTCCGCGAAGGACTTACTTCACTCATCTCCGTGAAAGTACCGGAACCGCAGTTTGAAGGACAGACCAAAACCAAGCTCGGCAATAACGAAGTGCTTGGTATCGTGGATACCATTTCGGGCGAGGTGCTCTCCAATTATCTCGAAGAGAATCCCAAACAGGCGAAGCTGATCATCGGCAAGGTGATCCTCGCTGCACAGGCCCGCATCGCAGCGCGCAAGGCACGTGAACTCGTGCAGCGCAAGAGCGCATTCGGCGGTGGCGGTCTGCCGGGAAAACTGGCCGACTGTACCGACAAAGACCCGGAAAAAGCAGAATTATATCTCGTCGAGGGTGACTCGGCAGGTGGTACGGCCAAGCAGGGTCGCGACCGCACCTTCCAGGCCATCCTGCCGCTGCGCGGTAAGATCCTGAACGTAGAGAAGGCGCTCGACTATAAGATCTTCGATAACGAGGAGATCAAGAACATCTTCACCGCACTCGGTGTGATGCCCGCTGAAGACAAAACACTCGATACTAAAAAACTGCGCTACCACAAGATCATCATCATGACGGATGCCGATGTTGACGGTAGTCACATCACCACGCTTATCCTCACCTTCTTCTTCCGCAAGTGTTACGAGCTGGTGCAGCAGGGCTATATCTATATCGCCACGCCGCCGCTGTATCTCGTGAAGAAAGGAAAAGATCAGCGTTATTGCTGGAACGAGGATGACCGCAAAGCAGCGATCGCCGATTTCAGCAAGGGTGGCAACGAAAGCAGTGTGCACGTACAGCGTTATAAGGGTCTCGGTGAAATGAACGCCGAACAGTTGTGGGAGACCACCATGAATCCCGACACGCGCACGCTCCGCCAGGTGACCATCGACAGCGCAGCCGAAGCAGATCACATCTTCTCCATGCTCATGGGTGAGGACGTTCCGCCACGTCGCGAATTCATTGAAGCGAACGCGAAGTACGCGAACCTGGATATCTGATCAGT
>DAIMYJ010000161.1:3170-4422 GCA_036734545.1 Chitinophagales bacterium
GCCCTGATGACCCTGCTGATCTTTCGCATGGCGTCATTGACCATACATCCCCGCGCCGGCTTCATAGCAGCCTTTTTCCATACGTTATGCTTTTTTCAAATTGAGCAAACATCCGGTGTGATCGGTATGGATCATAATGACATTGCGTTCTGCTTTTACATAACAGTCTCCATATGGGCGTTCCTGGAGTTCCTGGTCAAACAGAAATGGCAGTGGGTGCTCATGATGGGGCTAAGTGCCGGCCTGGCCGTATTGAATAAGTGGTTGCCGGGAATGATCGTATACGGCGGCTGGTGTATGTGGTTACTGTTCGATCCGCTCGCAAGATCAGAGGGTAAAAAAAGGTGGCTGGCATTTCTGATCAGCGGGTTTGTGGCTTGTTTGGTTTTCATCCCCTGGCAGCTGTATATCATGGACAGATGGCCTAACCTAAGCGCCTATGTATATTATTTCAATCGCCTGCATATTTTCATGCCGCTCGAGGGCCATGCAGGAGATGACTGGTTTCACTTCCGCATGTATGGCACGCAGTATGGATATTGGTCAGCTGCATTTCTGTTAGTCGGCGCAATCGCATTGATGCGGCGTCGACGTCATCCGGCACATGTCTATGCGGTATTTTTTCCGATCCTCGCCACCTATATATTCTGGACTGTGGTGCAGACCAAATCGTTTGCTTATGTCTTTTATATTTCGCCACTGATCTGGCTGTGCGTGGGGGGAGGGATACATACGGTATGGCAATATGTTGAAACGCGCTTCCCCTCCGTCAAACCGGTAAAGGTGGTTTTTTACTGCATATTGTTGTATTTGGGTTGGATAACCATTTCATTTTCTGCTCTGCGAAGGTCGCATGCCCGCGGCAGTTCTCAATTCATTGCATCCTACAGGGAAGAAAAGATCCATGATACACAGATCTATGCTCAGATCGACAGCCTGGTACCGGATGCCGATATTGTGTTCAATTGTAAGTCGATGCGCTATGTCGACGCCATGTTTTACACCGATAAAGATGTATATCACTGGTGGCCAGATAGCGTTACCATTCAGGACCTGAAAGCCAACGGTATACGTATCGCAGCATTGGCCGGGTTCGGCGATCAGCAACTACCCGGCTATATTTTACAGGATAAGGATATTCAGATCATCCCGTTAGAGCAAAAGTGAGTGATCGGAAGCAAGTCTGCTTGCAGGGGGCATCAAAGTCCCACATTGAATCCCATGCGCACCACCCAGGGGCTGTAATAAATGG
>DAIMYJ010000162.1:0-4393 GCA_036734545.1 Chitinophagales bacterium
GATGACGCGGATCGAACGGATCTACGCGGATCAAGTATTCTAAGAATGGGAGGTTATGCTTCGAAGGCGCTTACGATGTGTCCGCCGCCGATGACGTCGTTGCCTTCGTAGAAGACCGCACTTTGTCCGGGTGTGATGGCGCTCACGTGTGCGTCGAATTGCACGCGCAGCAGGTCGCCCGGTTCTTCGAAGAGGGTGCTTTCGGCGCCGGCATTTTTATAGCGGATCTTGGTGATGGCCGGCATGGAGCCGTTCACTTTGTCGTATTTGAGCATGTTGAGGTGATGCACGAACATGCCGTTGCGGTCGAGGTCTTCTTCTTTGCCGAGCACCACCACATTCTCATGCGGGATGATCTCGGTAACGAAATACGGTTCACCCAGCGCGATGCCGAGGCCTTTGCGCTGACCGATGGTATAGAACGGATAGCCCTGATGAGTACCGAGCACCTTGCCTTGTTTATCCACGAACTTACCGCCCTTCACACGTTCTTCGAGGCCCTCTACCCTGCGCTTGAGGAAGCCGCGGTAGTCGTTGTCCGGCACAAAGCAGATCTCATAGCTCTCGGCTTTGTTGGCCAGTTCGTGATAGCCCATATCGCGGGCCATATCGCGGATCTCTGATTTATGGAGATGACCGAGCGGAAAGCGCGTACGTGAAAGGCATTCCTGACTCAGCCCCCACAACACATAGCTCTGGTCTTTATGTTCGTCTTTGCCCTTGCGGATAAAAAAGCGCTCGTTGTCCGGATTTTGGTGCACGGAGGCATAATGGCCGGTGGCGATGAACTCGCATCCGAGCTGATCGGCGCGTTTCAGCAGCGCTTCCCACTTGATATGCGTATTACACAGCACACAGGGATTCGGTGTGCGGCCGGCGAGATATTCATCCACGAAATTGTCGATCACATAATCCCCGAACTCCTCGCGGATGTCGACGATGAAATGATGGAAACCTTTCTCCACCGCTATCATGCGGGCATCATTGATGGAGTCGAGACTGCAGCAGCCGGTCTCTTTCTTGGAGCCGCCGCTGGTGGCATAATCCCAGGTCTTCATGGTAATACCCACCACTTCATACCCCATATCATGGAGCATGATGGCGGTCACGGTACTATCGATACCGCCCGACATGGCCACTAATATTTTGCCGTGTTTTGACATATGCCTGTGGCAAAGTTACGCCAGCGCGGTGGAATTAGTTCCCGGGAGGAAGATAAAGGAACTCGGATCCCGAGTACTCGCGACGGATCTCGCGGAGGTGTGCGGATCATTTTTTAATCAGTCTCCGCACCATCCCCTGCCCTTCATACACCAGGCCGGTGTACACCTGCACGAGGTTGGCGCCGAGGTCTATTTTCTGTTGCATGGAAGTCTTATCGTGAATACCGCCAACCCCGATCAGCGGTATCTCAGGCCCGAGTGAGCGCCTGAGGTAGGCCAGCACCTGATCGGATATCGCCTGCACAGGCTTACCACTGAGTCCGCCCGCCCCTATCTCCTCCAACCGTTCTTGCGGCGTTGAAAGCATGGAGCGGTCGAGGGTGGTATTGGTGGCGATGAGGCCGCTGAGTCCGGTTTCGCGGGTGATCTCCACGATGTCGTGCAGTTGTCCTTCCGTCAGATCGGGTGCGATCTTGAGCAGCAGCGGTTTCGGTTTGGATCGGCCCTGGTTGATGTTCTGGCAGGTGCCGAGTATCTTTTTGAGCGGCTCTTTTTCCTGGAGGGCACGGAGTCCGGGGGTGTTGGGGGAAGATACATTGACGACAAAGTAATCTACGTGGTCGAAGAGGGCGGTGAAGCAGGCCTCATAATCCTTCCACGCATCAGCATTATCGGTGACCTTATTCTTGCCGATGTTACCACCGATCACGACGCGGTACTTCGTGCGCGCTTCGTGAACCCCTGCCCGGTCGAGATTCCGCACCATGGCGGCTACACCGGCATTGTTAAAACCCATGCGGTTAATGAGGGCTTCATCCTGCGGCAGGCGGAACAGCCTGGGCTTGTCGTTGCCGGGCTGCGGTTTAGGTGTTACCGTGCCCACCTCGATATGCCCGAATCCCAGACGCGCCATCAGCGGGATGTAGGCGGCATTCTTATCAAAACCCGCCGCCAGTCCCACCGGATTCTTGAAACGCAGTCCGAACACCTCGCGCTCCAGCGCCGGGTCGTTGACAACATAATGCGCATCATGCCACCAGCCGTAACCGGGTATCCATAAGGCGGCCTTGTACAGAGCGAGTGCCAGATGGTGGGCCGTTTCGGGCTGAAAACGGAACAGAAGGGGTTTGAGCAGGGTCTTGTACATTGGTGCAAAGTTAAATACAAAGGAACGCGAATAAGGTATGGTAAAGAGGCGAAATTGGCCTTCGCATTTTATCATCGCGATCGTCCCCACCCCGATCTGCCACGCGGGCACTTATGCGCCTCAGAATCTACGCAACTGAGCACATATGAGCACATGAATCCGCCGCGGCGGACACCCCGAACGCTTATCTTTGCATCCGAACTCAAAGAACAGGCAATTGTTATAGCAGCATGGCACAGATCAGCATTAATATCAAGGAAGGGTCATTGAAGAAGGAAGAAGTGATCGTGGGCATCGACCTCGGCACCACCAATAGTCTTATTGCGGTGATCGACAAGTCGACCGGCGCCCCCAGGGCCTTACGCGATGCGGAGAAGACGGCGATCGTGCCTTCCATCATCCATTTTACCGCAGATGGTCAGGTCATCGTTGGCCGTGCCGCAGCTGAGCATTTGATCAGCGATCCTGAGCACACCATTTTTTCGGTGAAGCGACTGATGGGTAAATCGTATAAGGACATTGCTGCCTATCAGCATCATTTCGGATATCAGATCATTGATGATGATGCAGAGCGATTGGTGAAGATCAAGGTGTATGACAAGTATTACTCCCCTATCGAATTATCATCCTATATCCTGAAGGAGCTCAAGGACCGTGCAGAAAAGGTGCTGGGACAAAAAATCACGAAAGCGGTCATCACCGTTCCCGCCTATTTCAATGATGCACAGCGTCAGGCCACCCGCGATGCGGGCAAACTGGCGGGACTCGATGTATTGCGCATCGTGAACGAGCCCACGGCTGCGAGTCTGGCTTACGGTCTGGGCAATCAGGTGCAGGACACGCGCACCATTGCGGTGTATGATCTCGGCGGCGGCACCTTTGATATTTCGCTGTTGCGCATCACCTCCGCAGAAGGCTCCGGCGATTTCTTTGAGGTGTTGAGTACGAACGGCGACACTTTCCTCGGCGGTGACGACATCGACCGCGCCATTGTGGAACACTGGGCATCAACAGCAGGCTGGGATATGGCTGCAGCGGATGTCAACGCGCGACAGGAAATACGCCTGCGTGCCGAAGAAGCAAAAAAGCACTTGAGTACACAGGATGTGTATTCCACGACCATACAGGGAACTGCGATCACATTAACGCGTGCAACATTTGAAACGCTGATCACACCGCTCGTGCAAAAAACACTGCAGTGCTGCAAGCAGGCGCTGCGCGATGCGCAACTGGAAACAAGTGATATTGATACCGTGGTGATGGTGGGCGGCAGCACACGCACACCATTCGTCAGATCATCAGTGGGTGCATTCTTCAACCGTCCCGTACATGATGAGGTTAATCCCGATGAAGTGGTAGCACTGGGCGCTGCCGTGCAGGCAGATATACTCGCCGGCAATCAGAAGGACATGCTGCTGCTCGACATCACACCGCTCAGTCTCGGCATCGAGACCATGGGTGGACTGATGGATGTGATCATTCCGCGCAACACTAAGATACCGACAGCGGCAGGCAGGCAATACACCACCAGCATAGACGGTCAGAGCAAACTCAAGATCGCTGTCTATCAGGGCGAGCGCGACCTGGTGCGCGACAACCGTAAGCTGGCAGAGTTCGTGCTCAGCAATATTCCGGGTATGCCGGCAGGATTGCCGAAGATCGAGATCGTATTCCAGCTGGATGCCGACGGTATTCTGAAAGTGCGTGCCACAGAATTACGCAGCGGTGTGGAACAGCACATCGAAGTAAAACCGCAATACGGCCTCACTGAAGAAGAAATGGCGCAGATGCTGCTGGACTCCATTAAAAATGCGCAGTCAGACATGGCCACACGCGCCATCGTGGAAGCCCGCGTGGAAGCGCAGAATATGCTCGACACCTGCGAGCGTTTTATTGACAAGAACAGCGCACTGCTCGACGAAGACGAGATCGCGGGCACACGTGCACGCATGGAAATGTTGCGCAGTAAAATGGATTCAGAAAATAAAGACGAGATCCATCAATACATTGAAGACCTCAACAACTTCACCCGTCCCTTCGCCGAGCGCCTGATGGACATGGCGATCTCTATGGCGATGAAAGG
>DAIMYJ010000163.1:0-4255 GCA_036734545.1 Chitinophagales bacterium
GCCTATTCAATACTGAAATACTTAACTAAAATTGAAATCTATCTCCATGTATCAATTAAAAGGTGGTAAACACCTTTCAAAGAAGGAAATTGAGAAAAAATAGCTGCGGAAAGATGTGCTTAGCTAGGGCGAAGCATGACATGGATATCTGGCACACGAGGGGTGTGTCGCTATGCGGGTGGAGGGAGGAGTTCGTGTAACGGATTTACCGGCAAGCCGGTTATTCTGCGGCGGAAGCTTCCTCAGCGTTCAGCCTGAAACCATTGCCGTGAATATTCACGATCTCCAGTGACGGGTCGTCTTTAAGGTATTTGCGCAACTTCGTTACAAACACATCCATACTGCGTGCAGTAAAATAATCATCGCGGCCCCAGATCTGTTTGAGGGCTTCCTCACGGTAGACGATATCGTTCACTTTCATGCAGAAGAGTCGGAGCAGTTCGGCTTCTTTTGGCGACAGTTTAGCTTCGCTTTCACCGTTTTTCAGCATGCGGGTCTTGTAATTGAAATGGTATTTGCCGATGCTGAATTCCTTTTGTTGCTGATTGGTGCGCAGTTTACCACCGCGTTTCAGCACGGCTGCAATGCGATAGAGCAGTTCTTCTGAATTGAACGGTTTGGTGATGTAGTCATCAGCGCCGGTCTTGAATCCGGCGAGGATATCCTCCTGCAGGGTTTTGGCCGTCAGAAAGATGACCGGCATTTCCGGATTGATGCGCTTGATCTGTTCCGACAGGGATATGCCGTCCTTTTTAGGCATCATCACATCGAGGATGCACAGGTTGAATTCTTCTTTGAAGAAAAGATCTTCGCCCTTTTCGCCATCCGTGGCCAGACGCACCTCATAACCGTTCATGGTGAGGTAGTCCTTGAGAACGGCGCCGAAGTTGGGGTCGTCCTCTACGAGCAGAATGCGGGTTTTGATATCTTCCATAGTGGTATGCTTGTTTATTGATATGGTAGGTAAATAGTGAATTGTGATCCTTTTTTCAGTTGGCTCTTCACTTCAATGCGGCCGTTGTGTGCTTCCACAATGGCTTTTACATATGCGAGACCTAAGCCGAATCCCTTGATGTTGTGTACGTTTCCGGTGGGCACGCGGTAGAATTTTTCAAAGATCATGTTCAGGTGTTCCGTACTCATACCAACACCATTGTCGGCGATCGTAATGAAAATACCGTCCTGATCATTGCGGGTGCTTACGCGAATAAGCGGTTTCTCGGGGGTGTATTTATTGGCGTTATCCAGCAGATTGGTGATCACATTACTCAGATGCACTTCATCGCCTACCAGTTCATACTGCAATGCGGCGAGTTCGGTTTCCACTCGGCCTTCTTTTTCCTGCACCTGCAGGCTGATATTCTCCACGGCGCGATGAATGATCTCGTGAAGGTCGATGTCGTCCTTGCTTAAACTGATCTGATGTTTGTCGAGCAGTGCCATTTGCAGCACTTTCTCCACCTGACCGTTCATGCGCTTGTTCTCCTCGCGGATGATGCCGGTATAATATTTCACCTTCTGTTCATCCTGCAGGATCATCGGGTTGTTCACGGCGTCAACAGCCAGAGAGATGGTGGCCAACGGCGTTTTGAACTCATGCGTCATGTTGTTGATGAAATCATTCTTGATCTCCGATAACTTTTTCTGACGGAACAGGATCACCATCGTATATGTGAACACTGCCACGATGATGGTGGTAAAGATGAGCGACCCCAGAAGCAGCGACCAGATACTTTGCAGGATGAAACTTTTCTGATGCGGAAAATTCACCAGCAACACGTCGTTGTTGAAGAACATATCATCGGGGAACAGACTCACTTTATGCGGTGTGGCGGCCAGTTGCTGGGCATGCACATCACTGGCGGCGTTAGTGATAAAGAATTTATCATCCATCAGCACACCGAATTCGAAGTCGGTGGTGATGCCGCGGTTGTTCAATTCATAATACAGACTATTCTTGAGGAAGACGGTGTCAATGGTCTGCTCCGGCTTCACGCCGCGCTGGATCATGCGGAACATCATCTGCTCCATCGCCTTTTTGATGCGATTCGAATTGATCTGGATCTGCCGGTCGATGTCACTGAGGATCTCGGCGATCAGGGCATCATCGGCAGACGTGTACGAACCTTTGTATTCCAGTGGGTCCAGCACCATGGTAGGACGGTTCTGGATCGGCGCGCCGGCAATGGCGTCATCGAAAGGCTCCACCGGTATCATATCCGGCCGGGAGTAGTAGGGAGTGGAAGGCTTCATGTCTTCCAGCATGGCAGCAATGGCACTGTCGCTCGTTACCTGCTCGTAGCGCGTCAGCGAGTCGCCGATGCCCATCCAGTAAGTTGAATCGGAGAAGAAGAGGTTCATCTGGCTGCTGATGAGACTGGCGGCGATGTTGGTCTCTACCTTGTCGGCCACGCGGTTCAGCGCTTCATTCACCTGGAAGTTGAAGATCTCTTCTTTCTGTACAATGGTGTTCTGGATCCAGTATACCTGCACCAGAATGATACCCAGGAGTGCTCCACTCATAGATACCACGATCCACCATAGACGATTTTTTAACATTCCTTACAAATGTACAAGTGTTAAAATTGGTACGGCACCCGTTTAACGCAACATTAACACTCTTTAATCGGCCATTAACTAGCACCTCACGACTGCCACCGTAAATTTGTCAATGCAGGCGGGCTTTTCCGCCGCAATGAAACTTACCAAACTAACGTACAGACCAATGCGACAGTTCCTTTTCAGTTCAGCCTGTGCAGTGCTTCTTCTCGCTTACGGCCCGGCGCAGGCGCAGCAACCCCAGGAGGGTATCCGCCTGCGTATCGATGCGGATGTGCAGGGTGAAAAAGTGACCATCGACACCTTCATCCGCTCGCTCGACGACCTCGACCTGGAGCGTTACATGGAAGAGCTGGGGCTCTCGAATGAGCTCAATCAACTGAACATCGACATCAACTCCGGGTTCCGGACAGGTCATTACTGGGATCAGGAGGCTTTCCAGGAAATGATGGATGGACTGAAAGATATTGATATCGATATTCCTGCCATTCCGCCAATCCCGCAGATCCTGCCGGAGCATTTTGAAGAGCTGAATATCCTGCTACCGAATAAGGCGGTGTTGGGTGTGTATACCGACAAGGATGCGCAGGGTGCCCGTATCGCTAACCTTACAGAGGATGGTGCAGCGCAGGCTGCCGGATTGCTGGAAGGGGATATTATCACCGGTATCGACCAGCGCACCATCGAATCCCCCGCCAACCTGAGCGAGGTGATCGGTATGTATGTGCCGGGCGATGTGGTTACCGTTACCTATATCCGCAACGGCAAGACAGAGACCGTGCGCGTTACCTTACAGGAGAACAAACAGCAATGGACCGGTATGGAGGAATTCAAATTTGAATTTTCAGACTCCCTATTCCAGAAAGAACCATTCATTTTCGAGATGCATGCGCCTGAAAGGGGATTCCTGGGCGTATATCTGGAAGATGCCGATAAGGCTGTACGCGTTACCGGCGTGGAGGATAATTCCGCAGCCAAAGAGGCGGGGTTGCAGGAAGGAGATATCATCCTTGAACTCAACGATACCAAAGTATCCACTTATGATGATGTGATCCGCTTCATGGAAGACACCAAACCCGGCGATAAGGTGCGTGTCACCTATTCACGCGACGGCAAGCGCAAAACAACTGATGCCGTATTAAAAGAGAATAACAACGGCATGTATTTCTTTCGGATGAATGGAGAAGGGGAGGAAGAAGGATTTTACAAACCGAACATCGATATCATGCCTGTAATGCCCTGTCCGCCCGGCAGCACATATTCCTACAGCAGCACGGATGGTCATAAGCAGGTGAACGTATGCATCACCGCCGTGCAGGGAAAACCGGGCGAACCCTCGGCACCGGTACCTCCGGCAGCACCGCATTCACTCATGGATCCGTCGAATCTGCAGGTGTACAGTAATCCGAGTGACGGCACTTTCAATATCCGTTTCCAGGTAGCTGAGCAAGGCGACACGCAAATTTCCATTACCGATCTGCAGGGTAAGGAAGTGTTCGGAGAAGTCTTACCGAATTTTTCAGGAACCTTTGAGCGCGCCGTAACTTTGCCGCAGGCAGCTAAAGGCACCTACTTTGTCAAGGTAACACAGAACGGCTACTCCAATACCAGAACGGTGGTCGTGCAATAAGTAACATTAGGGTTAAGGGTTAAAAGAAAAAGCCACTCTCAGGAGGGGCTTTTTTATTTTAAGTTG
>DAIMYJ010000164.1:0-4069 GCA_036734545.1 Chitinophagales bacterium
TGCCCTCATCCATGTTCACATCGATCATCTGCGCGCCGTTCTCCACCTGCTGACGCGCTACTACCAGCGCTTCGTCATATTTTTCTTCCGTGACGAGTCTTCTGAATTGTTTACTGCCGGTCACGTTGGTGCGTTCACCCACATTCAGGAAATTACTTTCAGGGTAGATCACTAATTTTTCCAGGCCTGAAAATTTCGGCAAACGCGGAAGGGTAGGAGGTACCCGCGGCGGATATAGTTTGGCTTTTTCGGCAATGTAGCGGATATGGTCCGGCGTTGTGCCGCAGCAGCCGCCCACGATATTCACCCAGCCGTGCTTCAGATAGTCCTCCACATCATTTCCGTTGCTTTCGGGTGTCTCTTCATATTCGCCGAAGGCATTCGGCAATCCGGCATTCGGATAGGCAGATACGAACAGGTCGGTCTCGCGGGAGAGAATTTCGATATGCTCCCGCAACTGCTTCGCGCCGAGAGCACAGTTCAGTCCGATACTCAGCAGGGGCAGATGGCTCACCGAAATGACAAATGCTTCCAGTGTCTGCCCGCTCAGCGTGCGGCCGCTTGCATCGGTGATCGTACCACTGATCATGATCGGGAGTTCCCTGCCGGTATCGGCAAACAATTGGTCGATAGCATACAGGGCTGCCTTGGCATTCAGTGTATCAAAAATGGTCTCGATCAGCAGGATATCCGCTCCGCCGTCCATCAGCCCTTTGGCCGCCTCGTAATAGGCCTCGGCCATCTCATCAAAATACACGGCGCGATAGCCCGGGTCATTGACGTTGGGCGACAGGCTCAGCGTTTTATTGGTAGGGCCGATGGCTCCGGCCACGAATCGCGGTTTTGCAGGGTCTCTGAGCGTGAAGGCATCCGCCTCCGCCCGCGCCAGTTCGGCGCTTACCTTATTGAGCTCATAGGCCAGCGATTCCAGGTGGTAATCGGCCTGTGCAATGGTGGTGGCGCTGAAGGTGTTGGTCTCGATGATGTCGGCCCCGGCCTCCAGATACTGCCGGTGTATCTCGCGTATCACCTCCGGTTTGGTGATCGACAGCAGGTCGTTATTGCCTTTGAGGTCATGCGGGTGGTGGGCAAAGCGCTCCCCCCTGAAGTCGGCCTCCTGCAGCCTGTACCGTTGGATCATACTCCCCATGGCGCCGTCCAGCACCAGGATCCTTTCCCTGAGAATGGCCTGTATCCTTTCTTTCACGCTGCAAAAATAGGCGGTGGGCATGAGCCGAAGGGTATGACAAAGCCCGTTACACAAATTTTAACGGATCGTATACTTTGTTGATGAATTTGCAATTAACCATGCTAGGTAAACCCGCTGATTACAAACTTGTTATTTCTTGAAGATCCAAGCGATTCCGTGACAGGCAAAAAAAAAATTCTTTTGACAGAAACAATTGAAAATCAGCTTTTTAGACAATTGTATGACGAATTTAGCCGTTTTTTTTTGAGTTGCCGTGACACTGCACAGTGGGCTGTTTACAAAATCGGTGATAAATCCTTGCAGGCTGTGAAAAAGATGTAACTTTACGCAACTTTTTTGGGGGAGGGGGCATCTGTAGACTTGTGTTTCGCGCTTTTCCCTGAAAGCGACTCTAGTGAATACACCACAACATTTGATCAATTTATTTAGTTAACGTATTTCATCTTTTAACCCTTAACAGTTTGTACTTTATGTTCAAAAGATCAGTCCTTTTCACTGCCTGTGTTGCTTTGATGACAACAGCAGTGATGGCACAGGCACCGCAGCGTTCCTGTTCAACAATGGATGTTGATGCACGTTTGCGTGCAGAAGATCCTACCTACGCGGCTAACCGCGAGGCTATCGAAACGTTCACACAGAACTACCTCGCAACCGGCGCCAACGATGGCGAACGTGCAGTAGTTACCATCCCGGTGGTTGTGCACGTGGTGTATAACATTGCAGCTGAGAACATTTCTGATGCAAGGATCTTCGAGCAGCTCGATGTGCTCACCAAAGACTTCCGTCGCACAAACGCGGATGCCGGTGAAACACCTGCTCACTTCCTGGCCGAAGCTGCTGACACAGAGATCGAATTCTGTCTCGCTACGATTGACCCGAGTGGTAACCCCACTACCGGTATCACGCGCACCAGCACGACCAAAACGTCGTTCAGCACTGCGGATGAAATGAAATTTGCCACCTTTGGTAAAGCAGCCTGGGATCGCAACAAATACCTCAATATCTGGGTATGCGACCTGAGCGGTGGTTTGCTTGGTTATGCCCAGTTCCCCGGCGGCGCTGCTGCAACTGACGGTGTGGTGATCGACTACGCTTACTTCGGTGTTACAGGCGCTGCTGCTCCTTTCAACGAAGGACGTACCGCTACCCACGAAGTAGGTCACTGGCTGAACCTCTACCATATCTGGGGTGATGACGGCACCGGTTGTGCCGGCTCTGACCTCGTTGCCGATACACCGAACCAGGCTGATGAAACCTATGGCTGCCCCGGTGGTACCATCCGCATCTCCTGCTCTAACGGTCCTGATGGCGACATGTATCAGAACTATATGGACTATACTGATGACGGCTGTATGAATATCTTCACTTCCGGTCAGAAGACCCGTATGCAGGCATTGTTCGCAGTAGGCGGTACCCGCGTATCACTTACCACCTCCAATGGTTGCGGCGGCGGTGGCGGCGCTACCTGTAACGCACCTACCGGCATGAACACTACCGGTATCACTTCAACTGCTGCTACCTTCAACTGGACTGCTGCAGCCGGTGCTACCAGCTACAACGTTCGTTATAAGACTACTGCTGCAGCTACCTGGACAACCACAACTTCTGCTACTACCTCTAGGTCTATCACCGGTCTTACTGCCGGCACGAACTATGAATGGCAGGTACAGACTGTTTGCTCAGCCGGTGCTACCAGCTCTTACACAGCTTCTACCAACTTCACCACTACCGGTGGCGGCGGCGGAACCTGCGTTGATAACTTTGAACCGAACAACACTTCCGGTACGGCAACAACTATTTCTACCGGTATTACCTATCAGGAACTGATCGCTTCTACTACGGATAAGGACTGGTTCAAGTTTACTACTACCTCTCCGAATACCAAGATCAAGCTGTCATTGACTTCACTGCCGGCTGACTATGACGTGCGTCTCTATAACCAGTCTGTAAGCCAGAAAGGTATCTCTGAGAACGGCGGTACTACCAACGAACAGATCATCTGGAACACCACCGCTGCCGGTACACGTTACGTGCAGGTATACGGTTGGAGCGGAGCATTCAACACCAGCGATTGCTAT
Organism: Chitinophagales bacterium; assembly: GCA_036734545.1. Classification (GTDB taxonomy): domain Bacteria; phylum Bacteroidota; class Bacteroidia; order Chitinophagales; family BACL12; genus UBA7236. Next base: position 3,289 of record DAIMYJ010000164.1, read on the forward strand.
GACCTCCTGATCTCCGTTCAGTCTGCTAACTGGCGTGAAGACGGTTCTTTCGCAGAAGTTGACGAAGAATGGGATAATTCAATCGTTAGCGTATTCCCGAACCCTGCTACCGGTGATGTAGTTACTGTTGACTACTTCAGCATCCAGGAAGACATGAACGTTTCCGTTCAGATCGTTGACATCCTCGGCCGCGTGGCTTCTACTACCACTGCTGCAGTTGCCGGCGGTGAGAACATGATCGACCTTAACGTGGCTGACCTCCAGGCCGGTTTCTACTTCGTAGTGATCAGCAATGGTAAGTCAACCTACACCGAGAAATTCATCGTAGACTAATTAAGTCCACAGATCATCTCATACAGGAGGCTGTTTCGTAAGGAACAGCCTCCTTTTTTTCTTCTATCACCTGGGTACTTCCTGGCCAATGGTCATCTCCGCTCCGGACATAACGGGTATCGAGTAGCGAGTATCGGGTATCGAGACAAATACAATTCATTCCTCATCCCTCCTTCCTCCTTCCTCATTCCTCATCCCCCTTGGTAGAAGATTTTTCCGCTTCACTTCAAAATTTGCACTTCGGGACAGACCCGCACAATAACTCAGTTCTGACCAAAGGTCAGATAGCGGTTCCGCACAACCATCTGCTGCTGACACGACACCTCCGCCCCCATCCGCCCCGGCAGGCACCCACACCCCACCACACCCACACACACAAAAACAAAAAAAACCCAACAAAAAAAAACCCACGAAACCCCAGAAGAACAAAACCAAAAAACACAAGAAC
>DAIMYJ010000165.1:0-2703 GCA_036734545.1 Chitinophagales bacterium
CCTCTCGGTGCCGTCCCCTTCTCTCCCGCTCTTCCCCGCCTCCTCTCATCCTCCCTTTCTCCCTGCCCACTCACCACTCACCCACTCACCCACTCACCCACTCACCCACTCACCACTCCACAATAACGCCGATACTCGGCAGCACTGTTCCTGATACGTTCTCAAGACCATAGGTTTGATAGCGTGTGGGATCTGCAGGGTCGATCACGGGGTTGCCATTTTCGTCTTTTACCACATCAATGAGCGGCTGCAATTGCACCTGGAAATTGTAGACGTTCTCTACATCAAAATACACGTTCAGGTTGGCCCTGTCGAAGAACCATTTTTTGTCGATGCGGATGTCGAGCTGATGATAAGGGTCGAGACGGAGGCTGTTGAGCTGATCGAAATCGAGTACGCCGGCGCGGTTCACATCCCATACGTAAGTGAGCGAACTGAATGCCACATCGAATGGTGTGTAGGGAAGTCCGCCGCTAAAGCGCCATTTTACACCGGCTTCCCAGTTCTTGCCCCATTTTTTTCCGGCCGTGAGTGAAATGATGGTGCGGTTATCCCATGCGGATGGTGTATACACACCATCGCCGTTCTCGAATTCGCTTACCACATACGTTACCGCAAGGATACCGTAGAAATTGCGATTGAGTTTTTGCTGTGCCAGAAATTCAACGCCGTAACTGCGACCGTCGCTGATGGAAACCAGCGGCTCATCACCCACCACCCCGAAGTCGGCACCCTGATTGGCCAGCGATATGCTGTCGCGCAGGCTGAACGGATAATTGGCATAGTCCTTATAAAAGCCTTCCACGGTGAAGCGCAAATAAGTGTTCGGACGATATTCCAGTCCACCCACCACATGCGCAGCGCGGATATACGTGATGTCATTATCGCGGTTCACAAAATTGTTCTCACCCACAGAATAGCCCAGCGCGGTGTACGGCGGCAGTTGATAATAAATGCCGGTATTGAAATTCAGGCTCCAGGCATCCGTAAGGGAGTAGCTGGCTGACAGACGTGGAGAAAACTGCTGAAAAGGATTAGACATCGTAGCGGAATAATCGTTGCCATCGATGCGGAGACCGCCGGATAAGGTGAGTTTATAATCCAGCAGTTGCGTGCTGGCCTGCGCAAAGGCGCCGTATTTGTTGATGAACAGTTTGGAGTTATAATCTACGGTGATGACATCCGTGCCGAGAGGTAACAGCTGGTATGTTTCGTTGGTGTATCTGGCCAGTTCATAGTTCACGCCGCCGCGTACGCGAAAGCGTCCGATATCCATGGTTTCTTCGTAGCGCAGTTTGTTCTCCGATTCCTGGCTCACATAATCAAAGATGAGGTTGGCATCCTCTTCGATATTGTCGGCATATTTATAGGCGCGGTTGTTCAGCATGTTGCGACTCACGACAACAGTGCTGTATCCTTTTTCGCGGTAGTGTTTGTACACCACACCCACGGTATAATTCCACTGGTCCTGAATGGGGAGGTTGGCCAGCAGATATTGCTGGAAGGCGCTGGTATCATCTTCCGTGTTCAGGTCAAAGAGGTCGAGTGCGCCCAGTCCCACGATGGTGATCTCATTCTTTGCATCGAGTTTGATCTTTTGCTTGTATTGAAAATCGTGGTAGGTAGGCAGAAAGGGGAGGCCGATGATATCGAACAGGAATTTCAGGTAGCTTCTGCGTGCAGAGAACAATACGGAAGAACGTTCGCCTACAGGGCCTTCGAGGGTAAGGTTCAGGTCAGAGGATCCAAGCGTGAATGTGCCGCCCCACTGATCGGTGCGGCCGTCGCGTGTTTCGAATGACATCACTGAACTGAGGGCGTTGCCGTAATTCACAGGGAAAGCGCCGGAATACAATTCCACTTCGCGAATGAAGTCGACATTGATGAGACCCTTGGGTCCGCCGCTGGACCCCTGGGTGGCGAAATGGTTGATGTTGGGTACTTCCACCCCGTCGAGAAAAAAGCGGTTCTCATTCGGTGCGCCACCGCGGATGATGATATCGTTGCGGAAGGAGGGCGTATAGGTAACCCCCGGTAAACTTTGTATCACCCGGGAGATATCGCGGTTACCGCCGGGGTTGCGCTGTATCTCGTTGGCACCGATCGTGCGCAGGGAAAGCGGTGATTCTTCTGTTTTATCCGTAATAGGCACTTTCACCTCAACGGCCTCGAGCACATTGAGGTCTTCCTCCAGTGTTACGTTCAGATATACAGGCTTGGCATTGCTCACCTGTATTTCCGGTATCGTGAGCTTTTTAAAACCCACAAAGCTGAACTCGATGTTATACAGTCCCGGTGCTATGTCGTTGATCTCGTAATTCCCGTTCTCATCCGATACGGTACCATAACCGGTACCAACGAGAATGACAGTAGTAAAGGGCACCGGTTCATTGTTGATGGCATTGGTGATCGTTCCGTAGATCTTTCCTGTTTGCGCCGCGGCTGAGAGGCTTACAGCTACCCCTAAGACCGCCAAAAAATGTTTCATAGCTCTGTGTAACAACAGGTTGGGTGTTTTGTTTAGTATTTGATTAAGCAAAGCAAGTGATTTTTATGCATAAGGTCGTGGTTGCTTTGCAACCACCTGTTCATTATACAGCCAGTCATTGCGAGCGAGAGAGGCACGAACGAGCGAAGCAATCTCCTGATGTTAACACGTCTGCCCGATAGGAAGAGCGCACCAATGCCTGATGCAGCCGATAT
>DAIMYJ010000165.1:2803-4029 GCA_036734545.1 Chitinophagales bacterium
TTATTGGTTATCCTTTATCGCCTCCCACATCTCCGGCGTCATGATACAGCGAAAGCCGGAGTGGTCCTGGCCGGTGTCATAGCTGGTGGCCATACGGGCGGTGGTGCGGTAGCTGGAGCAATAGGACTCATTACAGAGGAAGGAACCGCCGCGTTTCACATGTACAATGTTATAGGGCTGGTTGGGGTCGAACCAGGTGTCGGGACCGGTTGGGTTTATTTGCAGGCCTTGTTCATAGACCATCTGATAATACTCGGCATGATAATAATCGAAGCACCATTCCCATACATTACCGGCCATATCGTAGAGGCCAAACCCATTGGGCGCATATGAACCCACCGGCGCGGTGCGCAGATAGCCGTCGGTCTCGGTGTTCTCGTAAGGAAAATTCCCGGTCCACGAATTCACATGTTTGTACAGGACTGTGTCATTGCCCCAGGGATAGATCTCGGTGCTGAGTCCACCTCTTGCGGCATATTCCCATTCGGCTTCAGTGGGTAAACTTTTTCCTGCCCATTTGCAATAGGCAACGGCATCATCCCAGCTCACCTGCACCACCGGATGATCCATTTTATCCTGGATATCACTGCCGGGGCCCTGCGGATGTTTCCAGTCGGCACCGGGTATGAAGGTCCACCAGTTCAGAAAATCGTTGAGGTCCACCGCGCGATCGGTCATGGTAAATACCATGCTGGCCGGTTGCAGGAGGGCGTCGTCGGGTTTTGGGATATCGGGGGGTAATTGTTTTTTCAGTTCCTCCCAGTCTATCGGTCGCTCGGCAGTGGTCACATAGCCGGTTGCTTTAACGAATTCAGAAAATTGGGCATTGGTCACTTCGGTGGTATCCATCCAGAATCCGCTGACGCGAACGCGGTGGGCGGGGACTTCATCACTGCGGCGCTGAGGATCGGTATCCGTGCCCATGAGGTATTCACCACCGGGGATCCAGCGCATACCGGGCGGACCGTCCTGTGGCACCACCGTGTCCTGCACAAAGATCACCGGAGGCTGCACATAAGCCACCCGGGAAGTGTCTCCCGATATTAAACTATGCAATAACCACAGGGTAGCGATCATCTAACAAAACTACGATAATTCTTTGCGATAGGAGGAGTGGGAGAAGATTCGAGGATTTGAAGTATTGAAGATTCGAAGATTTGAAGATTCGAAGGGAGCCAATGGTAATGTGCAATGGTCCGGGTAACAGAAATGTACCGTATGCGATG
>DAIMYJ010000166.1:0-4008 GCA_036734545.1 Chitinophagales bacterium
CCAAAGTTCAGTTAGAGCTTCCCCTCTTCGATCTTCTGCTTACTCTTCACCAACGCTCCCATCCTCTCAGGCATTCAGCCACTCTCCCTCTCACCCACGAACACACAAACACACGAACACATATTTCCCTAATTTTACACCCAATGGGATCCCATACCGACATATTCCAATACATCGAAACCCTCCACGGGGAAGTAGAGCAGTTCCCCGTTACCGATGCCGCCACATTAGAGCAGTTCCGCATTCGGTTCCTGGGAAGTAAGAACGTACTCAAGGACCTCTTTGCCGAGATCAAGAATGTACCCAACGAGCGGAAAAAGGAATTCGGGCAGAAAGTGAATGCCGTAAAACAGACCGCCGAAGAACGCTTCGAATCCCTGCAGGCAAACTATAAACAGGACCGGCGGAATGCTGATGCCGATATCGATATCACCCGCCCCGCCGGTATACAACCTCCCGGCGCGCGTCATCCGGTCACGCTGATCAAAGATGAACTGATCACCATCTTCAATAAACTGGACTATACCGTTGTGGATGGACCGGAGATCGAGGACGACTGGCATAACTTCACCGCACTGGGCATGCCGGAAGATCATCCGGCGCGGGATATGCAGGACACATTCTACATTTCAACCCAGCCACCGGTATTGCTCCGCACGCATACTTCTAATGTGCAGATACGCGTAATGGAAGAATTGCGCAAAAGCGGAAAGCAACCACCTGTGCGCATCGTTGCACTGGGCCGCACGTATCGCAATGAGACCATTTCTGCAAGGGCACACTGCACCTTCAACCAGATCGAATTATTGTATATCGATGAAGGTGTGACCTTCGCCGATATGAAACAGACACTGCTCTACCTCGCTCAGGAATTATACGGCGAGAACACCACCATCCGCCTGCGCCCCAGCTACTTCCCGTTCACCGAGCCCAGCGCCGAAATGGATGTGAGCTGTTTCGTCTGCAGCGGCAAAGGCTGCGCGATCTGTAAACACAGCGGATGGGTAGAGATCGGCGGTTGTGGTATGGTGGATCCCGTGGTACTCGAGAACTGCGGCATCGACTCCGAAAAATATACCGGCTTCGCTTTCGGGTTCGGTCTCGAAAGAATGGCCATCCTGAAATACCGTATCAACGATATTCGTTTATTCACGGAGAACGACCTGCGTTTCCTTAAACAATTCGAACATCTGTGATGCTCATGAGATATTTCGCCATACTCCTCTTTTGCTTCAGTCTGTGCGCGGGGACAGCCTACGCCCAAAGCACCACCCTGGGCGCCGACAGCTCAGAAGTGCTGATCTACGGCGACTCACTCACCATTATCGGTGAAGACACCATCATCGGGAAACCGATCACTTTCCGCTCCTATAATGAACGATTCATCGACTTTATGTTTTTTGATGGAAGCTATAATATCGTAGCCTTCCATATCGCGGAGAAAAGTACCAGTTTTCAGCTTATGCTCAGCAGCGCAGATTCAGCCACCTTTTGTTTTGATGTGTCACCCGATGCATTCAAAATGCTGATGGCCTACATGCAGGAATTCAATGCAGAGCTCATGGCACAACCAAACTATCCGGTGAAATGTAATTACTGCCAAACCCTGCAAATTTTCTGGTACGACGGCGATAAGGAACGCAGCACCCTGAAACGCTCTTACCGCATTCCGCAGGTGTTTACTGAAATATTGGAATACAGCTACGATCAGAGCCTGACCAAAAGCAGATGTACCATCAGCCTCGATAACTTTATGTCGCTCGAGGGATTTGAAGATAACCTGCGCGGTCCGCAAAGTCAAAAATGACCGTATGCCGTTCAGCTACCAGGATTCATTCAACTACCTGTCAAAACTGACGCCACGCCGCACCTGGAATATGGTGAAGGTGCTGGGTTCATACTATTACAGTATGTGGACGAAAAAACCGGTGCACTGGGGTATGCCGGTGAGCATCTCTTTCGAACCCACTACCTCCTGCAACCTGCGCTGCCCCGAATGTCCGAGCGGACTCCGTTCGTTCACACGACCTACCGGCATGCTGCAGAAAGATTTTTTTCGCGAGACGATCGATAGTATACACAAAGACCTCACTTACCTGATATTTTATTTTCAGGGCGAACCCTATCTCAATCCGGATTTTCTCGACATGGTGGCCTTTGCGAATACCCGCAGGATATATACCGCTACGTCTACCAACGCGCATTATCTCACCGATGAAATGGCGCGGAAAACTATTGAGAGCGGCCTCGACCGACTCATCATTTCCATCGATGGCACCACGCAGGATGTATATCAGCAATATCGCGTTGGCGGTAAACTGGAAAAAGTATTGGAAGGTGCGCGCAATATCGTGAAATGGAAAAAAGAACTGAAGTCGAAGACGCCCTTCGTGATATTTCAGTTCCTCGTTGTGCGTCCGAACGAGCATCAGATAGAAGATGTGAAGCGATTGGGCAAAGAGATAGGCGTGGATGAAGTAGCCTTCAAGACCGCACAGATCTACGATTACGCCAATGGCAGCGATCTGATCCCGACCATCGATTATTATTCCCGCTACGCCAGGCAGGATAACGGCACCTATACCATCAAAAATAAATTGCTGAACCATTGCTGGAAGATGTGGCATTCCTGCGTCATCACCTGGGATGGGGCAGTGGTGCCCTGCTGTTTTGATAAGGATGCGGAGCATAAACTCGGCGACCTCAAAGAACAAACCTTCCGCGAGTTGTGGCAGGGGCCTGCCTATCAGCATTTGCGCAGCGCATTGCTGCGTTCACGCAGTGAGATCGATATTTGTAAAAACTGCACCGAGGGAACGAAGGTGTGGGCATAAACATCTGTTATGCATAACCGGCAGATATTTCTTCAACATGTGGCACAAACCAGCGACGCACCGCTGCTGCTGGAGATCACGCATGCAGAAGGTTGCTGGTTGTTCGATGCAGCAGGAAAAAAATATCTCGACCTGATCTCGGGTATCGCCGTGAGTAATACCGGTCATGGTCATCCTGCCGTGAAAGCCGCTATACACGAGCAGACAGAAAAATATCTGCACCTCATGGTGTACGGCGAATTCGTGCAGTCACCACAAGTGCAATTCGCACGCTGGCTTACCGACCGACTGCCAGCCTCACTCGACAGCGTGTATTTCGTGAACTCCGGTTCTGAAGCAACCGAAGGCGCGATCAAACTGGCTAAACGGGTGACCGGAAGAACGGAGATCGTGAGTTTCCGGAATGCCTATCACGGCAGCACGATGGGCGCCTTGAGCGCAGGGAACACGGAAGAACGGAAAAATCCCTTTCGCCCGCTCGTCCCCGATAACCGCGTGCTGGATTATCTCGACATCGAACAGCTGCAACAGATCACGGAACATACCGCGGCCGTGTTGGTCGAAACCATTCAGGCAGAAGCCGGTGTGTGTATTCCCGATCGCGCATATCTCGCGGCACTGCGCAAGCGTTGCACGGAAACCGGTGCATTGCTGATGTTCGACGAATGTCAAACCGCCTTCGGACGCACGGGTTCTCTCTTCCGTTTTCAGAAAGTGGATGTTACCCCGGATGTGTTGCTGCTGGGCAAAGCTATCGGTGGCGGGTTGCCGCTGGGCGCATTCATTGCACGCAGGGAAATGATGCAGGCGTTCACACATCAGCCGGTGCTGGGACATATTACGACATTCGGCGGACATCCGCTGTGTTGTGCTGCAGGATTGGCTGCTGCCCGGGTGTTGGAGGAAGAAGGACTGATCGCTTCGGTAGAGGAAAAAGGATCGCTGTTTTCCGCGCTGCTCGCCAACCATCCCAAACTACGCTCCTTTCGGCGCGCCGGTTTAATGATAGCAGCCGAACTCCCCGATATGGAAACCAATATGGCGGTGGTAAAGAAACTGATTGACCACGGTATACTCATCGACTGGTTCCTCTTAGCACCCCACAGCCAACGCATAGACCCGACCCACACCATAAACCAGGAAAAGAAAACCCAAACGAGTTAGAAAATAACAC
>DAIMYJ010000167.1:0-4004 GCA_036734545.1 Chitinophagales bacterium
TACAGATAGCCGTCATCGGTCACCTGTGAGCCGAATGGTCCGCGGTTATCGAAAGGGTCCATTACCCAGAATTCCACGAATTCGATGTTGGCCGCTTCGAAGTCTGTAGTTTCCAGATTACGCATCAAACCGCCCCATCGGGATTCGGGGTCGAGCAGTTTACCGTTGGCATCCACACCGGCAGAGAATAATCCCGGTTGCAGATCAAAGTTGTACGGACCGCGGTCGGCGGGATAATAGGCCATGTCGAAGGTCGACAACTGTGTAAGCACTGTCGTTTCGAATTCGGCCTGCGGGAATATCTCGCGTTCATCGATCTGAATGGTATAGTGATTCGACAGATCGGCGTCGCTCAAGTGTTCGGGTCGGGAGGGATTATTTTGTTCGTTGAACAGCGGGTCGATCTGATACCATGCTAATTTGGCGCGGTTCTTTCCATAATCGAGACTATCGAACAGGTTCGCTTCAGGGAATAAAATATTATTGAATTCATCCGTTGCATTCTGCGGCGTACTGGCGAGTACCCAGCTGATGAATGGGAAGCGCAGGTCATAGGCGCTGCGGCTACCTTCGAAGTCGTCGATATAGATCGTTCCTTCCTCTCCTTTACCGATCGCCTTGGAGTGTCCGGGCTGGAAGCGTGCCACTTCACCGGTGAAAGAGAAGGTGGATGTTTCTTTGGTGCCGTACAATGGCAATTTATCCAATGCACGGGTCAGCCACGGCGCTTCATCAGTGTAATTGATATCGAAACCGTACATGGTGTTCGATATCGGGTCGTCGCCGATGTTCACTTTTTGTGTGAAGGGGCGTTCCGATAAATGCAACACGGTAGCACCGAGTGTGAAATTATCGTTGATCCAGTAATCGAATCGCGTTCCGATGAGTGATCGTGTCTGCAATCCGAAGAAGGCGTTGTTCTCGAAGGTTACGTTGATCTGCTGCCCGCTGTTGAGGATGGATTCGTTGATGATCTTGAGTCGACCGAGTGAATAGTCGATGGTATAATCCACGTTCTCGGTGAGGAGCTGTCCGCCTGCGGTCACTTTCACCGATCCTTTGGGCAGGTTGAATGCGCCGAGATAAATTTCGGATGTGACACTGGATTTATATTCCCCTGTCATCACGAAACGGTCGAACTGCGGAAACTGCATGGCCACGATCTTCGTTTGGTCATACAGTTCATCGTAGGCATATTTTTCTGCTTCCACATCGCCATTGAACACGGATTCCGATCGCAGATAGGAACCGAACGGTTCAAGCACCGGAAAATAAATGCGTCCATTCTGAGTATTGATGGTAGTTCCGTTGACGAAGTCGAAGATACCATCCGGTATGGGGTCGTTGTTGTTGTTCAAACGGTCGAGGCCGAGCAGTTTGATGAGCAGCTGGCTGTTGACATTATCGTTGTTTGCCGGGATGTACCGTTTCAAACCACCGCCCGGATCCTGATACACCACATCCAGTCGGAAGCCGTCGCTGCTCACCTGGAAGGCGCCGAGTGAATACACGTTCTTCATCATCAGGTCCCACAGCGGGATGGTGGTGATGGCGCTTGTGCTTTTCAGCATTTTCATGAACAGCACGTTTGAGGTGTCTACACCCGGTGGAAGGTCACCGGAGAATTCACCCACCTGATAGCTCTGTCCCTGATAGGTATATTCGTAGGCGATGGCGAGTACGTCGTCAGGCTGCAGGGTGGTGTTGAGGGAGATATAACCGAGGAGCGGATTGAAAATATAGTCGGTGGGATCCAGCTTACGCATCCGCGCTTTTTCATAGTCACGCACGGCCTGCATATTAAAGGCCGGGCCGGAGAGTGTGCTGATCACCGTGTTAAGGTCGCGCGTACCGGCGGTGCTGAACAGCTGGGAATACAGTGTGTTCGCGTTATTGGAGGGCACGCCGCCGGGTGTAACACTACTGATGGATCCGCCGGCATTGATCTCGCCCCAGTAGATCGTATCCGGTTCACCGAGGTCGGAGAAGGCTACGATATCACGCGTATTCATCGTTTCACCGGTCGAGTTAGTGACCCATACTTCCACACGTGTTACGTTTATCGGTGAGCTTACGAATGGCAGTGTTTTCAACCATCCCTGATATCCCTGACGGAAGAAATGGGAAAGGAAGAAGTGGCGGTTCTCGTCGTATTGGTCGGCATAGATCTCAAAGGTCCTGCGCTGCGCGCCGCCTTCGATCTGGATACTTTGCGTTTGTGATTTTTGCTGCGAGAGGATGGTGGTGGCTGTCAGTCGGCCGAACTGCAATTCGGTCTTGATACCGAACAGCGACTGCGTTCCGGGGATCAGCTGGGTGGTGAGGGGGAGGCTTACGTTACCGGCCTCAATGCCCTGCACGATCTGGTCTTCCTTGCCCCGGTATTCGAGTTTGATCTGGTTCTCGAAGTCGAATGTGGCCTGGGTGTTATAGTTGAAATTCAGCTTCAGGTTGTTACCGATGGATCCCACCACGTTGGCGTTGATGTCCATGTTGAAGTCGAATCCGCCCTGGCGGCGCTGACTTTCGGTGAGGATGGGGTTCTGGATGTTCTGAAAGCTGGCGCCGAAGGTCAGCTCCACGTTACCCTGAGGGCGTATCTCGACGTTACAGCCGTCGAACAGCCGGCATTCCTTGTCGAAGTTGGCCAGCTGGATCTTGCGTCCTGTTCCGCCGAGGATATTGGAGGCGTCAGCCCGTTCCTGCCAGTAGTCATCGAGTTCCTGGTCGGCCTGGGCTTCTATGTAGTCTTCAAACGTGATGTATTGCGGGTCGCCGATAAATTCGCCGCCCATTTCCTGTTGAATGAGGTATTCGTTGGTCTCGGGGTCGTAGTAGATGGTGGGCTGTGTGGGTTCGAGGTCGAAGTTGTTGCCATCATCCCCGAACGGGTCGGAGCCGTCTTCATCTTCGAAGGGAAAGGGCAGGTCAGGGGGCGTATCGGTGGGCAACACCGGGTTCAGGGCATAGGCGTCAGCTGCCTCTGCATGGGTATGCACGGTGGGTTGGGTATAAAACACACCGGCAATAGCGGTAGCGCCAATGGTGGTTCCCAGGAGTAATTGGGGAAATAATCTCGCAACTGACAAAACGCCTCCTTTACAAGTTCTTCAACGCTAATTTGATCAGGCTTTCTACATCTTTTGGATCAGGATCGGTTTTCAGTGCAGAGTTGACCGCTTTTTCACCCTGCTGCCGCGTAAATCCAAGCATCGCCAATGCACTTAACGCTTCTTCTTTCAAACTATTGTGTGTAACGCCAAAAACATTTTCTGCCGGTGCCAAACCCTTGCCCACCTTGTCTTTCAGGTCTATCACGATCCGCTTGGCGGTTTTGGGACCCACCCCTTTGATGCGCTGTATGAGGGCGTCATTTTCGGCTATGACGGCCTGTTCCAGTTCGGCCACATTCATGCTCGACAGGATCATACGCGCCGTATTGGGGCCTACGCCCTGAACGCCTATGAGCAGGATGAACATGTTCTTTTCCGCCTCGTCGGCGAATCCGAACAGGATATGGGCATCCTCTCGTACGACCATGTAAGTGTGGATCTTGCCTTTTTCGAGGGACTGGATCCTGGAGTAGGTATGCAGGCTGATATGCACCTGGTAACCCACGCCATTGCACTCTACTACCACAAAAGCGGGATTCTTCTGGGTAAAGGTGCCGGACAGGTAAGCGATCATAGTGTGTTGATGTGCCGTTCTTGTTTTTGGGGTTGATACTGCCGACGACACCGCCACAGGCCCTTCAGATACAGGCCTTCAGAGAGTGGTCGCAGAGGGGGCAAATTTCGGAGAAATTTATGGGTATATGGTAGTGCTGAGTGAGATTTTACCGGCTAAACGGTAGTGGGTAGTGAGTAGTGGGTAGTGGGACGAATGCAAATGGGCGGAATGTGGGTGGTTGTGCCCTGTGTATGGTAGCGGAGGTGTGAGCCTTTACAGAAGCTGAATTTTATTCGATGCTCTCTATCAAGGACATGCACAGGTCGCTCACAACT
>DAIMYJ010000168.1:0-3984 GCA_036734545.1 Chitinophagales bacterium
GTTTAACCGTTCCATCCTGAAAGACAAGAGCACGCTCATAAGATGCGCGTGCAAATTTGGGCTTCTCGAACCAGTCGGGAAGCTGACGTTCACAGTATACAAAGTCATAACCGGGCACCATGGCATTGAGCTGCAGGCCTTTGATAAGTTCCGGAAGGATCTTGTCGATCAGGTTGGTGTAGCTGCGCCCTGACAGCGAGAAGACGCCACCGGTCATGGTGCGCGACATCTTCTTCATGTGCCTTGCTGCGCGCGTGGTTTTTCCAGTACCGCGTCCACAGGCATCCACTATGATCGGCGCATGAATGAACTCATTGCGCAGCTGATAGGGGTTAAGGGTCAATGGTTGTATGTTCCGCATCTGTGGCCTGTTCTGAAAGTTTATCTACCATGCGCTGCAGGTTGTGCTGATCGAGTGCCAGCTGGATTTTGCTCAGCTCGTCAGCCGGCATGCTGAATGTCTCATCGAGGTTGATCTGGAGGGTTCTGTCAGCGAGCGGAATGATAAGGATCTGGTTCTTCTCTCCGATATCGCGCTTATCAACCTGGTTAGCATCATCGATATGGAATCCGCCCCATCTGCGCATTTCCTCACTGGCGCCCTTAGCGGCTTTGTGGTTGCCGGTATTGATTGCCTTGTGGTAGCGCTCAAATTCCTTTTGCATCATCACCGATCGCCAGTAGGGTTTATCAATGCTCCTGACCGATCCAAATATCTTCTGAGCATTGTAGATGTAATTGTAGATGGTCCTGACGCTCAGCGGCTCCTTACCTTCCTGCTCTCTGAGGCGGTTGATCCGCGGCCTGAGCAATGATGGTGTTGGATGCAGAGGACCGTAGCGCATGATCAGGTTGTCTGCCATCTCATAATAGAGCAATTGCTCCTGCTGGTTCTCAGTGAGTTTTGTGGTGGCATTCTCAGGATCCACCAGATATGCGATGATATCATCGATCGGATCATTCTTGATCTTCTGTAATCCCATCATATGCCTTGCTTTTGATTGTTGAGAAAACGACTGATAAGCAGCTGTGCTGCCGGGCTGCCATCACGTGCCAATTTCTTGATCTTGGCACGCTGTTCGGCTTCCGCCTGCAGGACGCCCTTCATGAATGCCTGGTGCACGGGATCTTCCTCATCCAGAAATCGGATCTCGAACTCATCCCATGGCAACTGCTCGAGCGTGCATATCTCCCGTGGTGGGAAGTACAGCGAGGCCCAGGTGGTTATATTCTCCAAAGTATTGTCGTTCATTCAAATGGCTTTTGTGTTTCAATGGTCCTGATTATAGTGCTTCGTGTCATTTCCATGATGGCGGGATCTGTATAGATATGGCCGGCCTCGATGCGGAGATTGTTGGAGAGGTTAGCAGTGGTCATAACCGTTACCGACCATCGCTCATTGCTGATGACAAACAGCTTTGCGTGGCAGTCCACGAAAACGAGTGAGGTGCAGAAGTTCCTGACTGTGGCCATCACGCGGGCGTTACGTATCTCTATACGACGGTCGAATATGGCATGAACCGATTTAAGTAGTCCCTGATCGCATGCTGACTGGACCAAACGGGCAGCCTTCTCACTGATAGCCCAGGCTGTCAGATACAGGTCCGCAGGTCCGGTGATGGATAGTATATAGAACAACAGGTCATGTGCACTCCAGCGGCCATGATTAATGAAGTAGATGTTCTGCCCGGGGATGATATCGCCGATGGCATCTTTTAGTGATTGCCGGTTGCGGATCAGGATAGCAGATGTTTGTGATTCAAACTTCAGCACCTCTGCAAATCCGCTTTCAGTCAACACCGGATCATCCTGCAAAATAGTTTTTGGATCTAATAGCGTCATGCAGTCTTCAGCTTCGATTTTACGAATGCAAGATCCCGCTCATAATCGGCGAGCTGATGCTGCAGCTTCTCCAGTCGTCCGGGCTTGAGATTGCCCTCCTCGATACGCTTTTTAACTTTGGTGATGTAGGTGGGAATATTCTTGAGAGCCATGGCCAGCTCTGCCTGATTCATTTTTTTGACGTCCTTTCCGCGTTTCGTTCTTGGTTCCGATGATTTGATCCTTTCACCCTGTTCGCGATAATGATCTACTGCGTGAAATCCTTCCTGAACCTGCTGGTCAGTATCCAGGATCTGCAGGGCAAGTGCAAGACGCTCCTCCTCGGTCATTTCATTTTCCAGCTGCTGATGCAGGGCTGCCATATTCTTGTATCCATCCATGCTTTTTCGCTGCAGCTGCTGGAGGTCCTGGGGTAGCTCCGGTGATGGCGATTTAGCGGATTTCTGGGGCTTTACGTCTGCAGCTGCGAATATCCGCTCAAGCTCTGCATACAGTTTGCGGGTTGAAAATGCATTCTCTCCGCCCTCAAAAATGATGAGCAGAGCCTTATTGGAAGAGTGTTCCCGGAATAGGGAAACGCCTGTTTCGTAGGGTTGGCCGGTCTGGAGCCATTCGCCGATCTGTGCAATTGCCATGTGCCAAAATTGGCTCCAATGCCCCCCTTTACGAAAGGACAGAAGTAGAGGACAATTTGCACCTAAATTTTTTCGCGAAAAACCCAGACAAACTGCATGGTGCCCGGACGGATATCATAACGGTAATCATGCATCTGCAGTCCGTGAATAAGCTGCTCCTTGGTTATGGACAACGCGGAGGATCCAAAATGGCTTTCCAGCTCGATCAGGATCTCATCGGTGGTGAGATGAAGCTCACTATCGGCCATATCCTTTGCAGGAAGATAGCGGCTACGAATAAAGTCCAGGATCTGATCGGTAGAAATTACGGGAGGTGCATCCATAAAAAGACCCGGGGTGTTACTCTTGCGACAGATGTAACTCAAAGTGCACCACTTTGCCCCGGGTGTGTTTTTAAAGGTGATACACTTTGAGTATCCAATTACATCTGTCGCACTACAAATATATTCAAAAAGCGATAGGGATAGCAGCGGCATCCTTTTTCCGGGTAGGAGATGTGTCAGTGAAGTGGCGGAGGCTGTCGACGAAGGAGACGCCGACAGAACGGAGCTGACTCATCTCCGGGACTACCAATCAGTTACTCACCGACCAGCGGGAGGTGTGTAACACAAAAGCGGGGTGGGAGGAAAAAGATACAGCGGATAGCCCGGTCCCGGAGGGAATCGCCCAGAAAGAAAAATGCCCCGCATCACTGCAGGGCATCGACCAATGGATAATTCAAAAACAGAGTATTACTTACCGTCCTTTTCGGACTTTGCGTCTTTGGGTGTCACACGCTCCAGATAGGGGAATTTCTTCTCCACCAATTCATTTGCGCGCTCTTCGGTGAGATTCTTAAGATCGATCATGCCGAAGGCTCCCTTCTTGTAGAGAGTTCCCGGCACGTGACCCTGATCATTACCCTTGCATTTGAACTTGTTCTTCAATGCTTCGGGAAGTACTTTATTGGCATCATCAACATGCATAGCAGGTCGTTTAGAAGTGAAAGAAAAATTATGCGAGTGGTGCAGCTCCGGTGAAGATCGGTGGCTTGGGTGTTACACCATAGGCCGTCAATACGATCTTGTAGGCAGGACCCTTCTCCTGACCCTCCTGGCCGCCATCGTATTCCTCCATGACCGCATAGGCCGGTGAGCGGTTTGTGCCCAGCAGGATATCTGTGCCGTCCATTTCGGTGACTACGAAGTAGCCGCGGCTGTTGGCCATCTTGCGGCCGAATGCCTGGGCACCAATGCTGTCAGTTACCAGGAGCGCTGCGGTGTATTTATATTGGCCACCATCGCGATCGCCCACCCATACCGCCTTCACTCTGCCTGCTTCCATGGTACACTCGAGCTGCTTGAAAAAGCTGGTGCCCGTAACGACAAAATCGTCATCGATGGTCACATACTCGGCATCCGTTGTCGGAGCTGCCGGCAGATCAGGAATGGTGGTCAGGTTGTCTTTGACATTGTAAAGCAGGTTGGAGCGGATACAGGGCTGGTTGTCCGCACAATCGGACTTCAGC
>DAIMYJ010000169.1:0-3820 GCA_036734545.1 Chitinophagales bacterium
AAACGACACTGGTGTATGTAGATGTATATAAGGATGGCGCCACTGAACCGTATGATACTTTCAGTATCAATGTGCAAACCGAATGGGATTATTGCTGGTTCAAACTCAACCTCGCCGCACCCGGCAGTTATTATGTAGATCTTTATACTGCCGATGATATTTTTATCAATACAGCCACGCTAACGGTAACCCGATAATTTTTCGAAATAGGTTATTGGAAGGAGGTTGTTTCAAAGGAAGCAACCTCCTTTCTCTTTTCATACATGGCCACAATTTGCTGTGAACCACATGGAAGATCATATTTGAATGTGTGACAGGTCTGTCAGCTCAGCAATATCACCATCCCCAGCGTGATGGCCACAAAGGAGCCGATGATGTTCACGGTGCCTTCATGCTTGATAAGCACCTGCAGCAGGAGGTCCATGAGTCCGCCCATGATGCCCAGTCCGGCGAGTCCCAGCATGGCGGCTATGCCCCAGCCTTCTTCCTGTGACAGGTGGTCGTAATTCCAGAGGGTGTAAACCAGCAGGCTCACCATGAATACAGCGGTGCAGGCGTTGAGGATGGTCAGTCTGTATCGCATAATCAGAGGTTTTAGCGGTAAAATGTGTTTCTACCTTAACTCTAACTTAAGCAAATTGTTGAAGCCGGCCCAGTGGCAGGTAAGGAAACCGGAATTACTTCCCGGTTTTATCCGGGCTCGCAGCGCCGGGGAGTTTGAGCGGGCCCCATTCGGCCCATCGCTTTCCTTCCCATTTCAGCAGGGTAAAGGGCCAGTATAGTATGGTGCCGAACACCACGCCAAACAGTGCGCCGAAATACACATCCACCAGAAAATGCTGCATCAGGTACACGCGGCTGAGGGCAACGATGCAGGCCAGTGTAACATATACCCAGGCATAGCGTTTATCGCGCGTGAAGAAGGTGAGTAACAGGAATAGGGTGAATGCCGCTGCCGTATGACCTGAAGGAAAACTGAAGTTGCGGTATAATTCAAGGCCGTCGACATAATGCAGGTCCATATCCTGGAACACCAAACTGGGCCTCGGTTCATTGTATTCTTTTTTGATGAGGCTTACGAGAAAAGCGCTGCAGAACCTCACCAGCCCCATGTCGATACCCCAGCGCAGTCTGATGAACAACAGCACACGGCACACGATACCTACCACGAAGCCGTCGCCGAGCCATGTCGCATACCGGAAAAAGGCATCCAGCATGGGCGAATGCCGGTAGTTCAGCCACAGGGAAAGATCACCTTTTTCCGTTTGGGTGATCACGATGCCTACTACAACCATGATGGTCAGCCAGGCCAGATAAAATTGTTTATTTTCTCGAAGCAGTGAGCGCATTTATTTCTTTCTGGTGATGAATGCACGCAGCTTGATCAGCTGGTTGTAATACCATTCGCTGTCCACCACCGGGGCGTCGTTCTTGGCCTTTATGGTGAGGAAGAAGCAAATGGGTATAAGCACGAATGACGACATCCACATACCCACAAAAGGTGTGAGCACGAATTGTTCAGCCATTTTTTCGCCGGTGATATTGAGGATATAATAGAAAATGAAAATGAAAATGCTGAGCAGAACGGGCAGCCCGAATCCGCCTTTGCGGATAATAGCGCCCAGCGGTGCACCGATGAAGATGAACAGCAGACAGGACAGGGGCAGGGTGTATTTCCGATGCACTTCAATAAAATGATTATTGATCTTGGTATCGGTGTTCTTCATGCGCATGATGGTCTGGTTGGTGTATCCCGACATGGTGCGCACCTGTTGCAGGCTGCGCTTGATCACGGGCATGCGCTGAGCGGCCGGGATATGTTCGGCGAAGGCCTGTACCGTATCGGCAATGGCGGGAATGTGGAATGCGGTATCCTGTGGCATCCTCCCCTGCAGGTAATGCACCCGCAGCGTTGGCGCCAGCGCATTGCTCTGATGGGCATTGATCTTGCGCAGAGAGTCAATCGCATAATCCAGTTGCTCCACGTTGAGCATCTTATAATGGTTGGAATACAGCTCCTCGCTGGTATGCGTCATCTGGAATCCCGACAGGTCGAGGGTCTTGGTCCACTCGCCGAAATGCATACGCACATGTTCCACTTTGCGTTTACCCTTGCCCTGTTGTTCGAGTTGTTCATATTGCTTGCCATTCTTCAGGGAGAACACCAGGTTGTTATTGTCGGATGTGGTGGCCATCTTACCGCTTTCGGCGATCACCACCTGGTCGTTTTGATTGTCCTGCTCTTCGTAAATGGTCACCTCGTGGATGGTCACGTTATCTTCACTCTTTCCGCCGATCAGGATACTGTACCCTTCGATCTCGTTGTAGAACTCGTTGGGCTTGATGTTGAGCGCCGGTTTCTGTTTGGTGATGTCCACCAGATTCACCACGAATTTGAGATAGGCCGATGGCAGCACGTAGTTGTTGAAGAAAAAGGCCCCCACCGCTATCCCCACACCGATCACGATCGTGCTGCGCATGAAGGTGAACATACTGATACCGGCACTCTTGAGGGCGGCCAGTTCAAAGCGTTCGCCCAGGTTGCCATAGGTCATGATGCAGGCCAGCAGCACGGCGATGGGCAGCGCCAGCGGCACCATATTCGCGGAAGCGTAGAACAGCAGTTTAAGCACCACATACCATTCCAGGCCTTTGCCCACCAGATCTTCCACATATTTCCAGATAAAGATCATGAGGAAGATGATCAGGGCGATCACAAAGGAAATGAGGAAGGGCCCCAGGAAGGATTTGATGATATATTTGTCGATCTTCGTCATGTATGCCTGTCCTGTTAGAACCTGCAGAAGCGGCGCTGCTGCAAAATGCTGAATGGTTTGAGATCAAACGCCGCACCACCGAAAAATTGTATGCCGCTTTTGAATTGATCCGTCAGCGGCTCAAAGATACAGCGGAACGCTTACAACTCCCCCTGCCCGCGGAGGTCACAGCCATCTCTGCCAAGATCTCGCGGGGTGAGCATTACCGCGCATGTCCGTGGGTGATGCTGGATCATCACCGCTATTTTCAGGGCCCTGATATGTTTGCCTTCCGCGTAATGGCCTGGTACGGGCATTATTTCAGTGCACATGTTTTGCTGGGTGGACGCTTTGCGCATCAGTACGTTGAGCGCCTGCTCAGGCACGACCGTCCTGCGGAAGTGTATTTTTCATTGCATCCTGAACCCTGGGAACACGCCATTGAAGCACCCGCGTATGCGCCGTTACACACGCTCACCAAAGAGCAGATCATGGCGCATTTATCAGCGCATGACTATATCAAACTGTCCATAGTAATACCAACCGTTGATCTGGGTGAAGTGGAGGAGCAGGTGGTGAGATTTTATGGGGAGTGGCTTTGGGGTGAGTGGGGTATCAGATAATTTGCATAAATATTATGTATCTGAAGATGGGTATTCCGGGTGCATGCATCCTGACAAAGCACTTATCACCTTTTCCTGATCTTTACTTAAAGTTTTTCGCTGCCTGATTCAGCCGTGGCGTCAATCCATTATCCCATAACATAATCAATAGAATGTCGAACCTCAACCACAACGCTGACTACAGCGGAGTGATATTAGGCTGAGGTCTTACTGACTCGCAGGGTTTACTCCATAAGCACAGCTGCACTCAGTCATACCTGGCAATACAGTAACCAAAAAAAATGGGCAGTTGAGCTGCGCATACTCAACTACCCAAATCGGTAACGATATCTTTCAATGCATCCTGAGCAGTGTTTTGGTTTCCTCCACACACCCATCAGCTCTGATGACCACGGTATAAGGTCCTGCGGGGAGCATGGACACATCTACCGGCTCACCGAT
>DAIMYJ010000170.1:0-3819 GCA_036734545.1 Chitinophagales bacterium
CATTTTAAGACCTGAACGGCCGACTTAATTATCGCTTCGATCGCTTTCGCCGCACGGACGGCGCCGCCCCCTGGCAACTGGTGAACACCTGGCAGGTGATGGCATGGGATGGTAAGATCGAGAAGGTGGAAAATAATCTGCGCTTCATCAAGTTGGCCACTTTCGTGATGGATGGCTGGTCATGGGATGGACATGCATATCTCGGCGGACTCGATGATCTGCCGTACGATTACGAGTGCAATCGCCTGAGTTATTACGAAGGCTGGACATATACTTATACGAACCTGGAACGTCCTTTCGATATTAACGGACTGAGTTTTGAGACGACAGTTACCGTATTGCAGGAAGGCGATTCCAACCTCATCTGGTTCGATCAGGGAAAAGAAGTTTATGCCGAACACATCGGCATGGTCTATAAGGAATTCTTTCATTTCTATACACAGGATATTACCTGTCCGACCTGCCCGTGGGAAGAACGTGTAGAGTGCGGTTACAGCGTGAAGATGTCGGTGCTCGAATACAATTGATATCATGATAAGAACTTTACTCGTCCTATGCTGCATTTCTTTTTTGGGTTATGTAAAAGGACAGTCTGCTGAACACCGGTACTGGGTGTTCCTCACCGATAAATCTGCTAACGAGTACATGCTCAGCGCGCCGGAGTCGTTTCTCTCCGCAGCCTCGCTGGAACGCAGAGAACGGCTGCGCAGGTCTGCCGACATTTCTGACCTGCCCGTGTGCGAAGCGTATATTCAGCAATTGCGTGATGCAGGTGCTACTGTGCATGTGGCCAGTAAATGGCTGAATGCCGTGAGTATTTCTGCAACCGACGCACAGCTTTCTCAAATTTCCATGCTGGATTGTGTAAGTGGTATTCAACCTGTTGTGCGCTATCGCATATTGAATGAGCAACTCAGTCCTATCAATGAGCTAACTTTTTACAAACAGGCAGCGCCGGCAGATATTACCGCTGCATTAGGTTATGCCGCCGCGCAGATCGAACAGATCAATCTCGATACTTTACTGGAGATCGGATTATCCGGAGATTCAATGGTGATCGCCGTGCTTGATGCCGGATTTTTTGGCGTGGATACCGCATCCCTTTTTCAAAGTTTCTGGGATAAGGACCAGATACTCGGCTTTTATAATTTTCCCGGCAACGACGATCAGGTATTCAATATCTGGAGCGGGTATCACGGCAGTTGGGTGATGAGTGTGATCGCCGGTGATATCGACAGCGTATATTCCGGCTCAGCACCCGATGCCGATCTGTATCTCTATCGCACCGAGATCGCCGAAACAGAATATGTAGTGGAAGAAGACCATTGGCTCGCCGCAGCAGAGCGTGCCGACAGCGTGGGCGCAAATATTATCAACTCCTCACTCGGCTATACCGAATTTGATGATCCGGCAGAGAATCATACCTGGGCCGATCTGGATGGCAACACCACCGTGGTGACCGTCGCTGCCGACATGGCCGCGGAAAAAGGGATACTGGTATGCAACAGCGCCGGTAACCTCGGGGCCAGTGCATGGCATTATATTTCCATGCCTGCTGATGGCGACAGTGTATTTACCATCGGAGGTGTGAGCATTGACAGTAATCACGCCGGCTTCAGCGGATTTGGTCCGACAGCAGACGGTCGGCTGAAACCGAATGTGGTGGCACTGGCAGCAGGCTCGGCCGTGCTGAGTCCTGATGGCTATGTGGCGTATCTGAGCGGCACTTCATTTTCTTCACCCCTTATCGCCGGCGCCTGCGCAACCTTATGGCAGGCATTTCCGGAAGCTACGAATATGGACATCATGCGCGCAGTGGAAATGAGTGCACACCTGTACGCGACACCTAACGATTCCATGGGTTACGGCATACCGAATTTCGGAAAAGCCTATGCGTTGCTGGACTCCCTGTTCCCCGACGTTCCCGTGGATACGACCGGTGATACCACCGTGATCGATACCACCGGTGAGGATACGACCATCACCTCCACCATCCTCGACCTCGTGCCCTATATGGACGGCGGCATTTTTACCGTACAGTTACAATCCTCTGCCAACCTCGACGCACTCTTCTCCGTATACAACATGCAGGGCGCACTCATGCATCAGGATACGTATACACTCACGGCAGGACAACCGCTGGTGACCTCCTGGGATGCTTCTGTCTGGAGTCAGGGTGTATATGTATGCGTGCTTCGATCGGGGCCGTTCAAACAAAGTGTGCAGGTGTTTGTTCAATAAGGTATTATGCGCATAACAGCAATCATCATAGGGATCTGTGCCACCATGGCAGGCCTCCTGACTACCGCTCAGGCGCAGCAGGCATATTGGATCTATTTTACCGATAAGCAGCACACACCCTATACCATCAGCGCACCGCAGGCATTCCTGTCGCAGGCGTCCATCGAACGCCGCACAAAGGACCGCATCGCCATCCGCACCGCCGACCTACCTGTGGATCCCGCTTATGTGGAACAGATACGCGCCCTCGGATTGGAAGTGCGCTCGATCAGTAAATGGCTGAACGCAGTATCAGTCGTGGTGAATGAAGAAACATCTTTGGCAGATGCATTTACGCTGCCCTTCGTCGCTTCTGTGTCGCCCGTGCAGCGATATTCCACGTTACCCGAAATACAAGTACCCAACGATCAGTCAGCATTCTATCGCACTGCCGATAATACAGTAGGTCAATACGGCGGCGCCGATAATCAGAACCGCATGATCGGCGTGGATTTTTTGCATGGCCTCGGCTATCGCGGTCAGGGTGTGAAGATCGCCGTACTGGATGGCGGATTTTATGGTGTTGACTGGGGTGCAGGATTTGAAAGCCTGCGTGCAAAAGACCAGATCAGGGAAGTATTTAATGTGCCTGACAATAATACCGATGTATATATTTCCAGCACACACGGCAGCAATGTATTATCCATCATGGCCGTGGATGAGCCGGGCGTTTATGTCGGATCAGCGCCGGATGCGGAATATTTTTTATTTCGCACAGAGGTTACTTCAAGTGAATATGTAGTAGAAGAAGATTATTGGCTGGCAGCAGCCGAATATGCCGATAGCATCGGTGCCGATATCATCAATTCATCATTAGGCTATACCACCTTCGACGATCCCACGCAGGATCATACCTACGCCGATATGGATGGCAACACCACGGTGGTCACCCGTGCAGCCGACATGGCAGCGGCCGCGGGGATATTAGTGGTGAACAGTGCAGGCAACAGTGGCGATGACGACTGGAATTTCATTGGCGCACCTGCTGATGGCGACAGTGTGTTCACTATCGGCGCTGTGGATGCGAATGGAAATTATGCCACCTTCAGTTCTGAAGGGCCAACATCTGACGGACGCATCAAACCCAACGTAGTAGGGCAGGGTGCAGGTGCGGCAGTGATGACCGCAGACGGTGTAGTGGGTTATGGCAGCGGCACATCCTATTCCTCGCCGCTCATTGCAGGGGCCTGCGCCAGTCTGATGTCGGCATTCCCCGACCTCACCAATATGCAGGTGATCGAGATCGTGCAGTCGACCGCCAGCAGAGCCACCAACCCTGATTACCGGTTCGGCTATGGCATACCCAGTTTTGCCCACGCCTATCTGGAAACTGCAGGCGTAGAACTGCCCAACACTTCCATCATGAACATATTGCCGAATCCGGCTGTGGATGAGGTAACGGTGTATGTCAACGGTGTGGAGCAGGCATCGGCATCGCTTGGGTTGTTCGACATGTCGGGCAAAATGATCGCTGAAGAGATCTATCCCATGACCGAAGGCGGATTGCATGCCGTTCGGTTCACAGGTTTGGACCGTCTT
>DAIMYJ010000171.1:0-3774 GCA_036734545.1 Chitinophagales bacterium
CGGGGTGCGGCGGCAGGAGTTGTAGTTGACATTGCTTTTTGTGTTTTATACGGTAAAGATAGCCTAAATAGGCCATACCCCTATACAGACGCGATGAACGGGGAAATATTGCCGGTGAGCTTGCACTTTCCTCGGTTAACCGTGAACTTTGGCGAAAACTCAGGCATGAGCAACGCAGTACAGGAATTCAACGACTACCGTTCGCAGATGAACGAGGTGATCCTTTCAAAGCAGAACAAGGTCATCAACCGGCTTTTCAATCTCGACACCAACACCTATGCCGACGGCGCGCTGCCGGTAAAGACCAAGGAGATGTTGGGTTTAGTGGCCAGCATGGTGCTGCGGTGCGACGACTGCATCAAATACCATCTGGGCAAATGCCACGAAGAAGGCGTAACCACCGATGAGATGTACGAGATATTCGCCGTAGCCAACATCGTAGGCGGCACGATCGTGATACCGCATACGAGAAGAGCGGCGGAGTATTGGGAGATTCTAATTAGCCAATGAGCCGATTAGGCGATTAGCCAATGGGTATTGTTGGTATATGAAGTGCTGATATGAAGCATGGTGTTTGATCAGCCAGATCACACTCCAATATAATTCATCCATCGGCTAATTAGCTAATCCCGAGTTGCTCGGGACTTCGCTGTGCTACGTTGTCTAATCGGCTAATTCTCCTTACCTTTCACATCCAATTTTTTTCTATGGCTACCGATGAAAAGAAGCTTTACCTGGTGGATGCTTTTGCGTTGATCTTCCGGGCGTATTTTGCGTTTGCGCGGAATCCGCTGATCAACTCGAAAGGGCAGAACGTATCGGCGATATCCGGTTTTGTGAATACCCTGTATGATCTGATGAAGAACACGAACTCCACGCATATTGCCGTGTGCTTCGACTCACCGGAAACATCCCTGCGGGATGAGTTGTACGCCGAGTATAAAGCCAACCGCGAAGAAGCGCCGGAAGACATCAAATTTGCCGTGCCCTACATCAAGGAGATCGTAAAAGCCTTTCATATCCCGATCATCGAAAAGCCTGGGTATGAAGCGGATGATATCATCGGCACGCTGGCAAAAAAAGCGAAGAAAGAAGGTTATGAGGTGTACATGGTGACGATGGACAAGGACTATGGTCAGCTGATGGAGGATGGCATTTATATGTATCGTCCGAGTTACACCGGAAAAGGTTTTGACACACTGACCATAAAGGACATCCTGGAAAAATGGGAAATAGAAACACCTGAGCAGGTGATCGATATCCTCGGACTGATGGGCGATGCGGTGGACAATATTCCCGGCGTGCCCGGCGTGGGGGAAAAAACGGCGAAGAAACTGGTGCAGGAGTTCGGCAGTGTAGAGAAGCTGTACGAGAACACCGATAAGCTGAAAGGCAAACTGCAGGAAAATGTAGTGAACCATAAAGACCAGGCATTTCTGAGCAAACAGCTGGCCACCATTATGCTGGATGTGCCCATCGCTTTCGAAGAAGATAAGCTCATCATCGAAGAGCCCGATAAGGAAAAATTGTCGGTGATCTTTCAGGAGCTGGAATTTCGTCAGCTGGGTAAACGCATACTGGGTGATGCCTATTCGGCCAATGCCGAGAAGAAAACGGAACAGCTCGACCTCTTTGGCAATGCCGTTGAAGCACCCGCCGCCAATGCAACGCGTGAAAGCCGCATTGGCGTGATAGCCGGCAAACATATCGGCAATGTGGAACACACTTACGATATCGCCGATACACCCGAACAGATCGATGCGCTGGTTGCCGCACTCGAAAAACACAAAACCTGGTGCTTCGATACGGAAACCACCGGCATCGACGCTAATACCGCTGAACTGGTAGGGCTCGCTTTCAGCTGGAAAGAACACACTGGACATTACGTACCCATTCCGGCCGACCATGATGCGGCGCAGGGCATTCTCAAGAAATTCAAAGCATTGCTTGAGAGTAATGCCTACACAAAGGTGGCGCAGAACCTCAAATACGATTATCTGATCCTGAAGTGGCACGGCATCAACGTGAGCGGACCG
The DNA here is from genome assembly GCA_036734545.1 of Chitinophagales bacterium. GTDB lineage: Bacteria > Bacteroidota > Bacteroidia > Chitinophagales > BACL12 > UBA7236. The sequence continues at coordinate 2,037 of DAIMYJ010000171.1, forward strand.
TTTGAGGACAGCATGATCGAACATTATCTGCTGGAACCCGAGTTGCGGCATAACATGGATTATCTGGCGGAGAATTATCTGGGCTACACGCCGGTGTCTATCGAAACGCTGATCGGCAAAAAAGGCAAGAACCAGCTGAGCATGCGCGATGCACCGATCGATAAGGTCGGCGAATATTCAGCGGAAGATGCCGATATCACGCTGCAGCTCCACCACACCTTTTCGCCGATGCTGAAGAAGGAAAAACTGCATGACCTGTACACCGATGTGGAGATGCCACTGATCAGTGTACTGGCGGATATGGAATACGAAGGCATTAATCTGGATGTGGACTTCTTACGCGATTACAGCCACACGCTGGAAAAAGATATGAAGCACATTGAAAAGCAGATCTACGAAGCTGCCGGTGTGCATTTCAATATCGATTCACCCAAACAGCTGGGCGATGTGCTTTTCCTGCGATTGAAGATCCCATATGAGGGACAAAAAACGAAGACCGGGCAATATTCCACCGGTGAGGAGGTATTATCGCGCCTCGCGCATCAGCATCCCATCGCCGGGCTAATTCTTGATTACCGCGAGCTGGGCAAACTGAAATCCACCTACGTAGATTCACTCCCCACCCTGATCAACCCGAAGACCAACCGATTGCACACCACCTTTTCGCAGGCCGTGGCCGCGAGCGGGCGATTGTCGTCGCAGAATCCCAACCTGCAGAATATCCCCATCCGCACGGAACGCGGTCAGCAGGTGCGCAAGGCATTCATTCCGCGAGACAAGCATCACAAGATACTGAGCGCCGACTACAGTCAGATCGAGTTGCGCATCATCGCGGAACTCAGTCAGGATGCCGGCATGATAGAAGCCTTTAAAAAAGGCATGGACATCCACAGCGCCACTGCAGCAAAAGTATTTGGCGTGCCGGTGAATGAGGTAACGCGCGAAATGCGCAGCAAGGCCAAGGCGGTGAATTTTGGTATTGCATACGGACAAACGGCATTCGGGTTATCACAAAACCTGAATATCTCGCGTTCAGAAGCGAAGGAGATCATTGACAATTACAATGCGCAATTCCCGGGTGTAAAAAAACTGATGGATGAGAACATCGAGTTTGCCCGCAAGCACGGATACACACAAACCATTCTGGGTCGCAAGCGCTATCTGAAGGACATCAATTCGGCGAACAACACGATCCGCAGTGCGGCAGAGCGCGTGGCGGTGAACTCCCCTATCCAGGGATCTGCCGCCGATCTGATCAAAGTAGCGATGATACACATTCACGAAGCGATCAATAAAAAGAAGATGCGCTCGCGCATGCTGTTACAGGTGCATGACGAATTGGTATTTGACGCCCACAACGACGAGGTTGACGAACTGAAGGAACTCGTAGTAAACAAAATGGTGCAGGCGATCAAAATGCAGGTTCCAATTGAGGCTGAAGTAGGCGTAGGCCATAATTGGCTGGAAGCGCATTGAGGGGGTGTCCCGATACCAATTTGGTGAGTGGTGAGTGAATCTTAGAGCACTGAAGCAAATTATTTTATTCTAAATAGGTTTGGGCTCCCGCCCCTTCGACGTCGAAGGAGGAAAAGGAGAGGGGGCGAGGTGAGGTTCAAGAAACAATCGCAAAAAAAACCTTACAAAAACAAAGAGGGCTGAAGATCAATTGTATTGAGTTACTCGCCGGTAACCTCGAATTTGATGACACCGATCTGTTCTCTAGTGCCGTCTGAGCAAA
>DAIMYJ010000172.1:0-3730 GCA_036734545.1 Chitinophagales bacterium
CGCATATGGATGTTTGAATGTACGATGTGATGGACTGATAAAAATGCGATGACCGCGCTGTCACCAACTGCTGCCCGCACCGCCGCCACCGGAAGAGCCGCCGCCGAAACCGCCACCACCGCCGCCGCCGTAACTGCCGCCCGAGCCGGAGGAACTGGACTTGGTGAGCATGGCGATGGTATAGGTCTCTTTATGGATGTGGTTACAGGCTTTGCATGTATAGGTCTTTTCGCCGGTGCCCGTGCTCGAATACGTTGGCGATACCAAGGTTACATTTTTGGTCATCAGATATGACTTGGTCTTACAACTGGGACACTCTTTATACTTACTGAAGAAATTCTCAAAGCGAAATACTTTTCTTTCGTTGGTGGCAGCGTCCTGCCATACATCGTAGTCGGCGGAGCGCAAGTTCTCCTCCACAAGCTGATACGCCTGCAGGAATTGATCATCCCCTTTTTCATCCACCAGCGTCATCGGCGTGATACCGTCGGCAGAGATGGGTGCGGTATAGCGCAGTGAACGCATGCGGATGCGATGCACCAGCTGATACAACAGGAAAGGCACGGGAAAAAAGATATTGGCAAAGAGCCAGCCCTTGCTGTGCGATCGCGCCATCACCCCGTACAGGTCCTGCGGCGTATCGCCGATATGTTCGCGACGGATATACCCGTTCAAACGCAATCGCTTCTCGAACAGCAACACCATGAACAGGCCATAAACGAATATCCAGAATTCGAACACGCGAATACCGCCGGATAATTCCTGCCAGGCATAAAATCCCAGTGGCAACCCGAGGTCGAGCATCGCAAATTTGGAAACGACATAGCTGTCGTTGAACTGATGCTTGACATAGTCAGGCGCTTTCTTCAGCGATTTCTGACGCGAGCGGAATCCGCCGAATACACTCAGCAAATAAATCCCGCCGAAAATAGCCATGAACACCACCGACATCGGCTGTCGCCATACCGGTACCGACTGACCGTACGTTAAACTTTCTGCATATACTTCATCGCGATACGCCGGCTCGGTAAGTATCTGATATACCTGCATCACACCGGCGCGCACACAGCCGTCGAAGTCGCCCTCTTTCGCCAGCGGCACCATATATTCTTCCTGTATCTGTTTGCACATGATATCGGTGAGGATACCTTCGAGTCCGTATCCCACTTCAAACTCCATGCGCCGCTGATCCATCACGAGCAGGATGAGCAGGCCATTGTCATTCTCGGCCTTTCCAATTCCCCAGTAGCGGAATAATTCCGTGCGGAAATCACCGGGCACGGCATAGCCGATCGAGTTCACCACTACCACGGCCACTTCCACGGTTGTGGTCTCGTCCAGTTTGCGCAGCACCGCATTCACCTCCATTTCCATGGCGCTGCTGAGCACGCCGTCGGGGTTGCTGACGTACGAATTCGGCGGAGCCGGTTTGGGAATGGTCTCGAGGGTATACGCTGTTTGGCCGAACGCCGCACAGGCATGCAGAAAGAAAAGCAGGGTGATCAGGGCTCGGGTCATGCGACCCTAAATATCTGAAATATCCGCGTGCGCACCAATGGCCGGGCACTTATTCCTCCGGCTGCACATCAACCTGGATGCGGGCATCCTGGTTGGCGAGGATCCACAGGGTATGGAACACCAGCCGCGCCCGCTCGGTGAGGAGGGGATACAGGATCTTGTCTTCCTCATCTTCCGGCATGTGGTAGTCGTCGTGCACACCGCTGAAATAGAAAATACACGGGATGCCGTTCTTCGCGAAATTGTAATGATCGCTGCGATAATAATACCGATTGGGATCGGTGGTCGAATTATACGCATAGTCCAGCTTCAGCGTCGAATAATTGCGCGCTGCCGCTTCGTTGATGTTATGCAGTCCCGTACTCAGGAAATTGGAACCGATCACATACACATAATTGGAATCGCGATAATGCGAAGGATCCACTCGACCGATCATGTCGATGTTGAGGTTGGCCACGGTCTGCGGGAATGGCACGATGGGATCCATGGCATAGGCTTTGGAGCCGAGCAAGCCTTTTTCTTCACCCGAAAAAGCGATGATCATCACACTTCTGCGCGGCCCTTCGCCGGCCTGCTTGGCCTTGTTGAGCGCCTCGGCGATCTCGATGAGCGCTACGGTGCCGCTGCCGTTATCATCTGCACCATTGTATACAATGGTGTCTGCTTTTCCAAGATGATCGAAATGTCCGGATACCACGATCACCTCATCTTTGAGGTCGCTGCCTTCCACAAATCCCACCACATTCTCGGCGAAGATGCGGTTCTCCATTTTCACCACATTGAAGACGATGCGCTTTTTGATCGCAAAATTCACGGGTGTGCCGTTGGCGTTGATCTTGTCGATGGACTTCTGCATCAGCCGCGCGCGTTTGCCTAACTGCTGTTGCGCCATCTCCGGCGTGACCATCAGGTTGTTGGTATACTCGGGTGCTTTATATTCTGATTCAAGTTTCATGAGCGTGCCTTCGAGGAAACGTTTCCATGAAGGGTTCTCCAGATAACCGGGAATATTCGGATCGATAACGAGCAGACATTTTACGCCATGGTCGGTGGCTGCCTGCGCTTTGAGTCGCCAGTCCTTGGACCAGTCGCTGCGCTTGGTGGTGCCGGTGATGCGCGACAGTGAATCCTGCATGGGTTCACCTGCGGCCACCAGTACGATCTTGCCTTTTACATCCACACCGCGATAATCACTGTACAGCGAATCGTCTATACCGTAACCGAGGAACACGATCTGATCAGTGCTATAGTTCAGCGTGTTATTGGCCGATGCATAACCGATGAAATCCTGCATCATATAAAACACCTGCTTATCGGTGGAGATCATGGAGGTATTCCATCCGAACTCGATGAGCGGATACTCCTGATAATAACCGCCGATCTTTTTCAGCGGCGGGATACCGCACAGCTGAAATTGCTTGCTGATATATTCTGCCGCACGGGCAAGTCCGCGCGTGCCGGTCTCGCGACCTTCATAATAATCGGAAGCGATCACCGACAAATGTTGTTTCAGTTCATCGGCGGTGATGGTCTGTGCGTATTTCACGCCCAGGTCCTGTGATTGTGCGTAGGCCGACAGAGATACTGCCAGCAGGCACAGTACGGTTATCCGGCTGAGTATATGATGCATTTAGAAAGAGGACATTTTGATCACACGATTGGCATGTCTGCCGCCTTCAAAATCGGTATGCAGAAATACATCCGTGAACTGCACGGCTTCTTCCATGGAAATGAAGCGCGCAGGGAGGCAGATGATGTTCGCATTGTTATGCTGCCTGGCCAATGACGCGATATCGGCACGCCATACCAGCGCCGCGCGGATACCCAGGTGCTTGTTGGCGGTCATGCACACACCGTTACCGCTACCGCAGATCAACACTCCGGCATCGGCACGCCCACTCTCCACATCGGAGGCCACGGGATGCACATGGTCAGGATAATCCACGGAATCCAGCGAATGGGTGCCATGGTCTAACACGGCATATCCCCTGCTTTCCAGATAAGCAATGATCCCTTCCTTATACGGGAATCCGGCATGATCGCAGCCGATGGAAATGGTTCGTTGTGACATGAGGCAAAGATACTGAATGTGTGGGGGTGGTGAGTGGTGAATCGTGAGTCGTGAGTCGTGAGTGGGTGAGTGGGTGAGTGGGTGAGAGGGGAGTGGTGAGAGGTGAGAGGGAGACTAGGATGGCGAGGAGACAGAAATATG
>DAIMYJ010000173.1:0-3686 GCA_036734545.1 Chitinophagales bacterium
CTCATTCCATTTTATACAACAGCCGCTGTGTTCCTCCCAGATAAATAGCATACACCCCATTGCTGTATGTGCTCAGGTCAAATGATACAAGATGCTTTCCGGGTGTAAGTGAGAGGCCCGTATTGTATACTGTTTCTCCTAATGTGTTCACGATCATCAGATCTTCGTGTATATTGGTTTCACTGGTGATCTCCATATAGAATATCCCCCGGCTGGGGTTCGGACTGATCGTAAACTGTAAACCCGGTTGCGCATCCACCACCTCCAGCAATGTTGCCTCAATCTGAATATTGTCTACATATAATGCCTGTCCCCAGTAACCGATATTGCGGAATACCAGGGTGATGTCTTCACTGCCGAGATAAGCGCTCAGATCGATGGTTTCGGTACGCCATTCTTCTGCTTCAGGATAAAAAATATCTGCTGTATACGCCGGTGCCGTTGCCAGATCATTACCGCCGGCATAGTACACCTGTTCCAGCGTATTCCCGCAGTCGGTCGACACATATACTGCCAGTGAATCCACATAAATACCGCCGTACGGCGCATAGGCAACGTCGAATTGTAAAGAGGCGTCTGTTACACCATCCATGTTATATCGCGCACTGTACTGATCCACATTTCCGCCCTGCAGGTCGATCCAGTAATTGTTGAACCATATGCTGTGTGTGCCGGTGGCATAACCGCTCACACCATCAGCGATGGGCCAGCCTCCGGTTGGTCCTGCATGCCAGCCTTCGGCGTAGGCGCCACTTTCAAAGGATTCGGCCAGCGGCAGTGTTGAGGGTGCGAGTGAACGCACGATGGCTGATTTCGTGATCGTTGACGTGGAGGCGCCATCCGTGATCGTCAAGGTGGCATCATAAATGCCGTCGGCGAAATAGGTGATCACCGGATTTTTCTCGGTGGATACCGCAGGTGTGCCGCCGGGGAAAGACCAGCTGTAGGTGGCGGTGGAAGATGCCGTAGAGCGGTCTACAAATTTCACCGTTTCTCCGGCACAATAGAAGTAAGGCTTTTCTGCGCTGAAATCAGCCACGAGTGCCGAAGGCTCGAACAACGGCGCTTCCCAGATGCCGATATTCCAGGAGGCAACGCGCAGCTTGCTGTCTTTATAGAATGGAATAGCCTTCAGTGCATCGAGCACCAGCGGAAGATCATCGCCGTGGGCGATCCAATCTACATACGTGTTGGTTCGATAATAACACATAGCCTCGCGCATGATCACATACACACCGCCATCGGTGCCCAACTGATGTACGAGCGCTGCCGGTTTTTGATCGTTGAGTGTAGTAGTAGTGATATTGGTCCAGGTGTCGCCACCATCCGCACTGTGATAGATCTTACTGCCGTTGGGGCCATAGGTGTAGGCGATCCATAATTCATCGGCATCGTTACCGCTGAGGGTGAACAACAGATCGCGCTTAGCTTGTGGCAGCGGCTTGCTGTCCCAGGTGATGCCGCCATCGCCGCTGCGCCAGAGATAACAATTGGCAGCGCCGATATTCTGTGTGCAGTATATGACCTGCGGGTCAACACGGCTTTGTTCCACCCACAATATTTTATTGTTCGCATTGGTCCCGAAGGTGTGGAGTTCTGTGAAGGAGCTGGCGCCATCGGTGCTCTTCCATATCTTGTGGTCTTTGCCCATATAGGCATGGTTGTAATAATTCCAGTCGAACTGAATACGTGAGCTGGAATTATACCAATAACTCTCATTCGGCGCATCTGAGAAACCCGATGTGCCGGTGATCGCATCGATCTCCTCGGGCAATGTACGGCCGCCGATGTCGCTGAACATACATTGATTGTCGTCGCTGGGCTTCACATAGCCGGTAGCTGCTTCACCGCCACCGAGTGCGATGAATTCGCCATATGGATATTGTTCATGCCATCCGCCATTGCCATTGTGATAACGCCCGCCAACGAGCATGTCTTCCTGCCAGCCCTGATCGAAACCCCAGAAATTGGAGCCGCGTAAACCCTGACAGCGACTTTCACTTGACTCCACCCAGTCGGTCGTATAATTCACGCCGCCATCGGTAGCCATCCAAATTTCTTCCGTGGTGGGAGAGGTTTGATATATCAGCGTCTCCTGATTGTCGGGATGATAGTAGGGAAGATAACCGATATACCCGCCCACCGGCTGATAGCTGACGGCACCGTCTTCGCTCTTCCATAAATTAAGGCCGCCGATCAATATGTTATCGGGATCCAGATGTGAAGCGGCCAGCGTGGTGTTGTAATAGATCTGATTGTAATCACTGCTTTCGCCATCAAAATCCATGAGGTTGGGATGTGTATCTGTATCATAGGGCATGCCGATGAGTCCGTGCGGATGTGTCCATGTTTCGCCGGCATTGGTGCTCACGAACACACCGATGGTGCCGCGCAACTGCAGGGTGGCATCGGCATCGCTGGTGCCTACCAGCAATACATATACGCGATCGGGATCGGCGTTGGTAACGGCAATGCGTCCGCCTAAACTTTCGATCTTACCCATATCCGCTGCAGGCACGGTGAACCAACCGTCAGTATACGTAGTAAAAGTAGCACCCTGATCTACCGACTTTTTGAAATACGGTATCTGTGTTACCGGATCATACTGTATCGTATACACCACATTCGCATCATCAGGTTTCACCGCTACCGACATGCAAAAATGATCCAGTATCTCTGTCCAGTTATTTCCGCCGTCGGTACTCCGAAAGAAGCCCTGTTCACAGGCAGCGTACACGATTTCCGGATTCGTGGGATTGAACAGAATATCGTATGCGTTGATATAAATGGCCTGGAACACGGCATCGCCCATGATATTCCAGGTAACACCGCCATCAGCGGTTTTCCAGAGTTCACCTTCCGCAGAGGCGATCACGATGTCGGGGTTGTTTGGATGTATACTTAAGGCACGTACGGTATTGATATTGTAGGTATGTGTTACATGCTCCCAATGCATACCCTGATCTTCCGTGCGATAGATACCGCCGGTCTCACCGCCGCAAAATAAAATATTGGGATCGCTCAGGCTGCGGTCGATGCTGTAAATATTCGCGTGGTCGGATACCGGAACAAAGGCATCACCATCGCTGTATCTGGCGGTGTAGTGAATATCCGGTCCGGCGTAACTCCATACCAGGCTGCGGCTGCCCTCTTCGGAAGAACGCAGTTGACGGCGTCTGTCGGTTTCGGCCATAAAGCTGAGGCGGGTGGGCATGATCACATCGCCTGCGGCATCTGCATACGGCCTCGCGAGGATGGCCCAGCGCTTGTAATACCGGGTATGGTCATTCTCCACAAAAGGATGTGTGCGGTAATGATCGTCATAGGCTTCCTGAATGGCGTGAATATTGGGTGTTTCGGCATACAGCAGCTGCACCCATGCCGGCGCATCGGCCTCCGGCCGGGGATGGGGTTGATCCAGTTGGGCAGAAAGTGAAAGTGCGGTGCACAGATAGAGGCAGAGAAGGGTCAGGCGCATAAAGACAGATTGTTACACAAATCTCGGATAATTCGGCTGGAAGGGCAACCGGAAGCCATTATTAAAATGCTAATTTGTTGATGTGCCGGTCCCGTGGATCGGTGAATTCGTTGCGTGTTGGTTTGTATTGTAGCGGGTGATCCTTATGGGATAGCCCTTTTGATCCGGGTGAACATTGGCAGGAAATGTATTCCGTATGTGTTATCTG
>DAIMYJ010000174.1:0-3646 GCA_036734545.1 Chitinophagales bacterium
CATACCCTCCTCCTGCCGCCCGCGACCACCACCACCCACCCGTCTACCCCCAAGACGACGGACAGCGCGCGTCCCGCCATCGCTGCCGGCAAGTTGTCGTTCTGCGATGCCGCCAAAAAATATTCGGATGATGAGTCCACCAACAAGACCTGCGGTATCGTGATCAACCAGCAGACCGGCGGCAGCACTTTTGAGATCTCCGAACTGGCACCGGATGATTATTATTCCATCGAGAACCTGAAACCCGGAGAAGTATCTGCGGTGTTGCCGTATACCACTTACGATGGCAAGAAGGCATTGCGCATCATCATGCTGAACGACCAGACAGAACCCCATCAGATGAACCTGAAGGATGATTATGCGCGTTTACAGCAGTATGCACTGAATCAGAAAGAGCAGAAGGCGATGGCCGAGTGGATCAAACAAAAGGCAGAAAGAGAATATATTCGCATAGACGAAAATTATTCCGGTTGCAAGACCATCTATGAACTGATCGACACAGCAGGAAAATAACAGCACAAAACAGCAGCGCAGGTATGGCAGCATTCAAGAATGACGTAGAAGCGATAGACGCCCTTGCGGCGGATTACAGGAAGCTCAAGGCGGAGATCGGCAAGGTCATCATCGGCCAGGATGATGTGGTGCGCGATGTGCTGATGGGCATCTTCAGCGACGGCCACAGCCTGCTGGTAGGTGTGCCCGGTCTGGCCAAGACCCTCCTGATCAAGACCATTGCCGATGCCCTGCATCTGTCGTTCAAGCGCATCCAGTTCACCCCTGACCTGATGCCCAGCGATATCACCGGTGCCGAGATCCTGGATGAGCAGCGCAACTTTAAATTCATCCGCGGTCCCATCTTTGCCAATATCATCCTTGCCGACGAGATCAACCGCACACCGCCTAAGACGCAGGCGGCGCTGCTGGAGGCGATGCAGGAGAAGAATGTGACCATCGGCGGTCATCTGCATCAGCTGGACAAGCCGTTCTTCGTGCTGGCCACCCAGAACCCCATCGAACAGGAAGGAACCTATCCGCTGCCCGAAGCGCAGCTCGACCGTTTCATGTTCAATATCGTGCTCGACTATCCGGCCTTTGAGGCGGAATTGCAGATCGTGCGCGCCACTACTTCCGACATCCGCACGGAGCTGACCAAAGTGATCGGCGGAGAGGAGATCGTGGCCTATCAGCATGTGATACGCCGTATCCCGGTGACAGATACTGTTTTACAGTATGCCGTTGGCCTGGTGAGCAAGACACGTCCCAATACCGAAAAAGCCGATGCCCGTTCCAACCAGTATCTGAGCTGGGGTGCGGGTCCGCGTGCTTCGCAATACCTCATTCTCGGCGCCAAGTGCCATGCGGCCATCAACGGCAAGTATGCACCCGACATCGAGGATGTGAAAGCCGTGGCGTTGCCGGTGCTGCGTCATCGTATCGTGCGCAACTACAAGGCTGAGGCCGACGGCGTTTCGGTGGAAGACATCATCCGCGGACTGATGTGATGTGCAGCGGGGTTTGACACCCGCTTTTCTCCTGCCGTTTTATGCTTTGGAATTGGTAACTTTGCACCAACAATCCAACATCTTATCGCGTGAGTGATCATATACAGCATGAATGTGGCATTGCCCTCATTCGACTGCTCAAACCGCTTTCCTATTATCATGAGAAATATGGCACTCCTCTGTACGGTCTGAATAAGCTGTACCTGCTGATGGAGAAAGAGCATAACCGCGGCCAGGACGGTGCCGGTATCGCAGCCATCAAGATCGACCAGAAGCCCGGTTATAAATATTTCGACCGCAAGCGCAGTATATCGCCATCGGCGATCAAGGATATCTTCGAAGAGGTATTCCGCAAATCGCACAAACTTGAGCGCAAAAATCCCGATCTGTACCACAATGCCGAGTGGGCGAAGCAGAATGTGCCTTTCGCCGGTGAGGTGTTGCTGGGGCATTTGCGCTACGGTACTTACGGCCGCAATGATATAGACTCGTGTCACCCCTTCGTGCGCGAGAACAACTGGATCACCCGCACCCTGCTGGTAGCAGGTAATTTCAATATGGTGAACAACGACCAGTTATTCCAGCAGCTGCTGGAACTGGGTCAGCATCCCACACAGTTCGTGGATACGGTGACCGTGATGGAAAAGATCGGCCACTTCCTGGATGACGAGGTGCAGCGTTTGTTCGACGAGAAGAAAGAATATCACGATAATAAAACCCTGTCGGGCATCATCGCCAACGACCTCGACATCCAGCGCGTGCTCTCGCGGGCAGCCAAGGATTTTGAAGGCGGTTATGCTATGACCGGCCTGTTGGGACACGGCGATGCTTTTGTGTTGCGCGACCCGAATGGTATCCGCCCGGTATATTTTTATCAGGATGATGAAGTGGTGGTGGCTGCCAGCGAACGCCCGGCCATCATGACCACCTTCAACGTGCCCTTCGAGAGCGTGCGCGAGCTGAAGCCCGGCCATGCGCTCATCATCAAAAAGAAAGGCACCGTGCGCGAAGCGCAGTGTCTCATGCCGCGTGAACGCAAGAGCTGCAGCTTTGAGCGCATTTATTTCAGCCGCGGTAACGACAAAGAGATCTATGCCGAGCGCAAGGAGCTGGGCCGACTGCTCACCCAGAAAGTGCTGAAGACGGTGAACCAGGATTATGAGCATACCATCTTCTCATTCATACCCAACACGGCGGAAACAGCTTTCTATGGTATGATGCGCGGACTGGAGCAGCATCTGAACGAGTGGAAGATATCGGAGATCAAACGCCTCAACAGCAATATCACGGAAGAAGAATTGCATCGCATCCTCAACATGCGTCCGCGGGTGGAGAAACTCGCGCATAAGGATGTGAAGATGCGCACCTTCATCACCAATGATACCGACCGCGGTGATCTGGTGAGCCACGTGTATGATGTCACCTACGGACAAATATCCGATCGCGTGGATACCATTGTGCTCATCGACGACAGTATCGTGCGCGGTACCACGCTGAAGCAAAGCATTATCGCCATTCTGGACCGACTGAGTCCGAAGAAGATCGTTATCGTTTCATCGGCACCGCAGATACGTTATCCTGATTGCTATGGTATCGACATGAGCAAGATGGGTGATTTTGTGGCGTTCAGGGCGATGATCGATCTGCTGGAGGAAAGCGGCAAATCCCATTTGATCCAGGAAGTATATGAAGAATGCAAAGCGGTGGCCAAGCTGCCCAATGCAGAAACCTATAATGCCGTGCGCAAACTGTATGATCAGTTCACCGATGAGGAGATCAGCGCACGCATCGCCAGGATCGTGAAGGCGCCGCATATTCGTGCGGAGGTGGAAGTGGTGTATCAGTCTGTGGATGACCTGCATAAGGCATGTCCGAACAATCTCGGCGACTGGTATTTCACCGGCAATTACCCCACGCCCGGCGGCAATAAAGTGGCGAACAAAGCCTTCATGAACTGGGTAGAGAAGAAGGACGAGCGCGCGTATTGATCGCAATTACCTGAACATGATTCTGTGGCGCTCTCTGCGCAAAATACTCAGCAAGCCTGTGTGATGCTATCGTATACGATGTTGGTCGGGGATGGTATTGACTTTCACTTAGTGCAACCCTTCGCGCCTTAGCGTCTTAGTGGCTAACAGAAAATC
>DAIMYJ010000175.1:0-3572 GCA_036734545.1 Chitinophagales bacterium
TAAAAGCCTACGATATGAGACGGAAAAAACTATGGAATTTGCTGCTGTTGCCTATCCTGGGCACGGTAGCTATGTTCGGTAGCTGCAAGGACGGCGATACCGAAGGACAGGCGCACCTGAACATGTATCTGACGGATGCACCTGCAGCCTATGATGCCGTATATATCGATATCCAGTCGATAGAGATCATGTCTGATATGGGCACCGAGACCTACGACCTGGTATCACCCGGTGTATACAATCTGCTGGAATTCAGTTCAGGTATTGACACACTGATCCTATCCGAGGATATGTCGCCCCGCACCATTTCCCAGATCCGACTGATCCTTGGGGACAACAACAGTGTGGTCGTTGACGGCACGGTACATCCGCTGGAGACCCCATCTGCACAAACATCCGGACTGAAGCTGAATGTGCATTATACATTCAAGGCCGGACTGGCCTATGAGTTGTGGCTGGACTTTGATGCTGAACAATCGATCGTGGAGAAGGGGAATGGCGACTACTCCCTGAAACCGGTGATCAGGGTTTACACCGAGGCCCTGTCGGGTGCCATTACCGGGATCATCCTGCCTTCGGATGCGGCCTATTATGTGCAGGCGGCCTCAGTATCTGACACGGCAGGGACTTATATCGGCGCCGACGGTTCGTTTCTGATCGGCGGACTGCCGTCAGGAAGCTACTCGGTAACCTTTTCTGCCGTAGCCGGATTTACAGATGTGACGATACCGGGGGTTAGTGTATCTACCGGTGTAGTTACCGATATGGGCATCGTGAACATTCCATTATAAGCAGGCTCTCCGCCTGTCAGTAACATCCTGCAGCAGGAGGTAACCTACCTCCGTCTGCAGGATGTTTGCATATTATCGGAACACATGGCTACAATTTGCCATGCGTTTGCATTTATTGCAAAACCTTATTTATTTGTCGGCAGTATCCCGTTTAGCGGACCCGGAATTGCAGGTGACTTTTACAGCATGATCACAAACATTGCTGGGGTCGACACCCGGTGTGTTGTAAACACACACAATATGCAACCTGCCCTATCACACCATCGTGGACGCATCGTCTCGATCATTGCTAAATCCTTTCATGAAAATCCGACCATCCGGTTTCTGCTGGGGGGTAACCACACGTTCGATACACGACTGCAACAATTCGCCAGGTATGTTTACCACATGGCGCAGGCCCGGCAGGGTTTATTCCTGTCTGAGAATCACATGGGCCTCATGGTATTGTACCCGAACGACATACGGGCACATTGGTGGGATGTGTGCCAGGCGTATTACTATTTATTGCAGGGGATCAGCAAGGACCGGATAGTGAAGATCCATCGCCATGTGAACCATGTAGCATCCATTCGGCCGAAAGACCGCAAGCATCTGTACTGCTGGTTCTTTGGTGTAGATCCGGATGAACATCCGCGACGTTCGTCGTGGGAGATCAAATATGCGATCGTAGAGTCTTCCCGAACGAGTGGCTTACCGGTATATGCCGAAACTGCAGTGGCGCGGAACAAAGTGGTGTATGAACGATTCGGATTTGAAACGTACCACTACTGGAAAAATCCCGAGAACGGGATCGAGGTATGGTTCTTAAAAAGAGAACCCGGCACGTTGTAAATGCGCCGGGTCCCAATAAAATAATGGTGATCGCTTAGCCCAGTTTACCCACCATCTGCACCGGGATCACCCATTCATCGAATTGTTCCGGTGTGAGGTAGCCGAGTTCCACGGCGGTCTCCTTCAGTGTTTTATGTTCTTTATGCGCTTTCTGAGCGATCTCAGCAGCCTTGTAGTAACCAATGCGGGTGTTCAGGGCGGTCACCAGCATCAGTGAATTATCCACGTGCTTTTTGATATTGGCCTCAATAGGCTCAATGCCCACAGCGCATTTATCATTGAATGACACACAGGCATCCCCGATGAGTCGTGCGCTGTGCAGGAAGTTGTAGATCATCACCGGCTTGAACACATTCAGTTCAAAATGTCCGGTGGCGCCACCGATATTGATGGCCACATCATTGCCCAGCACCTGTGCTGCTACCATGGTGAGCGCCTCACACTGGGTGGGATTTACTTTACCCGGCATGATGGAAGATCCCGGTTCATTATCGGGGATATGGATCTCACCAATACCACTGCGCGGACCGCTGGAAAGCATGCGTATATCATTGGCGATCTTCATGAGCGCCACGGCGAGTGTTTTCAGTGCACCATGTGCTTCCACGATAGCGTCATGGGCGGCCAGGGCCTCAAATTTATTCTCAGCTGTCACAAAGGGCAGTCCGGTGAGGTCGGCAATATTCTTTGCCACCAACACATCATAGCCATCGGGTGTATTGATACCTGTGCCTACAGCGGTGCCACCGAGTGCCAATTCGCTGAGGTGAGCCAGGGTGTTCTTTACAGCGCGGAGGCCATGGTCGAGTTGCGACACATATCCGCTCATTTCCTGACCAAGCGTAAGCGGTGTGGCGTCCATGAAATGTGTGCGACCGATCTTCACGATATGCATGAAGGCCAGCGACTTCTCAGCCAGTGTATCGCGCAATTTCTCCACGCCGGGGATGGTGCACTCGATCAATATCTTATAGGCCGCGATATGCATAGCCGTGGGGAAGGTATCGTTCGACGACTGTGATTTGTTGACATCGTCGTTCGGATGGATGGATTTCTTTTCATCCATCAGGCTTCCGCCCATGAGCACGTGTGCGCGATAGGCTACGACCTCATTCACATTCATATTGCTTTGTGTTCCGGAGCCGGTTTGCCATACGACCAGCGGGAACTGGTCATCGAGTTTACCTTCCAATATCTCGTCGCACACCTGTCCGATCATATCGCTCTTCGCTTTATCGAGCGCACCTAACTGGTGGTTGGTGATGGCGGCGGCCTTCTTCAGGTAGGCGAATGCGCGGATGATCTCCTTAGGCATCTTATTGATATCCTGAGCGATCGGAAAGTTCATGATCGAACGCTGGGTCTGCGCACCCCAATACACATGGGCAGGAACCTCTACGGGGCCCATGGTGTCTTTTTCTATACGTATATTATTCATTGTTGAAATGAGTGATTTTGTTCGCGATTTGATTGTCGTGAATGGTGAGTGGTGAATGGTGAGTGGTGAATGGTGAGTGAATAATCATATAATACACTAAACTTATTTGATAAGTGTGCTTAGCATTTTATACAAACTCAATGTAGTAGCTTTTAGATCTTCAAAATTCGATTTAATATATCCAAGTTCTAATGCAACATCAAAGGCCGCATCTACCTCAACGAGCGAACTTCTAGAAATTTCATAATATCGTTTCCTTTCAGCTGGTGATGACCGAGAAGCGCCTTCTGAAAAATTAAGTAACACAGAAATGGCCGCCCTCCTTATCTGACCAGACAAGGCATATCGTTCATAATCAGGAAAAGCAATCAAGTGATCGTTTACCAGCAGAACAAATCGTTTTGCATACACGTATGTATCCATACGCTTATGCGCTAAATCAAGAAACATAAGAACAAATATTTATTGTTAAAACAATATTCTTAAGTGAGTATACCTATCTAACAACACTA
>DAIMYJ010000176.1:0-3504 GCA_036734545.1 Chitinophagales bacterium
CACCACTCACCACTCACCACTCACCACTCACCATTTCCTACCTTTGTACCATGGGAATCAAAGGATTGCTGGCCCGGCCTTTTGCTGCCTGGGTGGCCCGCGGAGTGAAACGGGATGCTCGCCGAGCAGTGGAGATACAGGAGCGCGTGCTCCTCGACCTCGTGCAGAAAGCGGCACATACAGCGTTCGGGAAAGACCACGACTTCGCTAACATCCGCTCCCATGCCGACCTCACCGCCCGTGTGCCCATTCGCGACTATGAAGCCCTCCGGCCATATATCGACCGCATGGTAGCCGGTGAACAGGATGTGCTGTGGCCCGGACAGCCCTTGTATCTGGCCAAGACCTCAGGCACCACTTCCGGGGTGAAATATATTCCCCTTACCCGCGAATCCATCCCTTTCCATATCCGGGCTGCACGGAATGCACTGCTCATGTATATCCATGAATCCGGACGCACCGATTTTGTGGATGGTAAAATGATCTTCCTCCAGGGTTCGCCCGTACTCGATAAAAAGAATGGGATCAATGTAGGCCGACTCTCAGGCATCGTGTATCATTTCGTGCCGCAGTACCTCCAGCGCAACCGCATGCCGAGTTACGCAGTGAACTGCATCGACGACTGGGAAGAAAAAGTGCAGGCCATCGCACAGGAAACCGTGCAGCACGACATGCGCCTTATCAGCGGTATCCCGCCCTGGGTGCTGATGTATTTTGAGAAACTGCAGACGCTCACCGGTAAGAAACATATCAAAGACGTATTTCCGAATTTCTCACTCTTCGTCTATGGCGGTGTGAACTACGCACCTTACCGCACCAAGATCGAGGAGATCATCGGCAAGCCCGTGGATGCCATCGAGACCTATCCCGCCAGCGAAGGTTTCATCGCCTATCAGGATACACAGCAGGCTGAAGGATTATTGCTGAATGTGAACGCCGGTATGTTCTTCGAATTCATTCCCGCCGGCGAAGTGTTCAATGAGCATCCTACACGACTGTCGCTGCGCGAGGTGCAAGCGGGTGTGAATTATGCCATCATCATCCACAGCAATGCCGGATTGTGGGGATATAATATCGGTGATACCGTGAAGTTCGTTTCCACCGATCCGTATCGCATCGTGGTGACCGGCCGCATCAAACATTTCATTTCCGCTTTCGGTGAGCACGTGATCGGGGAGGAGGTGGAAGCCTCACTCCTCAAGGCCGCCGCCGAATATAATGCCGATATCATCGAATTCACCGTGGCACCGCAGGTGAACCCTGCCGAAGGGCTGCCCTACCACGAATGGTTCGTCGAATTCGGCACCAGGCCCGCCGACACCGAAGCCTTCGCCGCTCGTGTCGACACCTGCCTGCAGGAACGCAATATCTATTACCGCGACCTCATTGCCGGCAAGATCCTCCGGCCGCTCATTATCACCGAAATGCAGCGCGACGGTTTCCGCAGTTATATGAAAAGTAAGGGTAAGCTGGGCGGTCAAAACAAAGTGCCGCGACTCAGCAACGACCGGCAGATAGCCGACGAACTAAAACAATGGACAGTGTGTTAACAAAGTTTAAGCACGCATAGAACACAATCCCACGTTAATTATCGAATTTCGCACGTAATATGGAAGTATTGATCCAGATAGCCCAGTTGATCCTTGCACTCACGATCCTCGTTTTCATCCACGAGCTCGGCCACTTTATGGCGGCGCGTGCTTTTGGTGTGAAAGTGGAGAAGTTCTATATCTTCTTCGACGCGTGGGGAAAGAAACTCTGGAGCTTCAAAAGAGGTGAGACAGAATATGGTATCGGATGGCTGCCGCTCGGTGGTTATGTGAAGATCGCCGGTATGATCGATGAAAGCATGGATAAAGAGCAGATGAAGCAACCGGCACAATCCTGGGAACTGCGCTCTAAACCCAACTGGCAGAAATTCATCGTGATGATCGGCGGTATCGTTATGAACGTTATCCTCGGTATCATCCTGTATATTTTTATTCTGCGCAATTACGCACAGGAATATATTCCTGTTAGTGCCATCAACGAGACCGGCGGTGTATACGCCGCTGAAGCCGGAAGGACCTATGGTTTCCAAACAGGTGATAAACTTGTTTCTATCAACGGCCATGAATATGAACGACTGGATGATTATATGTCGGCACGTTTGTATTTCGGCTCCGAAGTAGTGGTGGATCGCAACGGACAACAGGTGACCATCATCGTTCCCGACAGTGCATTCCGCGATAAGATGCGCGGTAAAGCTTTGTTCGATATCCGCTCTACGGTGCAGGTCGACGGACTCAGTGATTCACTGCAGCTGGCAAAGAATGCCGGCGTGCTTTCAGGTGATGTCATCTCTATGATCGACGATGTGGCCATCACCTGCTACAGTCAGATGTCGGAGATGTTCGCCGCACGTAAAGGCGATACCGCACATGTGACGATGGACCGCAACGGACAGTTGGTAACACTCGCAGTTCCTGTGGATGCCACCGGCCGCATCGGCATCGAAGCGAACGTGGAATTGTATGATTATGCATCCGAAAAATATTCACTCGGTAAAGCGCTGAGCTACGGCACACGCGATGCCTTCGAAGTATTTTATTTTCAGGCCGTGAGCCTCCTGCGTATCATGCGCGGCGATATCCCGGCACGCGACTCTATCTCCAGCCCGATCGGCATCACGAAATTATTCGCACCGAAATGGGACTGGTCCAGCTTCTGGATGCTCACCGCATTACTCAGTATGGTGCTCGCTTTCATGAACCTGCTGCCGATACCGGCACTGGATGGCGGACATATCATGTTCATCGGTATTGAGAGCATCATCGGCAGAAAACTTTCCGACAAATTCATGGAACGCGCCCAGGTGGTGGGGATGATATTATTGCTCAGCCTCATGGTGTTCGCTGTCGGCAACGATATTTTCAAGATGATCGGCCAATGAGCAGGCGGTTTACTTCCATTGCCACCATCATAGCCCTGTTTGCGGCTGTATCGGCAAGCGCACAGCAGCCGGGCGGACAACTCCTTGCCACGGATTCTGTGCAGAAAGTGATGGTGATCCCTTTTAATCAATACAATTATTTTTCCGACGCGGATATGGAACTCGCCGACAAAAATGAGATGTCGGTAGATGATATTTCACGCATGTTCCGGTACGGATTGAACTACAATATCAGCACGCGTGTCATTGCCACCGATGGCGCCTATAATATCCTTACCGACACCACCGTGCAATCGGCCAAGGACCTGGAAATGATCTACGCCTCGGTGCAGTACCGCTTCGAAAAGCCGGTCGACATTACCGCACCCGATACCATCACCGACCGCACGGTGAAACAACCGGATCTGTTCGGTAGGGGATAGACAGTAGCGCCGAAGTAAGATGAAGAAAAGAAACTATCTATCATATAGATAGAAGAAGAGCCGAAGATCGAAAAATACCTGAACGCTCACGTAACGCATCCCGAAAAATTCGCCGGATTACAACAGAAGTACGGCACCGATATTTTTCTG
>DAIMYJ010000177.1:0-3469 GCA_036734545.1 Chitinophagales bacterium
CATTGACCCACTCACCCACTCACCCCTCTCCCTGTAAACGGTAACAAAAGTCACCATACCCCTTGAGGGATGTCATGTTATAAAAAGTGAAATATCCTCAGTTTTGAAGCGAGTAAAACTCTCAAGTTATGACTGAGGATCAATTGAACAGTATGCCTAACATGGCTACCGGTACGGGAAAAAGCGATCATATGCGCACCCGCACCGCCCGTCGGGAGCAGATAAAGGAGCGGCTTTTTAAGGTAAGTAGGGTTCTGGTTCCCACCGATTACTCCGACAACGCGGATAAAGCCTTGGTCTTAGCTGCCGGCATTGCCCGACAGTTCGGTGCCGAATTGCTGGTCATCCACGCCTACCACATGCCTTTCACCGATGAGCACATGCCGCCGGATATGGTCAAGGAACTGCTCGATGCACAGAAATTGCGGGCAGATGATGAGATGAAGCAGTATGAGCAGAAGCATGTCAGCGACCTGGGCGACACGAAAGTGCAGTTCCGGGCTCTGATGGGATTTGCTTCGGAAGCCATCCTGGACATTGCCCGCCACGAGCAGGCCGACCTCATCATTCTGGGCACCAAGGGGGCCAACAGCATTGAGGACCGGATGTTTGGTACGGTCACCTGGAACATCATCAAGCAGTCAGACATCCCGGTGATCGCCCTACCCGATGTTGCGGAACCGGTGCAGTTCAGGAATTTGATGGTTCCTTTTGAGGGAACGGAACAAGATTATGATATTATCAGTTATCTGCTTGGGTTCGCCGCTAAGTTCAACGCTACTTTGCACGCGGTGCATTTTATGCAGGATAACAATACATACAATAAATCTCTGATCGATAAGTTACAATCCGGTTTTCGCAAGGACATTGAGGCTGAAAGGCTGCAATTGCACTTTTTGGCCGAGAAGAACATCACCGAGGGGATCAAGAAGTTTGCCTCCCGCAACCAGATCGATATGATCGGGATGGTCACTCATAATCACGGTTTGTTTAGCACGATCTTCCACATGAGCGTTACCCGGAATATTGCGCTATACAGCCAGATCCCGTTGCTTGCCTATAATTGCGATAAGTTGTAACTTTAGGATTCAGGCAAACAAAAAGTATTATGACCACACAATCGCGCATTCAGACTCCCGAATGTGCCCAGTGCAAAAGCCGGAGCAAGTCCTTGTTCCACTTTTGTCACGTAGAGGAGACCGAATACATCAGCCAGAGTAAAACCTGCGCGCTGTATAAGAAAGGGCAGACCATCTTCCATGAAAATGCGAATTCCTACGGACTGTATTGCCTCAACGAGGGCAAGGTGAAACTGTATAAACAGGCCCCCGACGGCAAGGAGCAGATCGTGAAGATCGTGACGCCGGGTGATTTCATCGGCTATGGTGCCATGTTATCTGCCTCCACCTATGCTGTTAGCGCAGAAGTGATCGAGGACGCCGTTATCTGCTTCATCCCTAA
This sequence comes from Chitinophagales bacterium, assembly GCA_036734545.1. Classification (GTDB taxonomy): domain Bacteria; phylum Bacteroidota; class Bacteroidia; order Chitinophagales; family BACL12; genus UBA7236. The sequence goes on from DAIMYJ010000177.1 coordinate 1,462, forward strand.
GGATTCTGTGCTCAAGATCTTCCGCGAGAACAACCGTTTCTCGGAAGGCATGGTGCAACTGCTTACCAAATCGCTCGACCAGACCGTGGAAAAGATGGCCGATATCGCCTACAAACCGGTGCGCGGTCGCGTGGCAGAAGCCCTGCTGCTGCTCAGCGAATCCTATAAGGACGAAAAGAACCCCGACGGCGTGGTGAGCATCACCCGCGAAGACCTCGCTTCCTACGTAGGCACCGTAAAAGAAACCGCCATCCGCGTGCTCAAGGACCTCAAAGAAGAAGGCCTGATCGAAACCAACAACCACGCCATCAAGATCATCGATCCGAAAGGATTGGCGAGGGTGTGTGAGTTGTATGATTAGCCGATTAGCTAATTAGCTAATTAGCCGATTAGCCGATTAGCCGATTAGCCGATTAGCCGATTAGCCGATTAGCCGATGCGGTGGAGGCTTGAGTACTAGCATACAAACCTTAACAAAATAAAAAACCTGCTTTCAGCAGGTTTTTTTCATTTTAATATCATTGGCTAATCGGCTAATTGGCCCATCGGCTAATTGATCACATCCATCCTCTTTCCGGATGCATGAAAGGCCATGGGATGGAAAGGAGGATGATGATCAGTGCGATCAGATAGAAGAGGAATTGTTTTTTACCGGCTTCTTCAGCGTTGAGGGCCTTTTTGGCCTTGGCATAGCCCAGATGGATAAGTACCACAGCGATCATCATGCCGATAAAGTGTTCAACGGCAATGGACCGGAAGCTGCTTACTTCCAGCTGATCCTTGAGCTTGCCCATTTTGAAATTGGTCTGGGAGGCCAGGAAGAAGAAATACATCACCAAACCCATCAGCAACTGAATGTCGATCAGGATCATGGTGAACATGCCGGTCTTTTTGGTGGCGCCTTCAAAAGGGCGTTTACCGCTGCGGGTCTGGCTCGCGAAAACGACCGCCAGGAGCAGCAGGATCAATATGATGTAACGCATGCCTGAATGTGAAGCCAGCAGGGCCTTGGCCATGCCTTCGGGCAAATGCATCGTTCCTTCATTGGAACCGAACAACAACACGGTAGAGAACAACAGATCGGACATGGTGTAGGTTTTTGGTGATGTAAAAATAGGCAATTACCGCTTAACGCTTCAGTAACTGCTTGTATGTCTGGATATTGTCCATGAACTTCTGCTGCTGTTCCGGTGTGAGCGCACGCAGAATATCATCCTTGAAATCCTGCTTACCGGCCTGCAGGCCTGACTTATCGCCACTCTGCTTAGCCTGACGTTTTTCCGCAAAGAACTCACGGAGTGCCGCCTCCACCTTGGTTACCTGGTCGGGACTGAGGTTCAGATCTGCGGTGATCTGCGAAATAAAGGCCTGCGCCTTGTTGCCGCCTCCGCCTTTGTTGCCGCCAAGGAGTTTGCTGAAAATGCTCATATATCGGGAATTTTCAGGCTAAGGTTACAATTACCGCCGAATTCTGCAAATAGAAACTGTGGAGAAGAGCATCCTCCATCGCCTGCCTCCGGGCGGTAAATACGAACAGCCCATACACCTCGGTATGGGCTGTTCGTGTGCCATCAACTGTCTAAAACTTTGCGCGCACCGTCAGATACAGATTGCGTCCGGGTCCACTAATGCCGGAAGCAAAGGTGCGGTAATGGTGGTCAAGGAGATTCTCACAACCGGCCTGTACCTGCAGGGCGTCGTTGATCTGGTAAGCCGCCTTGATGTTCAGGGTATACCACGCAGGCATCCCTTCGGGCGTAGCGTAATTCTCATTGTCCTCTCCGCCCACAATGTTGTAATCGTCTATGCGCTTCCAGCCGTTATACAACGCAAACACTTCTGCCTGCCAAACTTTGCTTTTATAGGAAACGGATGTTTTACCATACACCGGCGGCACGTGATCGAGCGGATACGGCGTGGTGTCAGTTTCGATACGGCCATACGTATAGGTGATATAGCTGGCGGCATTCCATCCCCTGGCAAAGGCATAATCTACGCCCACATTCCC
>DAIMYJ010000178.1:0-3377 GCA_036734545.1 Chitinophagales bacterium
CGCGGATGCCATTTTTTGTCCTTGCACAGGTCCCACAATAACACCATCGATAATCGTCGCTCCCACATATGCGAAGACACGGCGAACGTTTCCGCCAATGCGATAATGCGCTCGGGATATTTGCGGTTGAGTTTTTTCAGGCTCTTCATGCCGATGGTATCACAGATGGCCCAGTTGTCGATCTCCGGCGCAAAGCGCTGCACGACAGCTATGCCGCGTTCCGGATCGGCCTTGGATTGCCACTCGAGTAATTTCACCGCGAGCATGCGTGCTTCATATACGCCGGTGGCCCACAGCGCATCAATGAGTTCGAAGCTGCCGGGTTTGACCGCTTTCAGCAGGGCATTCATGTCGGGGCCTCTTACACCAAATATCTGTTGAGCTCCCGGAGCGGTCACCTGCATGCCTGCTGCATGCGCAGGGTCTGCATGATCTTTCAGATAGTCCAGTATCTCTTGTACAGATCGTTGTACGGTTGTCATTTTGCGTAACGGCTTACGTATTGTTCGAACATGGTCATCAGCTCCCGGGTGACAGGTCCGGGTTTGCCGTTACCGATAGGCCGGTCCTCAATGCGCGTTACCGGCATGATGTTGCGGGTGGTGGAGGAGATGAAAACCTCATCGGCCTGAAACAGTCTTTCCATCGTGACCATCGCTTCTATCACCATATATTTTTCCGTTGCGCAGGCTAATACATGTTTGCGCGTGACACCCAGGAGAATTTTTTCCAGAGGAGTGTAGATCAGTCCGTTCTTCACATAGAAAATATTGCATCGCGCACATTCGCGCACCTGGTCGCCGTAATAGAACAGTACATCATCCGCTTGCTCTGCCTGCATACGCGCCATTTCACGCAGTGATCCCAGATAAAAGGTGGTCTTGTATTCCGGGAATGGCTTGTCGTACTCTGCGATGATGAGCTTGATACCATCCGTGAAAGAAGTTTCCGGATAAGGTTTCCAAATGTCCTGATATACAGTAAGCACAGGAACGGGTATACCGTCCTGCAGTCGTCCGGTGATGAGCGCTTTTATATATCCGTCGCTCAGACCATTGTGTTTTACGATGTGTTCGATAACAGACCGCACGGTATCCATCTTCAGAGGCTCGGGAAACTGCAGCACGGATTGCGAATGATCCAGGCGTTCAAGATGATCCTGCAGGAAGGGGATGCGTCCCTGATGCTGGCGCATATAATCAAATACACCATATCCCCGCTCAAATCCAAGATCATCCAAACCGATGCGGATCTCCGACCGGGGCATGTAGTGGCCATCGCGATAAGCTAACAGTTCTGACATGCAGTAAATATATGCATATCCGTGGATTCGACGCCGTGTGTCAACACCCGCCCGGACGATGATCCGATGGGATAGTACTGTCTTATTGTGTTCTCCAAAAAGTACTCCGCGATCATTATTTAACTTTGCCGGCCATGGCGCGGCATATATCCATCGCTGATTATACTTACACCCTGCCCGATCATCGCATCGCGCAGTTCCCGCTGGCCGACAGGGCTGCCAGTAAACTGCTGCAGTATCGCGATGGACGGATCACCGATCATGTATTCCGCGATCTGCCTGCCATACTGCCGTCAACTGCAACATTAGTGTTCAATACTACTAAAGTAGTATCTGCACGCCTGTTGTTTCCCATCGAAGGAAAAAATAAGCCGGTAGAAATTTTTGTGCTTGAGCCGGCCGACAATATCACCATAGAACAGGCGATGGCTCGCCAGGGAACTGCTGTATGGAAGTGTCTGGTGGGAAACAATAAGGTATTTACCGGTGCGTATATCCGACAGGACTTTATGTTCCGCGGAGCACCCGGATATGTACAGGTCGAAAAACCTGTCGCCTCCGGTGATGCATATTTAGTGCGCTTTACCTGGAGTGCCCATCTGGCCTTCTCGGAGTTGCTGGATGCGATCGGACAGATACCGCTGCCGCCCTACATGAAGCGCGCTCCGCAGGAATCCGACAGTGCGCGCTATCAAACAGTGTATGCACGTGAGCAGGGTTCTGTGGCGGCGCCGACGGCGGGTTTGCATTTTACCGAGGAAGTGCTGGCGGCGCTGACACAAAAAGGCATTCGCACAGAGCAGGTGGCCCTGCATGTGGGTGCCGGCACTTTTCGTCCGGTAAAAGCGGCTACCATGGAAGGCCATGACATGCATGCGGAAGAAATATCGGTGACCAGGCAAACCATTGAACATCTATTAGAGGATACAGCACATATTGTCGCCATAGGCACCACTTCATTGCGCACACTGGAATCATTATTCTGGATTGGTTTGAAATGGCACCTCCACGATGACAGCCATATTCCTGAGGTATATCAATGGGATGCATATGACATACAGGTGCCGACCGGATTTTCCTATGCGGATGCGCTGCGCATGCTGCTGGAACGGATGCATGCACATGCACTTTCTGTACTCACCACCAAAACACAGCTGCTCATCGCCCCGGGCTATAGCATCCGTTCCGCAAAAGGACTGATCACGAATTTTCATCAGCCGAACAGTACTTTGTTATTACTTGTATCTACTTTCATCGGTGATGACTGGAAGCTGGTGTATGAACATGCATTGCGCAATGATTACCGTTTCCTGAGTTATGGTGATAGTTCATTGTTATGGAGAAGGGAGTGAAGATTTGAAGGATTGAAGGTCTGAAGATTCGAAGGGGGGTGAGGGTGAATGTTGAAAGTGGAGTTTGGTTGGCTGGTCTTTGTGTCCTGATATGTGCATGGGTAATTTATTCAAAACTTTTCTTCGGCCTGTGCTCCGATAAATTCCTGTAGCTTTGTTGCTATACCATGTCTTTATCCATTACCCTTCAAGTCCGCTGCGGCGGCGTGTGCGAGCTATGCGGAGCAGAGCCTGCCATGATCGAGTTGACCGTTAGTCCGAAAGAGGACATTCCGGCACATCAGGTCGCCATTTGTTCAACTTGTGAATCTGCGTTGGCTAATCCCGATGAGCACAACCACTGGCAGTGTTTATCCGGCAGCATATGGAGCACCGAACCTGCCGTGCAGGCGCTGAGCTACAGGATATTGCACGGTATACGCGACCAGGCGTGGGCTGCAGAGATACTCGACAGCGCCGTGGTGGATGAATCGGTGATCAACTGGGCCATGAAGGCCTATGAGGTGGCAGAGATACATCAGGATGCGTATGGCAACGTGCTCGCCAGCGGCGATAATGTGGTCCTCACCCAGGCCCTGAAGATCAAAGGCACCAGCTTCTCTGCACCCAAAGGCACACAGGTGCGCGGTATACATCTCGTACATGATAACACTGAACAGATAGAGGGCAGGATCAACGGCACGATGATCGTGATACTGACGAAGTTTGTGAAGAAGGGATAA
>DAIMYJ010000179.1:0-3361 GCA_036734545.1 Chitinophagales bacterium
CAGGATCAACGGCACGATGATCGTGATACTGACGAAGTTTGTGAAGAAGGGATAAGCGAGTCTTGCTGTTGCGAGGCCTATGGTTGATGTAATACTATGTGCTCATTCAACAACGATCAACAGGATGACATTCTTTGCGTTCCTGCATACGTATGCGTTCAACTGCTTGCTTAATCCGGAGTGGATCCATCTGCTTTAGCGGCATCCACGGCCAAATTTCCGATCGAAGTACCGGCATCCAGTCCTGCTTCACAATCGAAGCGAAAGTGAATGCGTGAGTATATACGCGACTCTGAGGCTTCGTGCATATAGTCATTATATAACTCGGCATGTTCCGGGAACATATAACTCAGCACAGTGGCTGCTGCTGCAGAAAAGGTGGAGTGTCCCGAGGTGTAACTCGGAAAGTTGGGTAATCCGAACAAAGTTTTGATCTCGGGATCGGCCTGCGGCGGGCGCGGATACATATAGTAGTACTTGGTATCCCAGCAACTAATGCCGGCATCCATCATCGCCGTATTCAAATAGGCAAAGACACGAGCCGTGCGCAGGGGATTGTAGGCATGATCGATGATGGGTTCTTTAGCGATCGTATTCCAGTGGCCGGCCGGCGTGTAGGTGCCGAAGCCGTCGCCCCAGAAATAGGCTATCTGTTCCTGTTCATCCGTGATCTTGTCAGTGAAATCGAGTAATTCCTGCCTGGCCTCTTCATATTCGGCAGAGCCGAACGCCGGCGGTGGTCCGGGGCGGATCGCAGCAACGTCTTCTATCCACCAGGGAACAACATGTCCGAATTTTGGTGTGATCCCGATCGGCCTTTGCGGCACTTCGAGGTTCTCCCAGTTTGGCCAGGAGAACAAAGCGTTCGCCGCTGCCTCCATGGCATCATATTCATCCTGCTCCACCTGTGCGAATTTCATGCTGTCGGTCTTAGCACGACCGATAAATATCTCGGCGAGCGTATGGCCAAGTGAATCACCGGCATCCAGATCGCTTTGCACATTCATGGCCGCCCATTTGCGGCTGTTCCTGCAATCGGTGGCCAGGTCGGCGAGATAGCCTGTTTCCAGCGGAAATAAAAATCCCAGTACATCTTCTGCTACAGAAGCGATCACCGCATCCTCTGACGGGTACGATGGGATGGTCGTTTCCGGATAGGCCGGCGTGATGGCAGGATCAACGATATAGGGAGCCGGACGATCATATTCATATTTGTATTCCCATGTGGCGATGAGTGCATCATAGATCGCTGCACTCAAATAAGCGTAAGCGCGGCAGGCATACGGTGGATGTGCGAATGGGAATTGCGGATAGACTTCCGGAAAAACAGGATCCGGCACACCATATTCTCCATTTTCGTCCGGTGAAGGTGCGAGGTTGTATTTGGCGATAAGTTCTTCCGTGATCTCTATCCACCTGATCATGGTATTATTGCCCCAGTAATTTACCGCATCAGATTGCGCAGCGGTTAAATTCTGTGCTATGTCTTTCAATTCCTGCAGTTCATTCAGGTAAGCATCAGAAGTAATATCTGCAGGCTCAGGAATGGATACCAGTGCCGCACCGGAGATATATACAGGTTCCCATGTGCCGCCTGTCGAATCGACCGAACTATAGCTGTACGGCACAATATCCATGTATTCCGGTAGTTCAGGCGAACAGCTGTTCACCAATAAAAGGGAAACAGGAATGGCACTCCATTTGAAAAGACGTTTCATGATGCAGATTTGGATGCGGATGTGATCATAATACAACGAGCGTGGAAACGGCTACCGGTTTATCCTCGGTAAGCAATATCTGATATACTCCTGCCGGCACGTCAACACCGATCCAATGCAGATCGCCTGCAGCCACCGGACCCTGCTTAACAGGTTGGCCTGCTGTATTCAGGATGGTATAGGTTGCATTCGCCGATGTTGTACGGAAGGGAATGACAACACCGCTGCCGCTAATGGCCGGGTTTGGCGCAACAGCAAAAGTTGCCAGGGCATCCATGTCGTGGATCGCTGTTTCCGCTACGGTTGAAGCGTTGATGGTAAAGGTATACGTGTTGTCTGTCTGGTAGTGATTTGTGCAGGTCACTTCTACATATCCGCTGGCCGGCGTGTCATCCGTGAAAAAATCGACACGCACGATCTCAGTTTGTCCGGGCGTAAGAAATACAGTCGCAGAATCAATATCCGGCGAATAACACAGGTCGGTACACATGGCGGTGAACCAGCCGGCAGGAATGCTCTCATCGGTGCGCACAAAATCGATCAGCACATTATCATCACTGGTGTTGGTCAGTGTGATGTGTGCAGCAATGGTATTTTCCACCGTGCCATAATAGATCTCTTCTCCTTCGTCTGCGGCGGTAAATGCACCTTCGGGTGTATACACGCCGGTGCCCACAATATTCAATATGGAATCGATGGAGGCATACATGTTATCCGGTTCCTTGTTGTACCACTTCTGCGCATCAAATACGATCCCGTCCGGAGCGATCAGCCAGGCCGGATTCGGGTTGGTGCCATAGGCCGCCCAGAATTCATTACAGGGTCCGTCGATCAATACCGGCACATCAATGCTCATGGCATCCAACATTTCGGTAACCAATTCCTTACGCTCGCCATAGGTGGTGGGCTGGCGGAATAATATCCCTTCCGCATAATTCTCCGCACCTACATTTTCATAGCCGAAGTAAGGACTGATGTCGATCACCGGATGGGCTTCCACCGTATACACCAGGAAAATATTGATCTGGTCGCCATAAAGCGCCTGCATATCATTGATGATATCCACTTTGCCCCGGTATACATAACAAGTATAACTGCAGCCGATCAACAGCACAGGCTTGCCGTCGTTCAATACGCCCGACAACTGCACTGAATCTCCTTCCAGCGTATACAGCTTGAAGTCATGCACGAGTTCACCTTCCAGCGGCGCCTCGAGGTTAGTGGTGATCTCCGGATAAATGGGTATGGTGCAAATCGGGTCGTCGTCAGCAGGTAATCCGTCTAAACCTACGATCTCGGCCAGCGGCACTTGCGCATGGGTGCTGAACACGATGCACACGATGCCTATCAGGGTAAGGGTATTGCGAAACATTTCTTTAAGTGATTGCCCCGCAAAATAACCGCTCCCGCTACAAAGCAGGGCCCGGTTTACACTTATTTTAAGGCGTTTACAAATGTTTTATAGTGATCCCGGTCACAGGAGGTGCAGTCGCTCGGTGCGGGAAGCAGAAAAGCATGAAAGGGTGGAGGGTCTCACCCGTGCTTCTTCCAATATTGCTTCCCATAGCCGCAAAAGATCTCCTCCCCGGCTTTGATCTTGCGTGTGGCGATCAGGCAGGGGCGGTCATCGTCGTCTAAACGGA
>DAIMYJ010000180.1:0-3335 GCA_036734545.1 Chitinophagales bacterium
GCCGATAAACTGATCCACTCTTGACTGAAGATATACACCTCGAAGGCATCCACGTCCAGCATCTTCAATACCGACGAGGCAATGAAAACGCAACCGATGAATATCCTGATGATATGCTTGATGGGCATAGTGAGCAGTGAGCAGTGAGTAATGAGTAGTGAGTGGTCAGATGTTTTTGAATACAAAAGCCAAAGACTTTCAACCAACAACTTTCAACTTTTAACCTTCAACTTTAAACGTACAACCTCCAACTCAATCCCTGTTCGCCAGCTGTCCGCAGGCGGCGTCGATGTCTTTTCCGCGGCTTCGGCGTACTTTGGCTACAATATTATGTTTTTCCAGGTATTGGATGAATTTTTCTCTTTGCTCTTCCAGTGATCGCTGGAACGGTGCGTCGGGAATGGGGTTGTATTCGATGATGTTCACACGGGCAGGCACACGCGCACACAAGGCCACCAGATTCCGCGCATCTTCCATGCTTTCGTTGATGCCGTCGAACAGGATATATTCAAAGGTGATGCGATTGCCGGTCTTGAGGTAAAAATAATTCAGGGCCATCACCAGATCGTTGAGGTTGTTGGCATCATTCACCGGCATCAGTTTGCTGCGCTTCACATCATCGGCGGCATGCAGCGACAGGGCCAAATTGAATTTCACCTGATCGTCGCCCAGCTTCCGGATCATTTTAGCCAGACCGGCGGTGGAAACGGTAATGCGTTTCGGCGACATATGCAGTCCGTCCTCGGCTGTGATGCGTTCGATACTCCCGAGTACGTTCTTATAGTTCAGCAACGGCTCACCCATACCCATATATACGATGTTGGTGAGTCCGCGACCATGATGCTGCATGGCAGCCTTATTCAGCAATACCACCTGATCGAATATCTCCCAGGGTTCCAGATTGCGTTTTACTTTGATAAATCCTGTTGCACAAAAGGTGCAGGCAAGATTACAGCCCACCTGACTCGATACACAGGCGGTCATGCGGTCGTCGGCAGGTATCATCACACCTTCAATGAGGTGACCATCGTGCGTACGGAACCGGCATTTGATGGTGCCGTCGCTGCTGCGTTGTTCCAGGTCTACCTGCAGCGCCTGCATCGAAAATTTTTCCTCCAGTTGTTCGCGCAGGGCTTTGGACAGGTCGGTCATTTCGCTGAAGGCCAGTGCGCCTCTCTTCCACATCCAGGCATGTACCTGGCGGGCGCGGTATGCGGGTTCGCCCATACCGGCCAGTATTTCAACCAGTTCCGATTGCGACAATTGGCGGATGCAGGGCTTCTCCTTCATAGGACAAAGTTAACATTCGCTTTAGCATTGCAGTTCCGTCGCTGCCGGAGAATGCTCGCTGCGGGAGCCGCAATTTCCGTCCTCGATCCCTCAGGCCGTGCCCTCCATTTTGAAAACTCCCCTAAAAGATCGATTTTTAACCCTCAAACACATACACCACGCATGCTCAGGCGACTCATTTTGATGCTTACGTGTTCTGCGACACTGACGATGCATGCGCAGGATATCCACTTTACGCAATTCTTTTATTCGCCGCTCACGCTCAATCCGGCATTGTGCGGAGCCTTTAACGGCAACATCCGTGGCATATTGAATTATCGCAACCAGTGGAACTCCTTTGCGCCCTTTAACACCTTTGCCGCCAGTGTGGATATGAACTTCGGTTCCAGCTTCCTGAAGAATGACCTGATGGGCATCGGCCTCAATGCATTCAACGATGTGGCCGGCGATACCCGCTATTCCAGCACTAACGTTGGCCTCACTTTCGCCTACATCAAAACACTAGGCGACCGATACAATCGCAGCTATCTCAGCGCGGGCTTCCAGGGCAATTATGCGCAAAAGAGCGTCGATTACCTCGCCATGACCTTTTCAAGCCAGTTCGACGGCGTATATTATGATCCCAGCCTCGCGAACGGCGAATCCATCGCCTTCGACTCCAAAGGCTTCCTCGACCTGTCGGCCGGTATCATGTGGTACCTCGTACCGCGAGAGGACCGCTTCAGCATGTATATGGGCGCTTCCATTTATCATTTGAATCAGCCCGATCAGTCCATCGGCGCTATTAATGATCAATTGTATATGCGTTACTCTGCCCACATCGGTGCACAGATACCGGTAGGCAAGATGACCTCCCTGGTGCCTGCCTTCATGTATCTGTCGCAGGGTCCGTATACCGAATATTTCGGCGGCACCAACCTCAAATTTTATCTGCAGGGCATGCAGTGGAGTTCCACAGCCATTTCCTTCGGTTTATGGCAGCGTATAGTTGGAGATGTGGATGGCGGCACCAAGGCCGAATCCACAGCCATCATGACCCGACTGGATTACGACAGGATCAGCGTAGGTCTGAGTTACGACGTGAACATCTCTTCACTCTCAGAGGCCAGCGCCAACAACGGCGGTCCTGAGTTGTCCATCACCTATATTGCACCGCTGCCACAGAAGCCGCGCAAGATCCCGTGCCCGAAATTTTAAGGTCTGCTGACCTGCCGCTTGCCTGAAGTAAAAAGGCTTGGTAACTTTAATTATGCTCTACAGGCTGCACACGTTTTTTCATGCCATGGTAACATGTGCACTTGCCATTGCGCAGGGCGTACCTGAACAGGCAGTGGTGAGCAAACTCCCGGAAGGTAAATATGTGCAGCATGAATATTATCTGGATCACGGTGACACCGTAGTACAGAAATTTCAGAAATATGCCTTTGGTCTTGATCACGGCGATACCATCCTTTACGTAGAGGAATACAATGTGCGCCGCAGCTGGCTGCTTTCGCGCATGATCGTGCATGGCCGCGAGCGTGAAGAGGCCGGCTGGCAATGGGAATTCGACTCGCGCGGAAATCCTTTATACGAACGCTATTGCGATACCGCCACCGGAAAATGTGAGCGTTATTATCAATACAATTATTATCCCAACGGTCACCTGCTCGCCCGTGTGCAATACGACCGGCGCATGCTCGATGGCAGCAGCTTTTTCTACTACAACGACGGCACATTGAAACATCACCTCGAGTACCGCCGCAACCGCCTCATGAACGTGCACGCCTACTACGATCAGCTCGGCAACATTCTCGACCCCGGTGACCTCTGCGACGGCACCGGCACCCTCTACGTTTACGCCGCCAACGGCGTGCCGGTAAAAAAGAAGTATTATGTCAATGGAAAGGTGAAGAAGGTGGAAGAATTTTGAAGATTCGAAGATTTGAAGGGGTGAAGATTTGAAGGAGGGGAGTGGTTCTGATTAAATAAGTTTAGAACACACATCATTGTGCAAATTGGTATCGAGTATCAAGTATCGGGTATCGAGTAAGGCGATAAATTAC
>DAIMYJ010000181.1:0-3221 GCA_036734545.1 Chitinophagales bacterium
GTTGCCAGGCATAGAGCCCCTGCTTCGGTTCGAAGAAGGCTTTTACGTACTGGGATGATCGGTATCCCGAACCTCCGAAAGCTTCCTGAGACTAGGGTTTCCATCCCTTTGGTGAGTAAGGCAGTACACTTTCACACTCCCACACTTTCACACCCAGTCGTGTCGGCCAATCCCGAGTACTCGGGACTTCGCTGCGCTGCGTCGGCTAATTCGTCGCAGACTGCAGATAAAAATCACTACATCCTAATCTCGCAAACCTTATATTTGCCGAAATTTCCTGAATTAATTATGAATATTCAGACGATAGAAGATGTCGTGATCAAATTTGCCGGCGATTCCGGGGATGGGATGCAGTTGACCGGCGGGCAGTTTACTACCAATACAGCGCTGATGGGGGCCGACCTGGCTACGTTTCCGGACTTTCCGGCCGAGATACGCGCGCCTATAGGCACGCTGCCGGGGGTATCGGGATTCCAGCTCCATTTCGGCAGCCGGAAGATCTTTACGCCGGGCGACCTGTGTGATGTGCTGGTAGCCATGAACGTGGCCGCGCTGAAGGTGAACATGGGCAGCCTGAAGAAGGGCGCCATCATCATTGTGAACACCGATGGTTTCGACCAGAAGAACCTGCGCCTCGCCAATGCGGACACCAACCCGCTGGAGGACGGCTCGCTGTCGGGCTACCAGGTGATCAAGATCGACGTGACCAAGCTGACGCGCGAGGCGCTGGCCGACATTCAAATGGGTGTGAAGGAGAAGGACCGCTGCAAGAACATGTTCGTGCTCGGGTTCCTCTACTATATGTACAGCCGCACGCTGGACAGCACGGAGCGCTTCCTGAACAGCAAGTTCGGCAAGAAGCCGGATGTGCTGGAGGCCAACCTCCGCGCCCTGCGTGCCGGATATAACTACGCCGACACCACCGAGGTGTTCGCTTCCCGTTACAAGGTGGAGGCCGCCAAGCTGCAGCCGGGCACCTACCGCTCGATCATGGGCAACGAGGCGGCGGCCATGGGTTTTGTGGCGGCGAGCAAGAAGTGCGGACTTCCGCTGTTCCTGGGTTCTTACCCTATTACGCCGGCGTCCGACATCCTGCACTACCTCTCTTACAACAAGAACTTTGGCGTGCGCACCTTCCAGGCGGAAGATGAGATCGCGGCCATCTGTTCATCCATAGGCGCTTCTTTCGGCGGCCATCTGGCCATTACCACCACTTCAGGCCCCGGTGTGGCGCTGAAAGGGGAGGCGATGGGCCTGGCGGTGATGCTGGAGATACCGCTGGTGGTGGTAAATATTCAGCGCGCCGGTCCGAGTACCGGTATGCCTACCAAGACCGAGCAGGCCGACCTGCTGCAGGCGCTGTACGGCCGCAACGGCGAGTGTCCGATGCCGGTGATCGCGGCTGCGCGTCCGAGTGATGCGTTCGATGTGGCTTTCGAAGCCTGCCGCATCGCCCTGCAACACATGCTGCCGGTGATGATGCTGAGCGACGGCTACATCGCCAACGGTGCCGAGCCGTGGAAGTTCCCGCAATCGAAAGACCTGCCCGCGATCCCGGTGAAGTTTGCCGAGCCGATCACGGATGGTTCTGCCTATAAGCCGTATGCACGCGACGAGAAACTGAGTCGCCCCTGGGCTATCCCGGGCACGAAAGGCCTGGAGCACCGCATCGGCGGACTGGAAAAAGCGAATATCACCGGTAACATCAGCTACGATGCCGAGAACCACGAGTTCATGGTGAAACTGCGCGAGGAGAAAGTAGAGCGCATTGCCGACTACATCCCGCTGCAGACCATTGAGAGCGGTCCGGAGAAGGGCAAGGTGCTGGTATTGGGCTGGGGTTCTACCTACGGCGCCATCCAGAGTGCGGTGAACCAGTTGCTGGAAGACGGTTATTCGGTGGCTCACGCGCATGTGCGTTACCTGAAGCCGTTCCCGAAGAACCTGGGCGAGATCCTGTTCAATTACGATAAGGTGATCGTGCCGGAGATCAACAACGGGCAGCTGGTGAAGGTGATACGGGATAAGTTTATGATCCCGGCCATTCCGTATAACAAGATCAAAGGAACGCCCATCACCAGCTCTGAGCTGATCGATGAGATCATGAAACATTATTAATACTTAGCGCCTTTGCGTCTTTGCGTGAAATACAAAAGCACGCGGATGACGCGGATGGCGCGGATTAACGCTGATTTTTTAATGCAATGAGTGAGATAGCACAACTTACAGCAAAAGACTTTCAGACCGACCAGGAAGTGCGTTGGTGTCCGGGATGTGGAGATTATTCCATCCTGAAGCAGGTTCATACCGTATTGCCACAGCTGGGCATACCGCGCGAGAACATCGTGGTGGTATCCGGTATCGGCTGCAGCAGCCGTTTTCCGTATTACACGAATACGTTCGGCATGCACAGTATTCACGGCCGCGCCACGGCCATCGCCAGCGGCCTCAAGGCTGCGCGTCCGGACCTGAGTGTTTGGATCGTTACGGGTGATGGCGACGGTCTGTCGATAGGCGGTAACCACATGATCCACCTCCTGAGGCGGAATTTTGATGTGAACGTACTGCTGTTCAACAACGAGATCTACGGCCTCACGAAGGGTCAGTACTCACCCACCTCCCCGCTGGGTAAGGTGGCGAAGTCGACCCCCATGGGTTCCGTTGACCATCCGTTCAACCCTGCCGCCCTCGCGCTGGGTGCCGATGCCACTTTCGTGGCCCGCAGTATGGACCGCGACCCGTCCCACCTGCAGGAGATACTGATCCGTGCGAACCGCCACAAAGGAACCTCCTTCACGGAGATCTACCAGAACTGTAACATCTTCAACGACGGCGCTTTCGAGGTGTTCACCGAAAAGGCCACCAAGAAGGAGAACGACCTGTTCGTGCGTAACGGTCAGCCGCTGGTGTTCGGCGAAAGCGACAACAAGGGTATCAAGCTGGACGGCTTCACCCCGATCGTGGTAGACCTGAACGACGGCCACAGCAAGGATGATCTGTGGATCCACAACGAGAACGATATCTACAAAGCACAGATACTGGTGCGCATTTTCGACGACCCGAGCCGCGAGGGCCACATGCCGCGTCCGTTCGGTGTCTTCTACGAAAATCCGAACCGCGCCACCTACGAGGACATGATGACAGCCCAGCTGGAAGCCGCCCTGACGAAAGGGGAGGGGGATCTGGATAAGCTGTTGAGGGGGAATGAGACGTGGGAGATT
>DAIMYJ010000182.1:0-1698 GCA_036734545.1 Chitinophagales bacterium
TAGTGTTTTCAAGACGAAAAACGACGCCAAAGGTGTTTTTGAGAAGAGTTCATGTAATTTTGTAGCAGTATTCATGGATTTCGCGGAGTTGCTCACGGCATACCGTGAGCGGGATGTACGGGTACAAGCATTAACGGGACAGATGGAGGCGAAGGCACAGAACTTCCATCTGAAGGGCATTGCCGGCTCATTACCGTCGTTCGTGGCCGCATCCGTTTACCGCAATGAGGGCCGCAATCACCTGTTCGTGCTCAACGACAAGGAAGAGGCCGCCTACTTCATGAACGACCTCGAGGCGCTGCTGCCCGGGAAAGAGATCATCTTCATTCCCGACTCCTTCAAAAAGCAGAACAGCTTCGACGAGATCAACACCAACAATATCCTGCAGCGCACCGAAGCCATCAACCGCATTGCGCACAGCCACACCCGCGGCGAGCTCATCGTGACCTATCCCGAAGCGCTGGTCGAAAAATTCGTGGTACCTGCGGCGCTGAAACAGCAGATCATCCACATACAAAAAGGCGAGAAGCTCGACGACCAGTTCATCATTGACCTGCTGGCCGAGAACGGCTTTGAGCGTTCCGATTTTGTGTATGAGCCCGGACAATTTTCGGTGCGCGGCGGTATCATCGATATTTTTTCTTTCGGCAACGACCTGCCGTACCGCGTGGAGCTGTTCGACGATGAGGTGGAGAGCATCCGCGTGTTCGATCCCGTGAGCCAGATATCGCAGAAGATGATCGCGCAGGTCACCATCGTGCCCAACATCCAAACACAATTCCGCGAGGAACACAAAGCCTCGCTTTTTCATTCGCTGTCGGCCGACACCATGATCTGGTGCAAGGATGCGCGTTATACATTCGAAGTGATCGATCAGTGTTATGCCAAAGCGCTCGACTGGTACCGCCTTGTGAACAGCGAGAATATGTTGCCGGCAGAACATCCCTTCCGCGAACATCCGCCCGAGATCATGCTGTTGCGCACCGATGTGTTGCTGGAAGAAGTGTCGAAATTTTCGTGGGTGGAATTCGGCTTACAAAGTCATTTCACCGGTGCGGCGGAGGTCGAATTTAATTCTGCGCCACAGCCGCTGTTCAACCGCAATTTTGAAACGCTCATCGCGCATCTGAAAGATCTGCGTGCACAGCGCTACCGCATTTTCATCTTTATGAGCAACACGCGGCAGGCCGAGCGTTTCCACGAAATATTCACCGACCTGAACGCCGGCGTGGAGTACACACCCGTGATACCGCGCATGCAGGAAGAAGGTAAACCTTCGAGCACCATTGCGCAGGGATTCATCGACCACGATCAGAAAGTGGTGTGCTTCACCGATCATCAGCTGTTCGAACGGCATCACAGCTTCCGCGTAAAGTCAGGGTATTCCAAGACCGATGCCGTTACGCTGAAGACCTTGATGGAGCTGCGTCCCGGCGACTACGTGACCCACATCGATCACGGCGTGGGCGTGTATTCGGGACTGGAGAAAATAGAAGTGAACGGACAGATGCAGGAGACCGTGCGACTGATCTATCGCGACAACGACCTGCTGTATGTGAACATCAACTCCCTGCATAAGATATCGAAATATGTAGGCAAGGAAGGCACACAACCCAAGCTGAATAAAATTGGCAGTGATGCCTGGGAGCAGTTAAAGCGCAAGACCAAAACGCGCGTAAAGGATATTGCCAAAGACCT
>DAIMYJ010000182.1:1798-3198 GCA_036734545.1 Chitinophagales bacterium
CTCCGGGAATTTCCGGTGAAGGTGGATTATATCAACCGCTTCAAAAGCGACAAAGAAAAAAAGCAGACCCTCGAGCAACTCGAGCAGGGCAAGATCGATATTTTGGTAGGCACCCATGCCATCATCGGCAAGAAGGTAAAATTCAAAGACCTGGGATTGCTCATTGTAGATGAAGAGCAGAAATTCGGCGTGGCGGTGAAAGAGAAGCTGCGCGCTTTCCGCGCCAACATCGACACGCTCACGCTTACCGCTACGCCCATTCCGCGCACCCTGCAGTTCTCGCTCATGGGCGCGCGCGACCTCAGCATCATCAACACGCCGCCGCCGAACCGTCAGCCCATACAGACCGAACTTAAAAGTTTTGATGCCGACCTCATCCGCGACGCCATTTACCACGAGGTGTACCGCGGCGGGCAGGTGTATTTCGTGCACAACCGCGTGCGCGACATCGAGGAGACCGCGGCGCTGATCCGGAAGATATGTCCCGACCTGCGCATCGGCGTGGCGCACGGGCAGATGGACGGCGAGACGCTGGAAGACCACATGATGCAGTTCATCACCCGCACCTATGACGTGCTCGTGTGCACCAATATCGTGGAGAGCGGCCTCGACATCCCCAACGCCAACACCATCATCATCAACAACGCCCACCATTTCGGGCTCAGCGACCTGCACCAGCTGCGCGGCCGCGTGGGGCGGAGCAACAAGAAGGCCTACTGCTACCTCATCTCCCCGCCCGTATACGCCCTCCCCGACGACTCCCGCAAGCGCCTGCGCACGATCGAGCAGTTCGCCGACCTGGGCAGCGGCTTCCAGATAGCGATGCGCGACCTCGACATCCGCGGCGCCGGCAACCTGCTGGGCGGCGAGCAGAGCGGGTTCATCGCCGAGATCGGGTATGACGTATACCACAAGATCCTCGACGAGGCCATCCGCGAACTCAAGCACACCCAGTTCAAAGAGCTCTTCGTCGACCAGGTGCACGAAAAACAGGAGTACGTGCGCGACGTGCAGATAGACACCGACCTCGAGATGCTGATCCCCGACGAGTATATCTCCAGCATCTCCGAGCGCATGACCATCTACACCCGCCTCGACAACATCCGCGACGAGGAGGCCATCACCGCCTTCCGCAACGAGCTCACCGACCGCTTCGGCAAGGTGCCGCGGCAGGTGGAGGAGCTGTTCAACGGCATCCGCCTGCGCTGGTATGCCCGCGACATGGGCATGGAGCGCATCATCTTCAAATCGCGCAAGCTGCGCTGCTACTTCATCGAGAACTCCGCCAGCATCTTCTACGACAGCCCCATCTTCCAAAACATCATGCAGGCCGTAGCCCAGAAACAGACCACCGGCAGCCTGAAGCAGACCGACAAGCACCTCATCCTGATATTTGAGCA
>DAIMYJ010000183.1:0-3193 GCA_036734545.1 Chitinophagales bacterium
GACGGCGCTCCTGCCGGTTATGTGGCCGACAACACAGATTGTAACGATGCCGATGGCGCTATCAATCCGGGTGCCGCTGAAGTATGTAACGGTATCGACGACAACTGTAACGGCGATATAGATGAAGGTCTCACTTTTGAAACCTGGTATGCGGATGCCGATGGCGATACTTATGGTGATGCAGCAATGACTGTAACTACGTGCGATGGGGCTCCTGCCGGTTATGTAGGGGATAATACCGATTGTAATGATGCCGATGCTTCGATTAATCCCGGTGCTGCTGAAGTATGTAACGGTGTAGATGATAATTGCGACGGTAACGTGGATGAAGGTGTATTGATCACCTTCTACGCTGATGCTGATGGCGATGGCTATGGCGATGCCGCCATGTCAACAGAAGCCTGCGAAGCTCCTGCCGGATATGTAGCCGACAATACCGATTGTAACGATGCTGATGCAACCGTGAATCCCGGTGCAACTGAAGTGTGCGGCAACGGTGTGGATGAAAATTGCGACGGCGTGATCGATGATGCAGATGTTACTGCTTCATTTGATATCGTGGGCGCTGTTCCTGCATGTGCCAATGAAGGCACCTTCTTCCAGTCTACCGCTACCGGTGCCGGTATCACTTATCAGTGGATCCGCAATGGCATAGCCCTTGCCGGTGCAACTGATGCTACCTATACACCGCTCAATACCGGTTACTATCAACTGGAAGTGACCAACGGTATTTGTACCGCGATCTCTGATACGACTTACGCGATCATTAAAAAGATCCCGGATGCCGATGCCTTCGCTCCGCTCGGAACAGATATTTGTGTTTACGGCTATGCTAAAGTGAAGTGTGTGTCTAACCCCGGAACCGGTGCTACCTATCAGTGGTACCTGAACGGTGATATCATCCCCGGAGCTACAGCCAATGTGTACGAAACCACAGAGGCCGGCGATTATTATGCAGTGGTGACCGGTCCGAACGGTTGTTCCAACACCAGTGGTACCATCACCCTTACTGCTGATTGTCGTCAGGGTGATATGCTGGGAACACTTTCACTCTACCCGAACCCGACCAGCGGAAACTTTACACTCGCACTTTCCGGTTCTGCTTTCTCCGGAGAGGCTATGGTGCAGATCACCGATCTTACCGGCCGCGTGGTATACACGAACAACGCCGTGATCGCTGACGGAGAGATGAACGTACAGATCTCCAAAGCTCAGGAACTGGTTTCCGGAGTATATCTGGTACTGGTATCTGCCGGTGAATTTACCTGGAATACACGCGTAGTGATCGCTCATTGATCCTTCGCTATTTCTGATATCAGGCGGAGCTGTCATAAGGCAGCTCCGCTTTTTTTTGCGAAAGGCCTGCACGCCATCTGCAAATGCAAAACTTGGAGCAGGTGCTTTCACTGCTTGTGCACGGCAAAAAAAATCCCGCCTTCAGAGAAAGCGGGATATGCAATTCGGTTTGATGTGATCGTATCAGGCCTCGAAGCTGGTTCCGCAACCACAGGTCTTGGACGCATTGGGGTTGTTGAAGGAAAAGCCGCGGTTGTTCAGCCCCTCCACAAAATCGATCTCCATGCCGGCCAGATACATGCCGTGCGACTTCTCCATTAAAATACGGATGCCGCCGATCTCGTAGACAGTATCTTGTTCCTTCTGCAGGTCAAATCCTAAAACATAGGATAGGCCGCTGCATCCACCTCCCTTAACACCCACCCTCAGGGCATACTCCTCAGGGATCTGCTTGTCGGCAATGATCTGACGGATCTCGCGCTGTGCACTCTCCGTCAATGATATCGGTGATGTCAATACTTCCATGTCGTTCTGATTTTCATTACAAAAATACTAAACGGACGCACTGCGGTAAAAGTTTCCCATAATTTCGATAAAAATTAGAGATTTTGTGACATTCCCTGAAAACGAATGACTGTTGCGCAATCCTTACAGAATGACGACGTATTTCACCCTTCTGTAACAGCCAAATTTTCCTCAACAGGCACAAATGATTGGCCGGATTCCCTATAAAATGGTCTTATATCTTAAAAAAAATGATTAAAATTTCCTTCTTCTGTGACATTACAATTTGACACTCAATCACATGCAAATTTGGTTAATATCAGCTAAAAAATCAATTTCGACTCCTCCCCGTGCTGATACAAGTCAAGACATCAGTTCATTCATTGTTTCACACTAAAACCGCACAAATGAAAAGAGGATTACTTTTTTCTGGTCTGCTAGCCCTTATGCTGGGCGTCACGACCGCCCATGCGCAGCTGTACAGCTACACCAACAACCTTGGTGGCGCACCCGCCTCAACGGCGGCCAACACCACGGGTTCCTCGCTTACCCGCGTCAATGGAGCCCTTTCTATCACCGGTTGCCCCGACGGGTTCAACTCGAACCGCTTCTCGGAGGCCACTACTTACGCCACCTCCCGACCGGCCATTGAATTCTCACTCGGCCCCAACACGGGTTACCAGATCAACATCACCAGCCTTTCTGTGGACGCACGTCGCAACAACAAAGGACCTGTGACATGGAGACTGGCCTACTCTGTTGACGGCGGCGCATCCTGGAACGATAACGGATCCGACCTGACCGTTTCGGCTACCGCCTGCGCAACCTCCAACACGCTCACCTGGGATATCCCCGACTTTGCCATGGTTACGCCTATCTATGTGCGTATCTATGCCTACGCTGCCAACAGTAACCTGAATGGTATCGCAACCGTAAGGAACGTGACCCTCGGCGGATTTGTGACCTTTGCCGATGTTGATGCCGATGGCTACACCTCTAACGTGGATTGCGATGACTTCAACCCCGCCATCAACCCCGCTGCCACCGAAGTGTGCGACGGCGTGGATAACGATTGCGATGGCTCTGTAGATGAAGGCGTGCAACTGACGTTCTATGCCGACAATGATGGCGATGGCTTCGGCGATGCCGGTAATACCACCCTCGCATGTTCAGTGCCCGCAGGTTACACCACCGACAACACCGATTGTAATGATGCCAACGCTGCCGTGAACCCTGCCGCTTCTGAAGTGTGCAACGGTATCGACGATGATTGCGACGGCTCAGCCGATGAAGACCTGCCTTTCGATACCTGGTATGCCGATGCTGATGGTGATACCTATGGTGATGCCGCAAACACAATTTCTACCTGCGATGGTGCTCCTGCCGGTTATGT
>DAIMYJ010000184.1:0-3184 GCA_036734545.1 Chitinophagales bacterium
GTGTGTGGTCGGGTTTTAGGCGTGGGTTTGCATGACCGCCGTGGTCGTTTCTAACTGGGGTTCGGGCGGTGGCGGTTATTATGGCTGGTATGACCCATGGGGCTGGAACAACGGCTACTGGAATGGCTATAATGACGGCTACTGGAACGGCTACTGGGATGGCTATTATAGCGGCGGAAATGGCTTCGGCGATGGTTACTACGGCTACGACGACAGCTACTATTACGGTCCGAACACCTCCACCGGTTCCAATACCAATACCGGCTCGTCTTCCTCTACCATTCTGGATGCAGGGTATGACAAGCAACAGAACACTACTGACCTGAACCATATCCTTACAGATAAAGGTGCGCTTGCTGTTACCAGGGACGAAGTGAATACCGTTGCCGTTACCGACAAGCCTCAGACCGGCGGTGTGCTGGAATCTGCTTCCATCAAAGACAATGTCATCGGCAACCATGCTGCTGCTGCCCTGAATGAACCTGTGGCTCTCGCAGGGGTGAAGACCGATGTAGGCACCAACGCCGTGAAATCTGATGCCGGTGTGCGCGTGATCAAATATTACAGTGCCGATGTAAAACCGGCTACCGTTGAAAAGCCGAATACTACGGCGATGCAGATCGATCGCGGTGCCCGCGGGCCTAACGGTGTGACCAACAGCAAGCCTGTAGTGCAGAACAATACCGTGGACAAACCGGTGACCAAACCCGGCTACAATGAACCTGTGCGTAACAACCAGGTGCAGCAGCCGGATCGCCAGCCGCAGTATTACGAACGCCCGGAACAAAAGCAGCCGACGTATCAGCAGCCTAACCGCAACCCGGTATATGAGCAACCTGATAACAGGCCCGGTAGAACCTATGAACAGCCTGCTTCGAAGCCTTCCAAGTCTTACGAGCAGTCTGCACCCAAGCCGAGCAAGAGCTATGAGCAGCCTACGCGGTCTTATCAAACCCCGAAGAGCAACTCAGGCACTAACCGAGGCGGGTCTTTCAACAGCGGAAGCGCTCCTAAACCGAGCTCATCCGGCAGCAGGCCATCCAATAGCGGTTCACGTACACGCAGCGGCGGAAAATAATCGCTGAGTCATCTGATCAAATTAAAAATTCTGACCATGCGCAAGATACTTTCAATGGTTATAGCCACCGGTATGTCCGCTCTTGTATTCGCTCAGAGCGATGTGGACGCCCTCCGGTTTTCCATGCTCGATTTCGGCGGCACTGCCCGGGCCCTCGGTTCCGGTAATGCCTACGGAGCACTCGGCGGCGATATGAGTGCAGCCTCCATGAACCCGGCCGGTCTGGGCATCTATCGCAGTTCCGAACTGACCATCTCTACCCGGCTGCTGAGCCTGGATGCAGATGCCAGCTATTACGGTCAAACGCTGAACGACAATCGGTATGATTTTGCCCTCAACAATGCCGGACTGGTGTTTGCCAACGTGAACAGAGGAAAGGAAAATGCCACCAGCGATTGGGTGGGAGGATCCTTCGCGCTCACGTGGAATCGCATCGCGGATTTTAACAGCGCCGTAACCTACTCCGGATTTAATGAGCATAGCTCCCTGCTGGATAGCTACGTGGATTATTTAAATGCCGGCGGCGGAACAGCACCCGAAGATGTATTTGACAAAGATCCCTTCGGTGCCGGTTTGGCCTGGGAAACGTTCCTGATCAATCCCATGCCGTTTGACTCATCGCAGTATTTCAGCGAGATAGCTGACGGCCGTGTGCAGCAGACCAAGATCATCACCACGGAAGGCGGTATCGGTGAATTTTCCATCGCCTTTGCCGGTAATTATGGCAACCGTTTATATGTGGGCGGTGCCATCGGCATCCCACGCATTCGCTACGCACAGTCGTACGTCTACAGCGAAGAAGATGTAAACAACGTGCACAACGGATTCAATAGTTTATCACTGAATGATGTAACCGAAACAGTCGGTACCGGTATCAACGCCAAGGTGGGACTGATCTATCGCATCAACGATTATCTCCGCGTAGGTGCTGCTGCGCATACGCCTACCCTGTATGGCATGTCAGACCTGTATTACGCCACCATGAACAGCGATCTGGAAACATCTTCGTATAGCTACGATTCTCCCATCGGTGAATACAATTATGAATTGATCACCCCCTGGAGAGTGAGCGGTAGTGCAGCCGTTACCCTGAAGAACATCGGCTTTGTGAGCGCGGAATATGAGTTCGTGGATTACAGCGAAGCCTCCTTCAACTTCAACCGCACGATGGATGCCGGCGACCTCTCCTATGAAAGCCTCGTGAACACCAATATCGACACCAAATACGGCACAGCCAGCAACATCCGCCTGGGCGCCGAGCTGATGTATGATGTGTTCCGCTTCCGCGGAGGCTATATCATGAGCAGTACCCCTTTCAATGATGGCATCGCTGCCGGTAACGCTGACTATGCCAGGAATACCTACACTGCCGGTATCGGCATCAAGGAACAATCCTATTTTATTGATCTGGCGTTCGCACACACCACATTCACCGAATATGATATTCAATACGTTTACGATAATGGATCCGGCGTAAATGAAGGCGCCGAGATCAACAGGTCACTGAACAATTTCCTGTTAAGCTTTGGTTTTAGGTTTTAATGATTGTCAGTGAAGACAAGCCCTCCTGGTGGTTCGGGAGGGCTATTTTTTTGTGAGTGGGTGAGTTATGCGGAATTAATCATGAAGTTGGACTATTTTCCACATCTGTATAAGGTTACCATAGTCTATTTGCCCAACTAATACATAAGATCAGGATCTATTCGCGGCGCACAGCGCCTGAATTTTTGAAACGCTGCAGCTTATCGACTGTGAAAGATGTATGGCTTTGAACAACGCATTGCTTTCAGGGAGACGGGGAGTTTTAAATTTTCGACAAGATGCATTCATTTGATTCACGGTTTTCCGTGAATATGGGATGTGCGATGAAAAAAATGACAAAAAAAAATTGGAAAAAGGGGTGGTGGGACAGTAATTACGGTATCCTAACACAAACCCCAAAAATAAATACAAATCATGTATACCTTATTACCCCCCCCCCTATTTTAAGTTAACCATTACTTTATTCTTACTATTGATAACCATCTCACAGAGAGCTCAGATCTATTTGGTAGAGGAATGGGTGCATACGACAGGCATCCCCGACACTGTAGACTATAGTGCTTC
>DAIMYJ010000185.1:0-3140 GCA_036734545.1 Chitinophagales bacterium
GGCTGATGATGGCATCGGTCGCATCCGTGGAAGCATCGCTGCCGATCCACATGGCGAGGCGGTCCTTCGGATATTCGGTGTTGAATACCGAACGGATCTTCTGTTCGATCACCTTTTCCTCATTATAGGCGGCCATGAACACCACCACCATGGGTGCAGGCTCGGGCAGCGGCGCGCGGTCGGGCAGGCGGAAACTGCTGCCGAACAGGCGCAGCAACGCCGGATACACTACGTAAGTGTGCACCAGTGCCCCTGCGCTTATCCAGAATATCAGTTGCCAGATCATGCCTGCCGCAAAGTTTGATAAAATTGGGTTAACTGCAAGCCCAACGCCCGTGTGTCGAGGTGGGTGGCCATGAACTGCCTGCCGGCAGCGCCTTTTGCACGGGCTATGTCGGGGTGTTCAAGATAATATATGACCGCATCGGCGAATGCCTCCGCGGTATCGGCCACCACCAGGTGTTCTTCCATGCCGGAGGGCATGCCGTCGGCACCTTTGGCGGTGGTGATCACGGGCTTGCCGGCGGCGAGGGCCTCGGCAATTTTGATCTTCATGCCGCCGCCGGAGAGCAGGGGCACGATACATACGCTTTTATCGGCAGCAAAGGCCGTTGCATCGGGCACTTCGCCGCGGAAAACCGCGCCTGCCGGCATCATGGAGGCCAGTCCTTCCGGTGCATGCCTGCCGGCGCACTCCAACCGGGCTGCAGGATACCGCCGATATACCAGCGGCCATGCCGATCGGAGAAACCACAACAGCCCCTCGCGATTGGGCATCCAATCCATCCCCCCAATAAAATATACCGCCATCGGATCGGGTTCGGCTGCTGACATGGGCGGGAGGTCGATACCGGTAGGACAATACTGTAACCTGAGTTTGGGGGCTTCCTGCTGATACCAGGTATGGTCGCTCAGGGATATAGGTACGCAAGCGCTTATAAGCGGTAACACTTGCTTTTCGTAGGATTCAAGTCGTTTGGCCTGCAGACCGTAATACCATTTTTTGAGCGGGTTCCGACTGTTGCGGGCGAGGTCGCTCCAGATGTCGGCTTCCACGTTGTGACTGCGATAGATCACGGGGATATGCCCGGCCACGGCGAGGGCGTCGGCGAGGAGGTAGAGGCCTTCGCACTGGATGAGGTCGGTGGGGTGACTCACCAGGTACTGCTGCAGAGTTTCGCGGATGATGGCCGCCGAAAAGCGCCTGGCATGGTAGGGGTCTCTGCTGAACAGGTTGCTGAAGGCGCCGGGGATGGTGGCGCGGGTGTTCAGTGGGATGGCCTGTGCGCTCACCTGCAGGGAGGCAGCCACATCGGCTTCCGGAGCATGGTGCTTTTCGGTATTCAGATAGAGCAGATGCACGCTGTTACCCGCGTCGCGCAGTCCGCCGATCATCTGCCGTATGGCAATGGCCTCGCCGTCGCGGGCAGGGTAGGGCGGTTTTTTGGCGATGACCAGGATGCGCATGTGGGGCAAAATTACGGTTTTGGAAGGGGCATGCGCGGTGAAATCGTATTTTTGCGATGCTTATGCTGCTGAACAAAAAGATCATCGTGGTATTGCCGGCCTACAACGCCGCCAAAACGCTGGAGCAAACGTATGCCGAGATCCCTTTTGATATCGTGGATGAAGTGGTGCTGGTGGATGACGCGAGTCGCGACGATACCGTTGCCGTGGCCAAACAGATCGGCATCCGACACATCATTGCGCATGAACGCAATAAAGGATATGGCGGCAACCAAAAGAGTTGTTACAACAAGGCACTGGAGCTGGGTGGCGATATCGTGATCATGCTGCACCCCGATTATCAGTATACGCCGAAGCTGATCACCAGCATGGCCAATATCATTGCGCAGGACCTGTATCCGGTGGTGCTGGCCTCACGCATTCTGGGACGCGGTGCGCTGAAGGGCGGAATGCCTTTCTATAAATATGTGTTCAACCGTTTTCTTACGCTTTCGCAAAACCTGCTGATGCGTCAGAAATTATCGGAGTATCATACAGGTTACCGGGCGTTCAGCGCTGAAGTATTGAGGAATATCAATTACATGGCCAATTCCGACGACTTTGTGTTCGACAACCAGATGCTGGCGCAAATCTTTTTCGCCGGCTACGAGATCGGAGAGGTCACCTGTCCGGCCAAGTATTTCGACGATGCCTCGTCCATCAACTTCAAACGCAGTGTGATCTACGGTCTCGGTGTGTTGCGTACTTCGCTTCAGTATCGCCTGCAGAAGTGGGGGATGGTGAAATATGCGTACCTGGGGAAGTGATCGGGTGCGCAGGTGTGCAGGTGCGTAGGTGCGTAAGTGCGCAGGTGCGCAGGTGAATGAGGAATGAGATTGCTTTAAGATCTTCATTTATTCTCACCCACTCACCCACTCACCCACTCACCCACTCACCCACTCACCCACTCACCCACTCACCACTCACCATTTTGCATATTTGAGAAAAATAATACCTTTATACTTTAACATTTTTCATATGAAGATCAAGCACACCCTTTTCGCCCTTTTTCTCATGCTGTCAGCAGCATTCAGGGCGGAGGCACAAAGCATTGTTTTGTGCGAATCCTATGATGCTGAAGGCAATGCCTCCGGTATTTATACCACCTGGGATATCAAAGCGGATGGCGGATTCATCTACATTCTGTACAAGCAGCCGAATACGCTGAACAGCAGCAGCCTGTGGTACCTGTATATCGATTATGATTGGGATAACACAGGTAAACTGACCGCCTACGAAACCATTACCCTTACGCCTGAGCGCGGCAAGAACTGGATCGTATATGATTACAAATTCAAGGATGTGGGGGATTACCGCGCCTATATCATGAAAGATGGTGTGGAGCAGGCATCCGTGAGTTTTAATATCGGCTGGGAAGAAGGTGTAACGCCGCCGGCCAGTGGAAATACTACCACCAGCGGAACCATTGATACTTATTATTACGAGAACTCTTCGATCACCTTCTGCTCTTCCGTGGATGCAAATGGTGATGCCGTGAATCCGACCACCTCATACGTATTACCTTCAGGTGGTACGGTGGAAACGATCGTATTGCTCGACAACGCGCTCAAGCCACTGCAAACGACACTGGTGTATGTAGATGTATATAAGGATGGCGCCACTGAACCGTATGA
>DAIMYJ010000186.1:0-3100 GCA_036734545.1 Chitinophagales bacterium
AGTGGATGAGTGGTGAGTGGTGAGTGGTGAGTGGTGAGTGGTGAGTGGTTGCTATTCGTTCGGAAAATGCCTTTTGATACTGTTCATGGGTCATTTTCATTTTTAATGCTTTTGGTCGGTGGCAACAAATTGTAAATTGCCCTTCCGGTGGGATATACAATGTGAATGGGATCTTGAGCAGCATATGGGCATATAGAGGTATCACAATTATCCGCGCGCGGCAGTTTCTATCTTCATACAGAGCACGAGTCGGATGCTTGTCATTTGATCTAAGCAACGCGGCATAAGGAGTACAGCCCGAGAATGGAATTTAAGCTCCGCTGCGGTCATTGCGTAATTGCATGATCACACGAATGATCAGCTTGAATGAATCACCTCTTTTGCCCAGCTGATTGACCGTCCCGGTAAAATACAAGTTATCTTCCGCACTGTAGAAAGCAAAGGCGCCGCTGAGTCCGCTGTGACCGATGAGCGCAGGCGTGGGCCGTCCCAGCGTATAAAACCCGGGTAGCCTGAACTGCATAATGCCGACACCGTAATCGAAAGGCGGAAAGATCGGATTCCACTGCATCATTTCCGGCAACCATTCCACTTTAAAAAGTTTTCCCCTATGGAATGCCTGTAGAAAGACCTGCATGTCTTCTGCCGTGCTTACTATCCCTCCATCTACCGTCACCGAGGTCATGGCCATAGGAATATGCAATTCTGCTTTTTTGTATCGCAGTGGCACCGGTTTGTGATCGGCGGTGTCGTTGTATACATACGTGCTCTGCATGGCCAATGGCCGGCAGATACGTTCCTGAATCAGGGTGTTGAACGATCTTCCGGTTATTTGTTGCAGGATAATACCCAGCAGCTGATAATTCGTGTCGCTGTAATGTGCTTTTCCGGGTGTTCCCGGTGCAAACTCGGGTTGCATCTCTTTACTCATGGCAACAGCCTCCTCGGCTGTCCAGTACCTGTCCTGCCCGGCCAATAATTTCTTTTCCAGCGATCTGCCATCCGGACCTTTACCGGAGAAATAATCCGGCAGTCCGCTGGTTTGCGCTAATAAATGCCGTATCGTGATAGCAGCAGAATGATCTACACCATCTAACACATGCAAACCCTGAAGGAGTTCCGGACTGATATACTTCCCTATCGGATCGTCGAGGCGGAGTTTTTGTTCATCTGCCAGTTGCAGGAACAGCGTAACCACAAACAGTTTTGTTGCCGAAGCAATAAAGTACGGCGTATTCGGCGAGATATCACCTGCTCCGCCGGCATAGTGAGCAACTTCATTGCCTGCCACCATCACCACGCCGGTGTGCCATCGCTGGTCAGTCATTTTCTGTACCTCCTGCTGAATGATACTATCTGCATGAGCGTTTTTCTGTGCAGACAGCTCGACGCTACCGAGCAAGAAAATTAACAGCAGTGAGAAAACACATTCTTTTTTCATAACATCTAATTATTATTCCGCAGCATTCTATCCATGCCAACACCGGAGCCCACTCCAAACATCCACTGATGCCCTTCCTGTCCGCTAATGAACAAAGGCATGATCAACCTCACGATGATCCACGATCGCAACTCCGATGTTTCCTGCAAAGTTGCAGCTGTGTTCTTCTGCGGCAGTTACCCTATGGTAAATTCAGCGCTACCCCCTTTACCGAGCCAGCTTTCTGCGTATACGGCTGATACTTTGCGGGGTGATGCCCAAATACGATGCTATGTGCTTCTGCGCTACCCGTGAGAGGATCTGCGGATGGGTCTGGAGCAGGTGCTTATAGCGCTGTTCCGCCGTTTGCGTAAGCAGGGCTATTTGCTGCTGCTGTTTCTCAATGAAAGAGCTCTCCGCTGCCACTCTGGTCAATATCATGCCCATTTGGGTATTGCCCAGCGTAAGGTAATCGGCACGCGATAAACGCAAAAGATCACATTTTTCCAGTGTGCGCGTTTCAAGCGGTGAGGGCGCCCCCGTAAGCAGGCTCATGTAATCGGTGAAAAAATGACCTTCCACACCGATGTCAGTGCACACATCATTATTCTCCTTCCATAAAAAAACGCCCGCGCAGCCTTTGACTATAAAATACATATACTGCTCAGTGGTGCCGGCCGACTTCAGCACGGTATCTTTTTGGATCTGTATGTGGGTGCAATACGCCGCAAATTCCATCCAGGGTTCCAGCGGTGCAGGATAAAAGGGGTCGAAGGCCGTTTTGAGGATCACGGCCATTTCTTTTTGGGTTAACTCAGGTGCGGCGGACATGTTCAGAATAGGTCTTTATGTACATCTGGCAGCAGCTTAAATGTTCTCCTGTGATAGGGCGATTCACCATATGCACGTATCGCCTCGCGATGTTCGGCAGTGGGATAGCCTTTATTGTTGGCCCAGTGATACTGCGGAAATTGGGCATGCAGATCGAGCATGAGTGCATCGCGATGTGTCTTCGCCAAGATGCTGGCTGCTGCTATGCTCGCATATCTGGCATCACCTTTGATCATGGTGAGGTGCGGGATGCCGGGGTATTTATGGAAGCGGTTGCCGTCGATGAGTAATAATTGCGGTCGCGTGGTGAGTTGTTGAATGGCTTTATGCATCGCCGCGAAACTGGCGCGCAGGATATTGAGTTTGTCGATCTCCTTGTGATCACAGATGCCTATGGCCCAGGCGATGGCGCTGTCGCGAATGATGGGGGCAAGCGTATTGCGGGCAGCTTCGCTGAGTTGCTTGGAGTCGTTGAGGAGGGGATGATAAAAATCGCGCGGCAGGATGACAGCTGCGGCTACCACCGGGCCGGCCAAACATCCGCGACCGGCTTCATCACAGCCGGCTTCGAGTAATTCGGTTTGGTGGTAGGGTTGTAACATTTATTGAATGCGGTTCGTTATAGGGTTGGTTGATGATAGTGCTTTGTATGGATTAATGTGTTTTTAGCGTGTGTGCTTGGGGCCGGGAAGGCGGGAAGGCGGTAAGGGGCGGGAAGGAATACAAGCACTCGCGTTAATTTCCCGCTACTTCCCGAAGTTACCGCCTTCCCGGCCCAAAAAACCGGCAGCCAATTAAATCAAATAGAAACCTATTTTTACACTCAAACATAACACAATTTGGAACCTG
>DAIMYJ010000187.1:0-3084 GCA_036734545.1 Chitinophagales bacterium
GAAAGGGGAGGGGGATCTGGATAAGCTGTTGAGGGGGAATGAGACGTGGGAGATTAAGTAGAATCAGGAGCCAGGAATCAGGAATCAGGACTTTTTGAGGTGTGCCTTTGGCGCACCTTTTTTTTTGTGTGGGACGGGAGCGGGGAGGATGATTGAGAGTGTGATTTAGCTCCCTCCCCTTCGACGATCCCGAGTGCTCGGGAGAGGAGAAGGAGAGGGCGGGGGGTGAGGTTCACGGGAGGAAGCTCAATTCAGATATAATTGTAATCACTACCAGAAAGCATATTTGTATGATGTTGTAGGATGGATACTATTGATCTCCTTCGTGAACCTCACCCCCCGCCCTCTCCTTGTATCCCTTCGTGCCTCAGGGATGCAAGGGGAGGGGGCTAAATATTGCAAGTGAAGGGAAGTAACCTTGAATATTGAGCCTTCTTCTATTCAATTTGTTCGCCCCACCCCCGGCCCCTCCCCATCCCGAGTACTCGGGATGGAGAGGGGGGAGCCTACCGCTTCGTAACCATCCCGTCATTTCCCACCCATCCTCCCCCTTCGAATCTTCAAATCTTCAATCCTTCCCTTCCCCCTTCAAATCTTCAGACCTTCGAATCTTCGAATCTTCAATTCTTCTTCCTACCTTTATTATCCCTTACTCAAAGTCTAACGTCAATCGTACTTATGAAGAGAATCTTACTCCTTTCTCTGGCTGCCCTTCCTGTGATCGGGTGGAGCCAGTGTACTACCACTAATGCTACATCCTGTGTGTGCCTTGACGGCGGCACGGAGTGTGATCTGTTGCCGGATATCACCGGTTCGCTTGATCTGCTGGAAGAAGCGGATGAGACCGTGGAAACACCCGGTGAATTGCGCCTTTCGATAGGAACACCGAATATCGGTCACGGACCGCTGCGCGTGGTGGCTACCGATTATTTTGTGTGCGGTGGCGATACGATCTATTCGCCCGGCGGACTGGAGACATGTCCGGACGGCACTTCGCCCAAGCAGATCATCAACCAGCGTATCTACCATAAGAATGGTTCAGAAATGACCACCTGGGAGCAGGCTGCAGGAACGATGACGTATCACCCTGACCACGGCCACTTCCACACCGACCACTGGGGTGACTATACACTGCGCAAGCCGGTGGATGGCATCGATGATCCGACCGAATGGCCGGTGATCGGTTATGGTTCCAAGATGGGTTTCTGTCTGATGGACCTGGCCAACTGTGCCACACCTTCTAACTACGGCTATTGCCGTGAGGATGATGGTACTGTAATTACCAACGACATTGACAACTACGGTCTCGGCGGCGGCGGTTATAACTGCGCCATCACCAATCAGGGTATTTCCGTGGGTTACCTGGATATCTACGATTATTATCTCGACGGTATGTCCATCACCATTCCTGAAGGTGTGTGTAACGGCGATTATTATATCGTGACGATCATCGACCCGAACAATAATTATCTCGAAGAGAGCGATAACAACAACGTGATCGCCATGCCGTTCACGCTGACCGAACAGCCGGAAGATATCGATGCGGTTTCTATCGCACACTCTGCCGGAACTGAACTGGAAGCCGGCGTGCTCACCATCTGCGAAAGTGAAGTAGTGGAATTGAGTGTATCGCCCATCGGCACATCCTATGTGTGGTCGAATGGTGCTACTACTTCTACCATCACCATTTCTGAAGCAGGTACTTATTCCTGCCTGATCGAGCGCGAATGCGGTGATGTGTATTCCGATACCATCGTGGTGGAAATGATCAACTCTGAAGAACCGGTGATCGCACCTGTTCCGCTGGTATGCACCGGCGATGCTGCTGCGATAACTGCTGAAGCAGATGGTATCATCAACTGGTATAATGCACCGGTGGGTGGAACACTGCTGGGTACCGGCGCTGTGCTGCTGACAGCACCTTTGTTCGAGAACACCACTTTCTATGCTGAGAATGTAACCGAATTGGTTTCTACCATCGACACGTATGTTGGTCAGGTGAATCATGAAGGTTCAGCCTATAGCACCGGTTCGCCTTACAACGGCTTCCAGGTGTTCGATGCACTGGAAGACCTGACACTGGAAAGTGTGAAAGTATATACTGATTATCCGGGTGTGCGCACCATTGAACTGCGCAATGCCGGCGGTACCGTTTTGGAATCCGTGGATGTAGATATCCCGGAAGGCACCACCGTTATCGACCTCGGTTTTGATGTGCCTGCCGGTTCCAACTATCAGCTCGGTACGAGCGATGATACGAACGACGACACTTTCGGCGATATCGCACCGCGCCTGAAGCGCAGCTCTTCCGGTACGGATTATCCGTATACGGTTGACGGCCTCGTGAGCGTAACAAATTCCAGCTTCGATGAAACGCGCTGGTATTATTTCTACGACTGGCACGTAACAGGTACTTCCGTGTTCACTTGTCCGAGCGATCGCAACAGCGTGGAAGTAGAAGTGAAAGTATGCACCGGCATCGGTGATGTTTCTACCATGAACAGCCTTGAAGTATATCCGAACCCTGCTAAAGGACAGTTCACCATTGACGTGGTAACGGAAGCGGTGAGCGACATGCAGGTGCAGGTGTGCAACGTAACAGGCGCACAGGTGTTCAGCACCACTATCGCCAACCCGAGCGGCCAGATCCGCATTCCGGTTGCCATCACCCATGCAGCTTCCGGTGTTTACCAGGTAAAGATCACCAGCGAAGGCAAGAGCGTGAGCAGAAGTGTGGTAGTAGAATAATCAGCATGTTTTTTATTGAATTGAAAGATCCTGCCGATGAGGCGGGATTTTTTTTTGTTCAGGTGCGTAGGTGCGTGGGTGCGTAAGTGCGTAGGTGGATGTTGTGTGGTGGGTAGATTTAAATAGGTGTTGACTGAAGTGTTGTGTGTTGGGTTTGATTGTCGCTGGCAGAAAGTAAAGAGCTGTGCAGTTGCGCTTGTAATGAATCAGGAATCAAGAATCAGGAACCAGGACGGCTTCGCCTGCGCCCTTACGCACCCACGCACATCCGCGGCGGAAACACACGACCACATGAACACACCTTCCCCAAAAAACTTCCATATCGTATCTTAGACC
>DAIMYJ010000188.1:0-2884 GCA_036734545.1 Chitinophagales bacterium
CCGGTAACCTCGAATTTGATGACACCGATCTGTTCTCTAGTGCCGTCTGAGCAAACCCACCTGCACGTGTAAAGTCCTGCGGCGACCTTCGGGAGTGCGACCGGCGTTTGTGTTCCCGTACATTGGCCGGACATGATCTGTTCACCGGTGATGTCCGTTATACTGTATGTTGCCTGACTGCAGTCCGGATGCGCCAATGTGAAAGTTCCTGTGTTGGGGTTCGGATACAGGGTAATGGTGCTGCCGGGGTGATCCGTAAGGTTCAGCCCTTCATCGCTTATCCCATCACAATCATCATCCAGGCCATTGAGCAGTTCCATGGCACCGGGATACATGTTTGGGTCTGTGTCATTGCAATCTGTGGAGTCGGTGACATAACCCGGGATCTCCAAACAGGCCAATGTATCGTTAGCCATGTTGCCATATAAGTCGCTATCGGCGTCTTCGTATTGCCATGTGTAGATGAGGTTATCATCTGTCAGGCCATCGCAGTCATCATCCAGATAATTGCAGACTTCTTCAGCACCCGGATAGATGGTGTTCAGGGTGTCATTACAGTCAATTCCATTGCTCACATATCCCGGGATCGTTTCCAGGCAGGTATCTATGGCTGCATCGGGGTTGCCGTAATCATCGCTGTCAGTATCTGCAAAGAGGGTGTAGATTACCAGGCCATCATCTGCCAAGCCATTGCAGTTATCATCTATCCCGTTGCACAATTCCGCTGCAATGGGGGAGATGGCGGCATTCAGGTCATTACAGTCCAGGGCATTTTCCACATACCCTGAAACCAGGGAGCAGGAAACAGAATCTGATGCCGCATCACCATAGCCATCCATATCTGCATCGGCATACCAGGTGATAACAACAGCATCTTCGTCTGTCAGGCCGTTGCAGTTGTCATCTATACCGTTGCAAATATCCAGAGCTGCGGGAAAAATGGTGTTATCTGCGTCATTGCAGTCGGTGCCGTCGCTCACAAACCCCGAAGGACCGGCGCAGGACATGCTGTCGATAAGCGGATCGCCAAAACCATCGCCATCCGTATCTGCATAAAACACTGAGTTGCAAACACTGAGTTTTACCGTCCAGATATCTGAGTATCCGGCATTTTCTGTTACGTCGTAGTCGCTGGAAAAGGTAAAACCTGTGGTAACGTAGGTGGAGGAGGATAATTTAACTATGCCCCAGCCTTCATCGCGCAGGCTGCCGCCCAGGGATTTTTGCCAACTGATGTTGCCGAGGGTGTCTATGCTGACTACCCAGTGGTCTGAATAAGAGTAGGATCCATAATGATTTGTTAGATCTCCATTTGCAGAGCCTGATACACCTGCTATACAGATTTCATTTAAAGACAATAGATTTATTCTATTAAAAATATCATGCGATGTACCACCAAAGCACTTTTTCAAAATCAGATTTCCATATAAATCCAACTTCAGCATCCATGCGTCTTCTGTTCCACCCTGATATCCAACAATATCATAATCTGAAGAAGAAGTATAACCAGCAATATAATATACATTATTTACGAGTTCAATGTCTCGTCCCGATTCATCATCCGACCCTCCATATGTATATGACCAGAGCAGTTCACCACTCAGATCTGTTTTAAAGACCCATACATCTGAACTCCCTTTATTCTCAGGTACATCTCCATTAGTCGAGTTGGAATACCCGGTAATTACCAAATTACCGTCACTGTCCTGCACAATCCCATACCCCGCGTCATCTTCGCTGCCACCAAAACATTTGGACCAGAGCAGTTCACCAACAGAGCTTAAGGTGAATACCCAGGCATCTTCGTTATTGTCTACTCCATGATGGCCTGTAATATCACCGTCAATGGAAGTTGATCTGCATACAACAGCATATCCTCCGTCAATAAGTTCGATAATATCATTACCGCTGTCAAATTCACTCCCACCGAATGCATGTTCCCATTCCAGATTGCCTTCTGCGTCTAATTTCACAACCCAGCAATCGGCTATCCCGTGAGCTCCTGTTACATCGCCATCATTAGAATAAGATTCGCCTACGAGTATAAAACCTCCGTCCGCTGTATTAATGACGGCATGTGCTATATCACTGGCGTTACCTCCATAACATCGGCTCCAAATAATATTACCCATGGTATCCAGCTTGACAGCTATAAACCCGCCATATTCGCCACAGTCGGAAAACACCCCGACAAGCGGCCCAGCATTACCGACAACCAGTAAGTTACTATCAGGTGTGATTATAATATCAAACGACTGCTCATAGCCGGCTCCGGCATAAGTCCTCGCCCAGTCAATATTTACAATCTGGCCCGATGCCGATAAAGAAATAAGGTAACAAAATAAACCCAATAAGCCACGTATAATGTACAATTGGAACATGACAGTTTGTTAGTAATATCTAAAGTAGTCATTTCCTTCACATTTTCAAAAAGGTTATATTTGATTATTCAGTTCACATTAATAAATTCCTGTATTATGAAAACATCATTTTACCAAAAAGTCTTTATTGCATGCTTAATTTGCACCAATATTTATCATTTTATCAACGGAACACCCCCCCCCTATTGCCATTTTGGCAAATGACGAAACTAATCATTTCAATTTTTCAGGTTATACGATTTCTGCACTCCCGGATACGACCATCCAGCACCAGGAGGGAGATACCATCGATACTTACACCAGCGGCGGGGATAGTGTATTTGTGCTGTATGAGGATACTATCCCTGATACAGCCATAGCCATGGGCTGGTATATACCCACACCTACCGAACACATGATCATAGAGTTCACGGAGCATCATCTGCCTATAGAGCAGGGCCTGCTGGGCGTAAATGTTACCGATATGTTTGAACCCGGTCACGCCAATGCCGATGAACTGGCCG
>DAIMYJ010000189.1:0-2871 GCA_036734545.1 Chitinophagales bacterium
CCCTCCCGAGTACTCGGGATTGGCTCCACCTTTTGCCATCAAAAGGTGGAAAAGATAATTCGAAGGTATACTATTGATCAATCAGAACGCATCTCAAAAAAGGTTTGATTTAGTATTCTCAGGCCTGTCAGACGAAGAGATAATGAAGGCAGATATTCGTTCATTAGATAAGGCGCCTGAAGAATCCGATACCGGCAGGTGAAATAGCTATCGGAACGAGCAATTCAGGCAACGAAGTTTAACGGGTAAATACGAAGAAAAGATCCCAAAGGAATTTTTGAGAGGAGTTCTAAGTATTTTTTACTTCAGGTAACTGAACAGTCGCGTATATTTATCGGTTATTCCGTCTCAACTGCTGTATGCCTGAACCCATCACTTTCCATGCGGTCATGGATGCCTGGTATCGCTCCAGGAACTGGGAGATCTATGATTTCCAGCGCGATGTGGCCGATGCATACCGAGAGGGATATAACGGCATCCTGAATGCCCCCACCGGCAGCGGCAAGACCTACGCCATGTGGCTGCCGGTGATCGCCGACCGCCTATCACGGGGCACCCATACACAGAAAGGGCTGCGCGTATTGTGGATCACACCCTTGCGTGCGCTGGCCAAAGACATCCGCAAGGCACTGCAGGAAGCCTGCGACCTGTTCGATATGGAATGGAGGGTGGAGATACGCACGGGTGATATTTCATCGAAGGAAAAACAGGAACAAAAGAAGCGCATGCCCGAAGCGCTCATCATTACGCCGGAAAGTTTGCACGTCTTGTTATGCCAGGTAGGCTATACCGAATTGTTCGCCAACCTCGATTGCGTAGTGGTAGACGAATGGCATGAACTGCTCGGCAGCAAGCGCGGTGTGCAGGTGGAACTTGCATTATCGCGTTTGCGCGCGATTGCCAAAACCAACGGCCATACCCTTCGGGTATGGGGCATTTCCGCCACCATCGGCAATCTGGTGGAAGCAATGGAAGTGCTCCTCGGAAAAAATGCCGATGAACAGAACGCTGTCATTATCCGCAGCGACAGGAAGAAACAGATCGATGTGCATACGGTCTTGCCCGAACACATTGAAGTGTTGCCATGGGCCGGCCATATCGGATTGAAATTGTTGCCGCAGATACTCGGTATCATCGAAAAGAGCAATACCACATTGGTATTTACGAATACGCGTGCCATGGCAGAGATATGGTATCATGCCCTGCTCGAACAGGCACCGCAATTGGCCGGTATCATGGCCATGCACCACGGCAGCCTGAGCACGGAAGTGCGCGATTGGGTGGAGGAGAATCTGCACAGCGGAACTCTCAAGGCCGTGATCTGCACCTCCAGTCTCGATCTGGGTGTCGACTTCAGACCTGTGGATACGGTGATCCAGATCGGCTCGCCCAAAGGGGTGGCGCGCTTTACGCAAAGAGCCGGCAGAAGCGGGCATGCACCGGGGCAGGTATCCACCATATATTTTATTCCCACTCATGCACTCGAACTCGCCGAAATATCTGCCATCCGCGAAGCGATAGATACCGGTGTAGTGGAGAAGCGCGAGCCCATGGTGCTGTGCTTCGATGTGCTCCTGCAATACATGGTCACTTTGAGTATCAGTGGCGGATTTCGCGCACCCGATTTATACCGCGAGGTGAAAGGCACTTATGCCTATCACCTCATGACACCCGAAGAGTGGAGCTGGCTGCTGCATCATATCACCGAAGGCGGCGATACCTTTCATGCGTATGATGAATTTTATAAGGTCGGAAAAGTAGGCGATGTATATCGCATCATGCACAAAAAAGCGGCCACGCGTCATCGCCTGCAGATAGGCACCATTGTGAGCGATACGGTAGTGACGGTGCGTTTTATGGGCGGTGGTCGCCTGGGTAGCATTGAAGAATATTTCATCGCATCCCTCAAGCCCGGTGATGTATTCTGGTTCGCAGGTCATTGCCTCGAATTTGTCATGCTCAAGGACATGACCGCCTACGTGCGCAAAACACGTGAACAGAAAGCCATCACCGCTTCCTATATGGGCGGACGCATGCCACTCTCAAGCTACATGGCCGATCTGCTGCGCAGACAACTGAGCCGCGCATCGGAGCATCAGATGCACAACCTTGAATACACGGTGCTGCAACCCCTGCTGGAGCTGCAGCGCGAGCGCAGCGCCATACCGGATTATGACACGCTGCTGGTGGAGACGGCCGAGAGCAATGAAGGTTTTCACATCTTCATCTATCCCTTCGAAGGCCGCATCGTGCATGAAGTGATGGCCGGACTCACAGCCTATCGCATCAGCCGTCAGCAGTCGGTGAGTATTTCGGTGGCGATGAATGATTACGGTTTTGAATTATTGTGCAATCAGCCCATTACTGTTACGGAAGCGTTGATCCGTCAGTTGTTCGATATCCGCGATATGGATACCGATGTTTTTCAATCCGTGAACGCTACTGAAATGGCCCGGCGTAAATTCAGAGATATCTGTGTCATCTCCGGCATGGTGTTCCAGGGATACCCCGGAGAACAAAAACGCGCGCGTCACCTCCAGTCGAGTGCCCAGCTGATCTTCGATGTGCTGCGCCAGTATGATCCCG
This sequence comes from Chitinophagales bacterium, assembly GCA_036734545.1. Classification (GTDB taxonomy): domain Bacteria; phylum Bacteroidota; class Bacteroidia; order Chitinophagales; family BACL12; genus UBA7236. Next base: position 2,587 of record DAIMYJ010000189.1, read on the forward strand.
GTAATCTGCTCATCAAACAGGCCTACGATGAGATCGTGAACGACCAGATGGAACAGGCGCGCCTGCGCACTGCTTTATTGCGCATCCAGCGCTCGAAGATCGCCATACACCACATGGAAAAATTCAGTCCGTTCGCATTCCCCATTGTAGTAGATGACCTCTCCCGAAATAAACTCACCAGCGAAAGCCTCGCAAGCAGGATAGAGCAGATGAAAAGGGAGAAGGGGTGAATGGGTGAGGGGGTCAGTGGGTGAATGGGTGAATGGTGAGTAGTGAGTGGTGAGT
>DAIMYJ010000190.1:0-2866 GCA_036734545.1 Chitinophagales bacterium
TGCCCGGAAGTGTAAATTTTGGAGCGAAGCGGAAAAATTTTCTACTTCCGGGTGAATGGGGAGTGGGGATGGCAGGATAAAAAAAACACCAACCCTCCGAATGGAATCCGGAGAGTTGGTGTGCAGTGGCCGGCTTCAATGGGAGACTGCCAGCATCAGGGACTCGACCACAACCCCCTGTTGTGCACAAACGACCTGATAGGTGCCTGAAGGGAAGGCGGTCACATCTAATTCAAGCACGTGCTGTTCGGGCGCCATCGGGATATCGATCATGCGCTGACCGAGCACTGAGAACACTTGTATACGTGTCTCCTGCATCGATCCGGGATTTTCCAGCAATATCCGAACGATAGTATTGGCAGGGTTTGGAAATAACTGCATGGTGGTGGGGAGGACAGACTCTCCTTCCGTAGCTGCACGGGGCGAAATACATGGCGTCACATCCCATCCCGGATCATTGCAATCGCGAATGCGGGCTGAAAAGCTGCTGCCGGCATGTGCGGTAAAACCCGGTGTGAGATTGATGTATTCACCGGCCTGGAAAATGCCGTTGCCGCCATCGAAAATATCCACGTCAACACCCGCTTCCACAAAATCATCCACGATATCTACCGACCATTCGTCATTCGCCACCTGCAGCGTGCTGTGTTCACGATTCGGATCACATGCATCATAATCACAGGGGCCTGCAGTATAAACAGCATCATCTTCCATTACATTTCCTTCTATTCCGCAAATGACCGGAATGAGGTTCTCTGCAACATCCTCATCGATGTACCCGCCGGTAAAGCTGAACTGCAGTACATTGGTGCCATCAGTCGGCCTGGCTACTTCAAAATGCAGGTGATCACCGCCGGCACAACCGACATTGTCTTCAAATCCGAGGAATGTTCCTGCGCACACCCAGTCATTTACCGCCAGCCCCGCATTGAAAGTAGTGCTGAGATTGGTCATGTGTGTGTACTTCGTCCACTCGCCGTTGGGATGTTCTATCCAAACGTAATTATTGTTATTTGCTGTGGTATCGCAGTCCAGTTGCAACCAGAAATTATCCACGATAGCACGTATCCATCCGTCGGCAGCAGCAACGATACTATCCGTACCGTTGACATCGATCATATCGATACGACACTCGAGAATGGTATTGGCATCATCCACAAAATGCGTTTGGTGGTTTCGGGTTACCTGTACCTCTGTGCCATCTACATAGGGCAGCCGGTAAATGCCTTCGGAATGGTGACACTGACTTCTTGCATGGGCACTGCTCAACAGGAGCAATAGCACCATATAATATTGTAACTTGTGCATGATCTCCTGATTATTGGTTATCTGCCTCGAGTTCTTCAATCCTGTTATTCAGCTGGATCACCAGAAGCGTGAGCTCCTCGATCTTCTCCATCATTTTCGCCTGCATACTGCCTACATCCAGACCCTCGCTTTCGATCTGAGCAGCAGGAGGAATACCGGGTAAGTGTTTATTGGCCGCAATGAAGGATTCCAATTCATCGAAGGTGGGCAGCGGATAATTTTCTTCGAATACGTAATCAGCCCAGGGCGACATTTCAACGCGCAGCTCTTCGCACATCACCTTTCCATCCACGCTGAGTCTGAACCCGGTTGCCACATTCACGCTGTTGGGATTGCCGATCAGGAAATTACCGTTCTGATCCACCATGCCCCGGTCAAAACCATTGGTGCGGAAGATCAGTCGACCGTTGTCGTTTCCGGCGAAGGTTCCGATCTTCAGATCTTCTCCATTTGCCTGCACGAATCCGACTTCAAATCCAGCATCCTGCATGGTGATATAGGGCGCTGATCCATCTATCACCAGCACATCATCCGTACCGGATAAGGTAACCTGTGCAGTCGCATCCAAGGTTGTGGTTCCTACGGCAAGCTGACTTGACACATATACATCTCCGGCTACACCCAATTTAAATCCTGCATACGGCATCGCGCTATTGATGGTGACCTCACCATCGGGGTGCAGATACAGGTGTTCTGCACTTTTTGTCCCGAGCATCAGCCGGCCTGTGGTGTTGAGCACATTGGTCGTGATGAACATATCATTGCTCAGGGCACGGATATACCCTTTGTCAAGCCCGGCATTCTCAAACTGGATATAAGGATCTGTACCTTCCAGTGTCATCAGCTCATTGACACCACTGATCGTAAGATCGCCATCGATAGTAGAAACACCGATGCCGATCTCGCCAAAGAAACCTTTGCCATCTGCATACACATCATTCCACGAATTAGCAATGCTGCCCAGGTCAAGGGTGTTGTCGGCATTCGGTAATAAAGCCTGGTTGACGGCTGTGGGTGCGGTGAGGTTAGACAATTTTTTGTTGGCACCTTTGGAAACGCTCGTCCAGCTCAGATTGCCAAAGCCGTCGGAGGTTAGGAACTGCCCATTCTCACCGTCATTTACGGGCCAGGTATACACAGTGGGCGCAGCTAAACTGAAAGGCGCCCTGAAGGCTACGTAATCTGTGCCGGAGAATGAGGTTTCCATCATCCGGAATTGTCCGGGTTCCTGACCCGCAGCCGTAAAGAACGGACTGATCTGCAGAGCATTGCCGCCCAGAACTTCGGTGGTGGTGATCTCCAGTGCAGAAACGGGAGCCAGTGTACCGATACCTACAGGTCCTGATACAGGGAATGTGTTTTGCGCTTGCAACGTGTATCCACCCAGGATCACGGCGATGGCAGGGAGAAGATGTTTAGTTGTGGTCATCGTTTTGTGTTTTGATGACACAAACCTATCGGGGTGACCAAAGGAAAATCGATAAAATTTTGGCGGATTCTTAGGTTCCGAAGGGCGAAAATTCAGCCATAACCCTTGAGCCACAAAGGTTACAGCCTG
>DAIMYJ010000191.1:0-2777 GCA_036734545.1 Chitinophagales bacterium
CTTGCGCGAGTGCTTGGGTTTCCCGCGGATCTCGCAGATGGGCGCAGAAAAATGCGATTTGTGTTGTGTGAAGACTTGCGCGAGTGCTTGGGTTTCCCGCGGATCTCGCAGATGGGCGCAGAAAAATGCGATTTGTGTTGTGTGAAGACTTGCGCGAGTGCTTGGGTTTCCCGCGGATCTCGCAGATGGGCGCAGAAAAATGCAATTTGTGTTCTGCGAAGATCTGCGCGATCTGCGGGAAAAAGATAGTGCGCAGATAAAATAGACGTAAGCAAAACTATGCTGTGGACGCGTATAGGTTTTCGCAGGAACCGGGATGGCGTTTTTGCTTTTCATGCAACGCGATGTATTACGTTTTGTTGGATTCGATGAATTGTGTAGGCGTTAATTACTATGCAGAGCGGTGCAGTAATATTTTGTACACAAGATGTACGCGGTTTGCACGATATATCGGGGTACTGATCGCCGGCTGTGCATGGCCGGTAGAGAAAGATGCCGACGGTATCGCTTTTCGGGGTGGAAGTGGTCTGTCCGGGTAGGTGGATGTTTGGTGCGGCGCGGCTTACCGGACTTATCATTTGCCGTCAGGCGCCCTAAAAAAACGGGCTCCTGCGGGTGGTATTTGCACATGTGGAGCATTGCGCCTTATCTTTGCACATGGAAAATCTCTCAACCAAGTTCCTGGGCGAAAGCCTGACCTTCGACGATCTTCTTGTTGTGCCTGCTTACTCCGAGGTGTTGCCCCGGGAGGTGGACATTTCTACCCGTTTGACCCGTAACCTGCGCATCAATGTGCCGCTGATCTCTGCGGCGATGGACACGGTAACGGAGTCGCAGATGGCGATCGCGATGGCGCGGGAGGGCGGTATCGGGATCATCCACAAGAACATGACCATTGAGAAGCAGGCCGACCAGGTGCGGAAGGTGAAGCGTTCTGACAGCGGTCTGATCCTGGATCCGGTGACCCTGTCGAAGGACAGCACGCTGCGGGATGCGCTGATGATGATGCGCGAGTTCAAGATCGGCGGGATACCGGTGGTGGATACGCAGAAGAAGCTGGTGGGCATCCTCACGAACCGCGACCTGCGTTTTGAGACCGATCTGAGTCGCCCCGTATCGGAGGTGATGACCCGCGAGAACCTGATCACGGCGCCGGAGGGCACCACCATGAGTCAGGCGGAGGATATTTTGCGCAACTACCGCATCGAGAAGCTGCCGGTGGTGGATGGCACGGGCACGCTGAAGGGGCTGATCACGTATAAAGACATCAAAAAACTGCAAAGTCACCCGCGCGCCTGCAAAGACAGCTTCGGCCGTTTGCTGGTAGGTGCGGCGGTAGGCGTTACCCACGACACGATACAGCGTGTGGAGGCCCTGAAGGCGGTGGGTGCCGACCTGGTGATCATTGACACGGCGCACGGCCACTCGAAGGGTGTGCTGGATATGGTGCGTCTCGTGAAAAAGACATTCCCCGATCTGGAGATCGTGGCCGGCAATGTGGCGACGGGTGCGGGCGCAAAGGCGCTGGCGGATGCGGGTGTGGATGCCGTGAAGGTGGGTGTAGGGCCCGGTTCGATTTGCACCACGCGGGTGGTAGCCGGGGTGGGTGTGCCGCAGGTGAGTGCGATCTATGAAGCCGCACGGGCGCTGGAAGGCACAGGAGTGCCGGTGATCGGCGACGGCGGTATCCGCTATACAGGCGATATCGTGAAGGCCATTGTGGCCGGTGCCGATACGATCATGGCCGGCAGCCTTTTGGCCGGAACCGAGGAGAGTCCCGGTGAGACGATCATTTTTGAAGGCCGCAAGTTCAAGTCGTACCGCGGTATGGGCAGTGTGGAAGCGATGGAGAAAGGCAGCAAGGACCGTTACTTCCAGGATGTGGAAGATGATATCAAGAAACTGGTGCCGGAAGGTATCGTTGGCCGTGTGCCGTTCAAGGGCACGGTGGAGGAAGTGATGGTGCAATATATCGGCGGACTCAGGGCCGGTATGGGCTATGCGGGCGCGCGCACGATCGAGGATCTGAAGAAAGCGCAGTTCGTGAAGATCACAGCGAGCGGTATCCGTGAATCGCATCCGCACGATGTGGTGATCACGAAGGAAGCACCGAATTATTCGCGTTGAGGTTTTTTGCACGCAGAGGCGCAAAGTGGATAAGAAGCACTTTGCGCCTTTGTTTTTATGGGATGACCACAAACCGTGTTCCTAAGGTGCTTAATATCATCTTTTGGTGGTGTCATCGGTCACTGCTTTATGTATTGGCGTGCTGCAACTTTGTGGTATTGAAAAGCTGATACTATGAAAAAGATACTCTCTATAATTATTCTCCTCACCTTGCTGAGTGGAGTACAAGCACAAGGCAGGGCGGACACACATAAACAAGGTAAAGATGTAGTAAGTCACCAGATCGATTGCGGTATAGTGCAAGGCATATTTGTTGACGAGATCACAGCCACATCGGCGACCATTCACTGGTATACCAACGGTGCTGCGTATTATAAAGTGCAGTATTACAACGTACGAGATCCACGCGAGAATGGTACCCTTATGACCAACTTAGGCAGTGTGGCGGTTGATGGTTTGAAACCATGTACAACCTACAAGTTCGTGATCTACAGCAAATGCCCCGAAAACATGAATCGGTCTACAATACAGATGTTCAGTACATTAGGATGTAAATAGACAAAATTATGGATGTCCCACCCCGGGATATCCGGATCAGAGATGTAATGCTTGTTCAATGAGAGCGCTCGAAAGGGCGCTCTTTTTTTGAG
>DAIMYJ010000192.1:0-2557 GCA_036734545.1 Chitinophagales bacterium
TTTCGTCTTTACCCATAAGTTTAACTTATTTGTTAAACATTTATGCAAATGTATATTCGGCCTGTGGATATTTGCAATAGGGGGCGAAAAATAATTTTCAGGAGTTATGTATATATGCTATGCATATAATGATATACATATATCAGTAAATCAGATAATTATGTATCAATTATTGCGACCAAAGACACCCGAAAAAAGGGTTTATTTGGCGTCTGCATATTTGTCAGTCGCCCTTCCGATGGTTCTCCGGGATTGTGCGTTCACCTGTCAGGATGAGATACTCCAATGCTATGGTAATATAGCTATGGTCGACTCAGTGGCGCTGAAGGATATGTTCGTTCAAATGGTCAAATGCCTGGGTAATAGGTATGCTCACCATCCCACCGGGATCACTCTCCTGCCTCCTCCGGATAGGTCCGGGAGAACCAGTTGAAGTAGATATACTCTACCCCGGGCTCCAGTATCAGTTGATGCATGCGGTCTACCCAGGCGGCATCGATCAGGGTATCGCTAAAAGTGAAGGTGCATAGATTCGGAGCGCCAAAGACCATACTTACTGTCGCATTTTTCGCTTTCGCCAGGGCGTATATGGAATCTGTGGTAACGGTGTATGCAAACTGGATCGTGACGGTTGGACTCAGATAGGTGTTTTCGTTGCGGGGCAGGTTCGCCACCTGCGCAACGGCCAGAATGCCCGGCTCGGCCTGGAGCTGCTGCAGGAGGCCGGCCTTGCGGTTCGACGATCCGGGCGGGAATATGACCCTGAACTCGGTGTCGTCCAATTCCGCGAACAGCAGTACGCCCGCATATTTGGCCTTCAGGTGCTCCCGCAGGCGCTTTCGACCGTCGATGTTCGGATAGGCCTTGCTCAGATACACCTGATCCCATAACAGGGCATAGCCATCCGGATCCCAGACGACAGGAAATTTGCTGTATCCTGACCGCACATAGGATTCACCGGGAAGCAGCAACGATTGAGCGGTATAGGTAAAATTATGCAGCGATCGCCTGTCTATACGCTCTCGGGCGGAGGCATCGCCACTAATGATATGTATGCTGTCGGCCTCAACGGGGATATACAGGGTGATCCCCTCATAGGCCGATGCGTACTCCACAGGCTCCCAAACGCCGTTCACCCGCAACAACACCTGCATATCCCTTCGGATACGCTCGGGCGTATAGATCACCACGTTTGCCCGCAAACTATAGGTGACAGCGGCGGTCTCACGACCTTCTGCATCCCAGGTTCTCCAGGTGCCTACCCGCTTTCCTCCGACCTTCAGAATCGGTCCGTAGGCTGTCGGCATGCCTGAAGCGTCCACGTCCAGTGCCATGTAGGTCAAACTGTCGTTCTCTTCCTCCGAAACATATCGGATGACCTTGCCGGTCAGGGGATCCCACACTGCCGTGCTGTCCCAGGCCGTAAAATAGGAGATGGACCGCGCAGCAAAGGTCCCGTCGGGCAGCCCGATGCGCACTTCATGGGTGTACAACTGCAGGGACCGGGCCATCAGTATCACTTCCTCCATCCTGACCGAAGCACTGCCGGCCGCCGGGATCTCAGCCGGTGCGGAAAAGTACTGTGCGCCGGGATACTGCTTGTCGATGAACACTTTTTGGTCCTTGGTGCATTGGTTGGTTACCATCAGGCTGTCGCGTATCAGGTATTCCCCCAGCCAGGTACTGAGCGGCTTCACCGGCCGCATGCCACCCGGCGCAACAAAAATGGCCGTGCAGCTGCCCGCGATCGACTGTGGTGCCGGCCGATAGGTTTCTCGTGCGATCTCCCGACGCTGAAGCGGCACCCATTGGTCATCCCGGAACTGATACTCCTGCACAATGGTCTTTTCCGGTGTATGCTCGATCGCATATTGGGTGATGACGCCGGTGGCGGCATCCACTTTTACATTCCAACCCGCACTGATGGCTTCATGCCGCTGATAGCGGCCGGTAGCAGCATCAAAGACATACTGTTCAAACCGTTGTTCTGTGATCCGTTGCTGTGTATCGGTCTTTAACTCTGCCAGGATACGGAAATCCGGGATCCCCGGCGGGTGTGCGTCTCTGAACAGCGGGAATTCCTCGATATGGGCATACCGGTTGTTCGGATGAAAGGGCAGGGTGCCCGTAATGGGAATGGTCTGTATCAGGCTAAGCGTTGCGGCATCATAAACGCGCACGCGATAGACCTCAGCCAGGGTGTCGCCATTGGCCGCAGGTGCTACCTTCCTGGTGTCAAAGCGGAGGTAGACTTCACTGATGGTATCTGAAGGTACGGGTGCAGCCGGCGGCTGGCCCAGGTCAATGCGTATCGGCGTGAACGGGGGCTCGTCATCAAAAGTGATAGCCTTTGCCGTGCTTTCTTTGTCCAGTTCGTTCCTGCAAATGTCCAGGGAGCGGTGGTTGGATAGCGGGTAATACAGGGTGTCCACCGTCCTGTCATGCCGGACCACGATACGTATCTGATATTTCCCCGGTTGCGCTGGAATGATGATGGAATACACATCCTCCGGCAGCTTTTCCCAAACCTGCCACACCTGTCCGGGATGCTGCTGCT
>DAIMYJ010000193.1:0-2539 GCA_036734545.1 Chitinophagales bacterium
TTGTAGCACATCATATCTAGCGTAACATTTGAGGCACTCGAAAATCTCGTTGCCGTGCGGTTCCGGCCTGAGTTTACACCATTTGATATTCTGGACTGCCATGCACGGGCAGTAGTGTTCACAGACCTGCCTCAGGACCTGAAAATAGCCGTGTATCTGCAATACCGCGCACAGCGGCACTTTATGATATCGGCCAACAAAGCGGCATTCCGGAAAACCGGTAAGAAGAACAGTGGGCCCAAAAATACCTGGAAGGATATCGTGCAGGATCTCGCCCATGAATTTGTGAATGTACACGAAGTGGGCACACGGCCGGCATGGGAGGTATTCAGCTGGCTGGCACACAGCACAAAGCGACAGGCGGAACTCAAATCCAAACTCAAAACCAAAAAATAATGAAGATCAAGTATCTTATACTCCACTGCACGGCCACGCCCGAAGGCAGGGAGGTAAGCTCAGACGATATCCGTAAATGGCACCTTTCGCCACCACCTGCAGGCAGAGGATGGAAGCGCGTTGGGTACACAGATATTATCCATCTCGACGGATCACTCGAGAACCTGACGCCGTATGATTCTGATGATGATATCGAGGCGTGGGAACTCACAAATGGCGTCTCCGGTCAGAATTCCATTTCTCGCCATATTGTGTATGCCGGTGGCACCGATAAACTTAGTAAGGCGAAAGCGAAAGACACACGCACACCTGAGCAGCTGGCCACCATGGCCACCTATTGCCGCTTTATGGTGCTGCGTTACCCGGATATCCTAATTGCCGGACATAACCAGTTTGCAGCAAAAGCATGTCCATCTTTTGACACCGTTGCATGGCTTCGCAGTATTGGCATCCCGGAAAAGAACATATACCGGCCATGAGCGCAAAAGAGTTTGATCTGATCCAATCGGCAAAGCTCGCCATGTATGGTATCCTGGTGCGTGATGGGAAACCCACCACCGTTGATCAGCACCTGAAGAAGTGAGTGTCTGCCTGTCCTTTACCGCAGTTAAAGGCACGGGTATTTTCGCTTCATGGATCCGGAGCAAATTGTCGATTTCGAACAATTCAACGCCAAGGTGCGCAGCTGGGCTGCAGGCACCGAGGCAGAGATGGAAGCCGGTGTTCCTGTTGACACCGGTGATACCAAATCGAGTATATCGCGACGCTACAAAAAAAGTGGTATGACGATCGCTTCGATCGGATTCCCATTTCAGCGGTCCGGGATCTTCGTCGAGTATGGAGCCGGCCGCGGCCATGGTGGCAGTGTGGGCAGCCGGTGGCTTACAAAGACCGGCGAACGACGGAGCACCAATCCGGACAGCCTCGGTAAAATGAACACCGGCAGCCGCAAAGCACAACCCTGGATCTCTCCGGCGCTCGAGAAAAAACTGCCTGAGCTGAATGAGATCGTATCAGGATTCTATGCAGAAGCCTCCGCCCGGGTTAACCAGTTCAAAATTGATTTCAAAGGATGAGCGCCACACAACAAAGTCGCATCAACGTCTGGATCAACGACGCACAGGCTAAAGGATCCGTTAAAGCACAATCGGAGCTTGTGGCCAAGCTGCGCAATGAATGGCGCAACGTGAAGATAGGCACCACTGAATACGAAAACGCACAGCGCCATCTCAAACAGCAGCAGGCCATTCTGGATGACCATACCGGAAAGGTAAAAAAGGTAAAAAGCGTATGGGATGAGATCCTGTATCAGGGAAAGGTGTTCGGCGCGATGGCTGCCGGGTATGTGGGCGTGACCACGCTGTTCAGTAAGGTAGGGCAGGGGATACAGGGAGCCGCAAAGCTCAGCGCTGTTATGGCTGATGTGCAACGGACCACTGGTATGACTGCAGATGAAACAGAGCGCCTTAAAAGCGAATTTTCTTCATGGGATACACGAACACCAACACTACAGCTGCTCGAGCTGGCCAAAGCCGGGGGTAAGCTGGGCATCGCGGAAGAAGATATCGCCGGGTTCGTGAAGGCAGCCGATCAGATAAATGTTGCCCTCGGTGAGGATCTTGGCACCGATGCGATTACATCGATAGGTAAGATCGTAAACATTTTCCAACTCAGGGATGAATTTGGTCTGGAGGAAGCAATGCTCAAAGTGGGCAGCGCCATCAACAGCGCCGGTCAGGCATCGGAAGCCGCCGAGGGATACATCGTTGACTTCCTGAACCGTATGGGTGGCGTGGCACCGATGATGAATATCTCCGCAACGGAGATCATCGGCCTTGGAGCCACACTGGACTCTCTCGGCCAGACATCGGAGGTGTCGAGCACTGCATTGAGTAAGCTGTTCATCAAAATGGCTGATGATGCAGAAGTGTATGCCGGATTTGCACAGATGAAAACCGAGGATTTCATCAAACTGATGAATGAGGATGCAATGGAGGCATTCATCCGTGTGCTGGAAGGCGCCAATCAGTCCAGTGAGGGAATTACCGCATTGACGGCCACGCTTGGTGACCTGGGTATTGAGGGTGTAAGAGCGACCGGGGTGTTCAGCACGCTGGCAGGGAATACAGGAAGACTCAGGGAA
>DAIMYJ010000194.1:0-2489 GCA_036734545.1 Chitinophagales bacterium
GCACTTTCTTACGAAACGTATAAAGCCCAGATGAAAGATATCGCCGAGAAATCGGTGCATATCGGCGTGGGTGGCTTTGCCAGTGTGGATGAAGATGACTTCATGGCTCTGGTGAAGGCACGCAAGCTGCCCATCCTGGTGCTGGAGCCTGTAAGCTACCGGCATAGCGATAGCAAGAGCGAGCACATCGTGGAATACATGCGGTGTGCTTTTTCTGTGTACCTGCCCTCCAAACCCGGCAAATACGATCTCAACGATGCGGCCATCGAGCAATGCCGTCTGATCGGCCGAAAGGTGCTGACCCGGATCCGCAAAAACACCTATGGCCGTGTGCCGGCTGACGAGCTCCCGAAGTTCAGGCACTTTCTGGCCGGGTCCGTGACGGGACAACCCCCCCAGCTGGGTGCCGAGGGAAGGGTAGGGTTCTACTATGAATTCGAGATCTTCTACCAGGTATCACTGGCCTATAACGATGACGACTGGACTGATTAACTATGGCACTTACACTCTCCCTACCTCCCGCGGATAACAATCTGGTCCGTAACCCGATCGTGGTGCAGATTACCTCGGACAGCCTCGTCGAGACAGCTGCAATGGGGCATATCAGCTACATCCAGTTCACAACGGCGACAACGCTTGCCGGCAGCCATCTGACCATCGAGTTCAGCGGCATCGAGGTGGACATGGAAAGCCAGACATCTCCGATCACCTACGACGGTCTTCACTTTCGCGTAAAGCTGCTCGCAGAAACCCTCGATGAATGGCTGGTGAAATTTGCCGAAGATGTGGCCGGTAACTATCAGATCGGCAGCAATTACACCGTCAGCGCCGATACTGCGACAGATCGCGTTTACTTCCAGGCAAAGGCCGGAGGCGCGGAATGGAACATAACCTATACGGCCACGCCAGGCACGTCATCTGCCACCACAACCTCGACCGGTGTGTCAGAGGTGCTGCAGGAGAACTTCCGTTTGTTCATGCTGATCGAGGTGCTGGGCGGTTACCTGGCGGATCCTGCCAACCCGTACGTTGAGTTGGAGATGGAGCTGATCGATCAGGACAGCGGTGTTTTCCAGTCGCGGTTGGAAGAGATCCTGCGCAGCTTTGTGCGTTTGAACCTGCCCGATATGGAGACCGCCGGCATCCAGGCGGCCATCGAGCACGCGATGTTCTTCCGGCTGAAGTATTATGAGGCTTACGGCAATCCGATCGTGGAACAGTTCCTGTATACCAGTGATGACTTTTTCTGCGCAATGCACGGAGCGATCGGAGAGACTGCATTCCCGGTAACAAACTTCTTCACCGGATACGATGCCAATTTCAGGTGGCTGACCTGGCAGAAGAGAACCCAGCGCATCACCCGGGCACAGAAGGAATGGCTGGCCTTTGCTCATGTGAAGGAGAGCGGTTATGCTGACTACAGAGTGAAGGTGCACATGTATTACACCGATGGCACCGATGAGGTGGTCTATACCTATGACACGGACTATACGACCATTTTTTCCGATTACTCGTTTTTGCTGGTGCTTTATTTTGACTGCTCGTATGATCTTCTCGTGGATCCGATCGCTGCCCTCGATGTGGCCAGATATACTGTGAGCATTGTTGATGCCGCTGATGATGCTGTGCTTAGCGAGGAGTTCACCTTCATCCTGGAGGAGGAGCTGCCGACAAATACGCGGTACTTCCTGTTTGAGAACGGCCTGGGATGGTATGACACCCTGCGAACTACCGGCGACCGGGTGGATGGTGCAGTGGTCACAGGCGAGCTGCTGAAGAAATTCCTGCCGGCGGATTACCAGCTGAGCGACGGCAAGTATATGATGAGTGGAGCTGATGCGCGCCTGAAGTATACGCAGAGCACGGGATGGCTGAAAGGTCCGGAGATTGCCCGCTACCTGCTGTTGTTTTTCACCAGTCAGGCGGTCTATGAGATCCTCGACGGACAGCTGGTGCCCATCGTGATCACGCGCCGGGACATTCGGACCACAGGTGACAATGAAAGGCAGTGGGCCCTGGAGTTTGAATATATGCCGGCCTATGACTTCATTGGCCGTGATTCAATAGTATCATAAAATCGACACATGGATAAGATCAAAGTCAACGGAGGCTACCTGGTCATGTATGACGGGTTCTTCATTCCCTGGGATAATGAGAGCATTTTCTTTCGCGAGCAGTTCCGGACCTGTTACCATACTTTCCCTTTCAAGATCCCAAACGACCCGGTAGGTGTGAACGCGCGACTGCTCAATTTCCCAGACGTGCTCAATGTGGTTACCGATATACCACGATCATACATCTGTGAGATATATGGAGGCGGCAGTTATAAGAAGCGAATGAAGATGACTGTTGTCAATGGCAATCGACGCTGGTATGAAGTGATCTGCTTCGATATGATCGCCTATGATGAAATTGATATTGATGACAGAACGATCCGTTCGCTGTTCACGGAAGCCTAACAACTGGAGCCGGCACCGGAGATACGCAAC
>DAIMYJ010000195.1:0-2440 GCA_036734545.1 Chitinophagales bacterium
CGCCTCCGCAAAGCAACAGGAAGCAGTGCGTTGAAGAATTATCTGGGGTGATTTGGGATTGTGTTCATGTGTTCGTGTGTGCATGTGTGCATGTATGCATGTGGATACAGCCTGAGGTGTATATGGTTTTCTGATTATCGGATCACTCGCCAATTACCTATTGTAGCCCATACATCTGAGAAAGGAGTACACCCCGAAGTAGAAAATTTTTCCGCTGCGCTCCAAAATTTACACTTCGGGGCAGGCCGGGAGTAAATAAGCAGGTCTGACCAAAGGTCAGACGATTTTATATAATTGGCCATACGCTCTCCCATCCGCCGAAAACACCGACGCATCCGCCGCGGCGGACACCTACGCACCCACGCACACATGAACACATGAACACACGCACACATGAACACACCTTTCCCAAAAAACTTCCATATCGTATCTTAGACCTGAAAAACATACCAGCAGATGAACACCATACCTACAGTCAACTTTGCCGATTTTGTTTCGGGGGATCCGGTGCGTAAGGCGGATTTTGTGCAGCGTTTGGGGAAGGCCTACCAGGAGGTGGGTTTCGTTGCCGTGCAGAACCACGGGATCGATCAGCAGTTGGTTGACGGCTTCTATGATGCCGTGGAGCGATTCTTCGCTTTGCCGGATGCGGTGAAGCAGCAATATGAGGTGCCCGGTTTGGCGGGGCAGCGCGGGTTCACTTCTTTCGGGAAGGAGCATGCGAAGCAGAGCACGGCCGGCGACCTGAAGGAATTCTGGCAGACGGGTCAGACCGTGGAAGATGGTGAGGTGATGCAGGAATACTATCCGCCCAACGTGCAGGTGCAGGAGCTGCCGGAGTTCAATACACTGGGGTATCAGCTCTATCGCAATTTCGAGCACACCGGGAAATATCTGCTCCGCTCCCTGGCGGTGTTCCTGGGACTGGAGGAAACGTATTTTGACAATAAGATCCACAACGGTAATTCCATTCTCCGGGCGATCTACTACCCGCCCATCACGGAAGAACCGAAGTCGGCGATCCGTGCCGAGCAGCATGAGGACATCAACCTCATCACCCTGCTGGTAGGCGCTTCTGCCGACGGGCTCGAGGTGATGGACACCGCCGGCAACTGGGTGCCCGTGAAGACCGCGCCGAATGAGATCGTGGTGAATGTGGGCGACATGCTGCAGCGCCTGACCAACAATGTGTTGCGCAGCACCACCCATAGGGTGGTGAACCCACCCCGCGAGAAGTGGCACACCGCCCGCTACTCCATCCCGTTCTTCCTGCATCCGAAATCGGACATGTCGCTGAACTGCCTCGAAGGCTGTATCACCGCCGAGAACCCCCTGGCCTATGCGCCTATCACGGCCGGAGAATACCTCGACGAGCGCCTCCGCGAGATCGGCCTGAAGAAGTGATGCCGGGGCCTGTCTTGGCATAGGCGGGATTTCCTGTTACCTTTGTTGTCCCCCGCAGGGGATAACCCAAAAAGCCATTTATGAAAAAGTTACTCTTTCTGGTGTGCATGTGCACCCTCGCCATTACCTCCATGTCGGCACAAACCGGAGTGCATTTCGGCCTCCAGGGCGGATTCAACAGTGTGTGGATCCTGAATCAAAACAATTACGGTTTTCAGGAACTGGATTACCAGCGCAAATTCGGCTATCTCGCCGGCGCTTCCGTTGGATATAATTTTCAGGAGACGGTGGGTATCCAGGTAGATTTCAACTATGCTACCATGGGTCAGGATTATTTCGATCTCTCCAAAGATTTTTGCAACATCGACAATGATGGCGACAACAAACCGGATAAAGTGGAAACTTTCCGCTACGTTGACCTGAGTTATGTGCAGGTGCCCATCATGTTCAAGTATACCTCAGCGCGCAAAAAGAAGCAGGTGGTTTCCGTACACATCCTCGCCGGCCCCACACTGGGTTTCCTGTCGGGCGCAAAGATGTATTATGAAGCAGATACGCTCGCACTGTTCAACGACACCTATTTCACCATTCCGGGTGATTCCATCGACTACATGGTGCCTGAGTTCTTTGCCAGCGAGGCCACAGAATCTGCTGAAGATTTTTTCTCCAAAATAGACCTGGGATTCCAGTTTGATTTCGGTTTGGATATTTACGTAACGGACAATCTGTACATCAGTCCGGCCCTCCGTTTCTACACCGGCCTCACCGACATCAACTCCCAACCCACCCGCGAACGCCGCCCCGACGTAGAAACAACAGAATACGACGGTCCGTCGCGCAATGCTTACGGCGGGTTGACTTTGGGTGTGCATTATATGCTGCCGTCTAAGTGAGTGGTGAGAATGCAAAGAAGGTAATTCTTCTTCGTGAGTCGGCAGTCGTGAGTCGTGAGTGGTGGAGTTTGCTAAGAAGGTAGGATTTCTGCGTGAGTCGGGTCGCGAGATCATTAAGGAGGGGGTAGAGGTGGGGGGATTTT
>DAIMYJ010000196.1:0-2427 GCA_036734545.1 Chitinophagales bacterium
TTCTATTCACTAACGTTAATTGTCTTCTTAGCAATACCCTACCCACCCACTCACGATTCACGACTCACGAACAACAATTGCCTTCTTAGCACACCCCCACTCACCCACTGACCCACTCACCCACTCACCCCTCTCCCCGATAATCCCTACCTTTGAACGCTAATTTTTTACCATGCCCGAAAAACTCCGCAAAAAAGACGCTCTGGATTATCACTCATCAGGCCGTCCCGGTAAGATCGAGGTCATCCCCACCAAATCCACCAAAACCCAGCGCGACCTTTCGCTCGCCTATTCACCCGGCGTTGCCGAGCCCTGCCTCGAGATCGCTGCCAATACCGACGATGTATATAAATATACCACCAAGGGCAACCTGGTGGGCGTGATATCCAATGGAACCGCTGTTCTCGGCCTCGGCGACATAGGCCCTGAGGCTTCAAAGCCGGTGATGGAAGGCAAAGGCCTGCTGTTCAAGATCTATGCAGATATCGACGCCTTCGACATCGAGCTGAACTGCCGCGATGTAGATGAGTTCGTGCGCATCGTAAAAGCCATGGAACCCACCTTCGGCGGTGTGAACCTCGAGGACATCAAGGCCCCGGAGTGTTTTGAGATCGAAAAGCGGCTCAAGAAAGAAATGCGCATCCCCGTGATGCACGACGATCAGCACGGTACGGCCATCATTGCCGGCGCCGCCCTGCTCAACGCTACTGAGGTGGTGGGCAAGGAGCTGTCGAAGATCAAAGTGGTGTATTCCGGTGCCGGCGCCTCAGCCATCAGCTGCGCCAAACTGTTCGTGGAACTCGGCGTGACCCGCGAAAACATCATCATGCTCGACAGCCAGGGGGTGATCAACACCTCCCGCGAAGGCCTCGATGAATATAAAAGTCAGTTCGTTTCCACCACCACCGCCACCACTCTGGCCGAGGCCATTGACGGCGCTGATGTGTTCGTGGGACTGTCAAAAGGCAATATCCTCACCCCGGAAATGCTCTTGAGCATGGCCAAAGACCCTATCGTTTTTGCCCTCGCCAACCCCGATCCGGAGATCGCCTATGACCTCGCCGTGAGCACCCGCAACGACGTGATCGTGGCCACCGGTCGCTCCGACCATCCTAACCAGGTGAACAACGTACTCGGGTTCCCTTATATCTTCCGCGGCGCTCTGGATGTGCAGGCCACCGAGATCAATGAAGCCATGAAAGTGGCCGCCGTGCGCGCGCTGGCCGCTCTCGCCAAAGAACCCGTGCCCGAATTCGTGAACATGGCCTACGGCGAAAAGAACCTCATGTTCGGCCGCGGTTATATCATCCCCAAACCGGTGGATCCGCGCCTGATCACCCGCGTAGCACCCGCCGTTGCCAAGGCCGCCATCGTATCCGGCGTTGCCCGCCGTACCATCACCGACTGGGAAGAATACGAGCACGACCTGTCGAACCGACTGGGCATCGAGCAACAGCTCATCAAAGCCATTACCTCCAAGGCCAGACAGAACCCCAAACGCGTTGTGTTTGCCGAGGCGGATAACTATAAGATCCTCAAAGCCGCCCAGATCGTACGCGATGAAGGCATCGCCAGGCCGATACTGCTGGGACCGGTGGAGAAGATCAAAAAGATCATCGAGGAAAATCAGCTTGACCTCCGCAGTGTGCCGATCATCGACACCCGTGCTGCTGATCAGGAGGAGACACGCGCCAAATTCGGCGAGATCTACTTCAACAAGCGCATGCGCCGCGGGGTGAACCTGTACGAGGCGAAAAAGATGATGCGCGACCGCACCTACTTTGGCGCCATGATGGTGGAGACCGGCGACGCCGATGCCCTTATCTCGGGCCTTACCCGTCAGTATCCGGAAACCATTAAACCCGCCCTGCAGATCATCGGCAAGGAAGACGGCACCCGCAAAGTGGCCGGCATGCACATCGTTATGACCAAACACGGCCCGGTGTTCTTCGCCGATACTACCGCCACCTTCAACCCGACAGCAGAAGAACTGGTCGAGATCACGGCCCTCACAGCAAAAGCGGTAAGACAATTCAATATCCAGCCGAAAATAGCGCTGGTGTCCTACTCCAACTTCGGCTCGGTAGAGAACGAAGAGACCGTAGTGCTGCGCAATGCCGTAGCCCTGCTCAAAGAACGCTTCCCCGGTATGATCGTGGAAGGTGAGATGCAGGTGAACATGGCCTTTAACAACGAACTCCAGCGCGAGAACTACCCGTTCAGCGCCCTCGCCGACCGCAGTGTGAACACGCTGATATTCCCGAACCTGCACGCGGCCAACATCGGCTACCAGCTGATGCAAACCCTCGGACAGGCAGAAGTGATCGGCCCCATCCTGCTCGGTATGAAACGCGCCGTGCACATCCTCCAACTCGGCTCTTCCATCCGCGAGATCGTGAACATGGTAGCCATCGCCGTAACCGACGC
>DAIMYJ010000197.1:0-2355 GCA_036734545.1 Chitinophagales bacterium
TTATCGAATGAGCTTTGATGCGCATCCGCCGAGGGTTCCGATCGGCGGTCACTGCAACGCACCGTATGGCTGTGCATTTCAGCACTTGTGCTGGGCAAATGTGCCTGAGCGTGACAGCATTTTTGTCATACCCCGGCTAGGCTCCAAAGCAGATGCGTATTTGCTTAATGAGCAATATGCCCTTTCCGACCTGGATCCGGATGATCTTTCAGAAAAGCAGGCGCGCGTGTGGGAGGCGCATACGGAAGGACTTGTTTTACATGACAGGGTTGCGATTGAAGAATTCTTCTCCGATAAGCCTTATCCGCATTATTACCTCGACTTTGAAACCGTAATGCCAACAATCCCGATCTGGCAAGGTACGGGGCCGTACGACCAGATTACTTTTCAATACAGCCTGCATGTGATACGTGAAGAGGGCGCGGAGCCGGAACATTACGGATATCTGCACCACCCGGATGGCAGTGACCCTCGCCCGGCGCTCATTGAGCACATGCTGCAGCATATAGGAGAGGAAGGCACCGTGTGGGCCTATAATAAATCCTTCGAAACAGCGCGCATCAATGAAATGGCGGCGGCGTTTCCCGCATATCATGATGCGCTCACCCGACTGGAACAAAGGATCCATGATCTCATCATACCATTTCGCAATCTTTGGTATTATCACCCGGATATGCAGGGAAGCAATTCAATTAAAGATGTGTTGCCCGTGCTTGTCCCGGAACTCGGTTATGACAATATGCTGATAGGCAACGGCGGAGAAGCTATGGATGTGTATCTCCGCTTGTTAAAACAGGACGCCGAGATCATGCAGTCCATGGACACTTATTTGAATGCGATGTGGAAGTATTGTAAATTGGATACCTGGGCGATGGTTATGATATTAAGTAAATTAACTAAAATCTAAATTATAATGCAGATTACTCCTGAAGAGTTTTTGATTTTAGCAATGTTGCAGAATCAATCGTATAAAGAGATTTCAAAAAATAATAATATTCCAAGAGCGGTTTTGTCGAAATGGTGGGTTGAGAACGAAACTCTTAGAGACAAAATTTCTAGGGCACGCGCTTTGTATAAATCAAGGGCAAAAAGTGCAAATGATGGTAAGTTTTATTTTGGATTTTCTACAGCAGTCATCTTTTATAATTGGTTCAAGACACAGCCAGAAGAATGCATGTACTGTGGTATTGAGGCTCACAAATTAAGGAGGATATTTGACAAGGATAATGGAGTTCTCCGCACAAAGAGAGGCCGAGGACGTGTTTTGGAGTTAGAGCGAATCGATTCAAATATTAGCGATTATAGTGAGGCAAACTGCGGATTGGCGTGTTACATATGCAATAATCATAAAAGTGACTTGATCAGTAAGGAGGATTATATTAAACATTTTAGAAAACCAGTGTTTGAATATTTAAACGAAAAGTATTTGGATGCTGAAAAACATAGCGCGTAGAGATATATGATCCTTTATGTAGATTATTCATATTCCCTCCCAAACCAATGTGCCTCTGTACTAAATAGTTCCGGTATTACCTTAAAAGTAGTTGATGGCGCAAAGGACATCTGGTGCCGCGACTACCTCCCCGTCCGCGCCACCGATGGCACATTGGTGCAATTCAGATACGAACCTTCCTACATGGAAGACACGCCCCACCTGCGATCAGACCCGCGTGTTGTGAACCCCGCTAATGGTTTCTTTCCGATCTATTCTGATATCAATCTCGACGGCGGAAACGTGGTGCGGTATGGTGAGCGTGTGATCATATCTGATCGCATTTTTACTGAGAATCCTGATAGGGCTCCGCAGGGGCTGATCAGGGAACTGGAGGCGCTTTTACAGGCCGAGGTGCTAATTTTTCCATCCATGCGTTCTGATATGACCGGTCATGCTGACGGCATGGTGCGCTTCTACAACGAAAAGACCCTTCTGATTGCCTGTCGCGCTAATGAATATCTGTTTTGGCAAAAGTCGGTTGACCGTTTCGTTCGGCGCTATGGGTTCGATGTGATCGATGTGCCCTCTTTTATCTATTCAGAGCGTGGGGTTCCGTCTTATCATGCCATCGGCTGTTATATCAATTTCCTACAGGCCGGGAACTGCATTGCTGTTCCCCAATTTAATTGCCCCGGCAATAGGGACGAGGAGGCGCTAGCTCTTTTCACAAAGCTGTATCCTGAAGCGACTGTGTTTGGAATACCTTCTTTTGAGATCGCCCGGGAAGGCGGTGTATTGAATTGTGTTACCTGGAATTAATTTTTTGCGTGCACTGAAACCTTTTCATCCGGTATCCGTTAAACCCTCATAATTAGCATTCAGAGTTCCCTGCATAGCAGGGATGCCAACCGGGAAGATCA
>DAIMYJ010000198.1:0-2277 GCA_036734545.1 Chitinophagales bacterium
GTAAAAACAAGAAATACACATATGCGCATTGCCCTCCTCACCTGCATTCTGGCCATGCTGAGCGGCGCCCTGCAGGCCCAGCAAAACCCGGTGCGCAGTGCCATCACCCTCACCACCCTCCACGCCATGGAGACCCGCACACCGGAAACGGTGATACCGGTGTTCATCGAAGGTGACGTGACACGCATTGTAGAATATATCCGTTCCAACGGTCAGCAGTATAAATTCACGGCGGGCAAAATTGTTTCCGCCAACATGGACATTCGTTCCATCCGTGGGCTGAACGCCACAGGTTACGCTACACGCATCGATGCCCCGCGGGGAAAAGCGGAACTGCTCGATGATGTGATGGTGATCCA
Source organism: Chitinophagales bacterium (assembly GCA_036734545.1). GTDB lineage: Bacteria > Bacteroidota > Bacteroidia > Chitinophagales > BACL12 > UBA7236. The sequence continues at coordinate 360 of DAIMYJ010000198.1, forward strand.
CAACAATGTGGATTCGGCCTATTACGGCTACTGGCCGCTGGATCAGCCGTATGACGGGACAGGCGTGGTGATTGGCATCATCGACGACCCTTTTGATATCGACCATGGCGATTTTAAGGATAGTTTGGGCCATACCCGTATCAAATACCTCTGGGATCAAAACCTGCCCGATGGCACGGCCCCCGCACCTTATACGTATGGCACCGAGTGCGACAGCGCCATGATCGCGAACGGCACCTGCATGAGCACGGATGACAATGAACTGAACTACAGCCATGGCAGTGGCGTGACCGGTGTAGCCGCCTCCAGCGGAATGGCCGCCAACAAATACCGCGGCGTGGCGCCGAATGCAGACCTGGTGCTGGTATCCCTCAATTTCAGTGATGACTGCTACAGCAACCTCACCGATGCCATCGCCTATATCTACGACCGCGCTGCCGCCATGGGTAAGCCCTGTGTGATCAATACCTCACTGGGCGTGTACGCCGGTTCACACGACGGCACCGACATAACCGCACAAACGATCGATGCACTGATCACTGCGCAACCCGGACGTGCCTTCGTGGCCGCTGCCGGTAATGCCGGTAATTTTGCTTTCCATCTGGGATACGATGTGACCGCCACAGAGCAATTCACCTGGTTCAAGAAACTCAGTTACATGAACCTGATGTATTTCCAGCTGTGGGCCGATACTGCAGAATTCAACAACGTGCAGTTCCGGTTGTCGGCAGACAACCCGCTCACCTGGGCCGGCATCGGTTCAACACCGGTATGGAACATCCAGACCGATTTTAATTTCGATACGGATATCATCGACTCTGTCGAATTCTCCATCCCCGGCGCCGGCGATGTAAAAGTATATGCACAGCTGGATGGCGATAAATACCTCCTCGAATTTTTAGCTACACCTCTCGTTTCAACCTATTACTGGCGGTTCAGCACTTCCGGTTCCGGGTATTTTGATATCTGGTCCATGGAGGCGACCACCGGTTTCTCGAATTATGTGACCACCGGACTGCCCACCGCGGCTGTACTGCCAGAGATTACCCAATACCGCCTGCCCGATACCGATCAAACGATCGTGAGCAGTTGGCAGTGCCTCGACAATGTGATCACTGTAGGCAGTTATGTGAACCGCGATACCATGACGAATTATTACGGTGAACAACCACCGCTCATCGATGAGGTGGGCGCATTGTTTTATTCATCCAGCCATGGGCCAACTCGCGACGGGCGCATCAAACCGGATATTTGCGCCACCGGCGCACGTGTTCTTTCCACTGCTGCAGATGTGCTCACCACCTGGCTGATCGACCTGGGGCTGGCAGATTATATTTCACAGGACGGGCAGCATTATCTGTATAACGGCACCAGTTTCGCCTCGCCGGTAGTGGCCGGCATCGCCGCACTGTATCTGCAAAAAGAACCCGGTGCCACCGCCGCACAGGTGAAAGATGCCATCCTCTCACAGGCGCATCGCGACGCGTTCACGGGCGATTCTCTGCCGAATAATTTATGGGGCTACGGAAAAGCAGATGCCTTCCGCACACTCACCGGTCCATGGGGTTGTGCCCCGGATGATTATACCGAACCGCCGACAGGCCTCGCTGTGAGCATGATCCTGCCTACGAAAGTAAAATTGCAATGGGATCTGATACCTAACGCCGCCGGATATCAGGTGTGGTATAAAGCCACCGGCATGCCGGCCGGAAAGGTCAAATCGCTCAGCAATGTGCGCAACATCAGCGGACTTACACCCAACACCACTTATACTGCTAAGGTGCGTGCCTTTTGTGACGGGCTCGGATTTTCCGATTACAGCCCGACGATCACCTTTACCACGCCGCCGTTGCGATATGGTGAAACGGAAACGGTATCCGCAGACGATATGCTGGATATATTCCCGAATCCCGCACAA
>DAIMYJ010000199.1:0-2259 GCA_036734545.1 Chitinophagales bacterium
ACTCACTACTCACTACTCACTACTCACTACTCACTACTCACTACTCACTACTCACCACTCACCACCCCCGCAACGCGCAGATCTCTTCATACGCTTCTATCACGATCCGCAATTGCGATTCCAGGTTTTTCTTTTGCTGAGGGGAGGCGTTGGGATTGGAATCGGGATGATATTTTTTGGCGAGTGTGTAGTACGCCTTTTTCACTTCTTTTTCTGAAGCTTTTTCCGTGAGGCCGAGTGTGGCAAACCATTTTTCTGCTGCTGACGGCGTGTGGGGCCTGCCGTTTTGATCGTTCGGGTTCCGTGTGTTTTCTCGAGTGCGCTGATGTGCCTGCAGAAAATCGCGGTAGATCTGTTGCAGGGTTTCGAAAGATACTTCTATGCGTGCGGCGACGTAGTTGATGCTGTGGTGCAGATTGTGTGTTTCCACGCCGGGCTGCTCGGCCAGTTCAAAAAGAAAGCGCAGTAGCGTATTTTTTTCTAGTGCGGTGGCATCCGTGCGCATATGATCGCAGATCTTTTCCACCTGTATGCGCTGACGCAGGAGTTCGTAAAAGAAGGGAAGTCGCTTTTGCGTATAGGTTTCACCGAATTGCCGCACCAGCGCCTGCCGTATGGCAGAGCCGGATAGTTTGCTGCCTACACCCGGCACCTGCAGAACAAAAGCGCCCAGCATCAGATAGCTTACCCGCCAGTCGTGTTTGGTTTTCGAACTCTGATTTTCTTTGGTGATGACTTCAGCGTCAAACATACTGCCGATGACGAAGCCTATCCAGAAACCGCGCATGCCATCAAAGAAAAGTCCGAACACCCCCAGCAATAATTTATGATACCCGAATGGCTTCCAGACCACTTTGGTATCAGCGCTGTCGTACAGAACAAATTTAAGTTGTCGGTTCAGGCGCAAGTCAGCGTGCTTTACTGGTGAATGGCGAACCCGCTATGCGGAAGCGCCAGGGAATGGTTTTATAGGGACCGGAAAAATGCATGCCTACCCGAGCGCTGCTGATGATCTGTGTGTCAGCTATATCCTCGTACGGTTCGATCCATACCGTATCCTCCAATAACGATGATCCGGTGTGCTTTGTTGTCAGCCCGAGGCACTGCGATACCAACCCCGGCCCTGCACCCAATTGTGGGGTCAGCGTTCTTTGGTTTCTCCGCTGCAGCATGGTTGCTGTACCTTCCAGCGGTTCAATGGCGCGGATGAGCACAGCATGCGGTTCACCTTCAGTACGGGTTACCACATTGAACAGGTGATGTATGCCGTAGCATAGATACACATAAGCGACACCGCCTGCCGCATACATGATACGCGTGCGCTCCGTGAAACGTCCGCCATAGGCATGACAGCCTCTGTCTTCGGTCCCGCAATACGCTTCTGTTTCGCAGATGATGCCGGAGGTGATCACACCGCGGAAATGCGTAACCAGTTTTTTGCCCAGAAGTGCGCGTGCCACTGCAACCGTATCGGCCTGCCGGTAGAAGTCACTTTTTAATTTGGGCTTATTCATGCAAATTTGTTGCGCATCCATACAAAAATACAACGGCACGAACGAATGGCCACATTATATCTCATACCGGTGGTATTATCTCCCGAAGCGTTGCATGTCATCCCGACTTATGTGCATGAGATAACAAGTCGTATCCGTGTATTTGTGGTAGAGGATGAACGCACGGCCCGGCGATATTTACGCAAAACAGGATTTACGGTCCCTTTTGAAGAAGTGACCCTGTTGCCGATCAACGCCGATACCACACCGGAAACCATCAGCACATACATGCAGTATTTTGCCGGTGATACAGAGGTGGGACTGATGAGCGAAGCGGGCGTGCCGGCAGTTGCCGATCCGGGCAGTAAGATCGTGGCGGAGTGCCATGCACGTGGTGTGCGTGTGGTGCCGCTATGCGGACCGTCGAGCATCATCATGGCGTTGATGGCCAGCGGGATGAACGGACAGCAGTTCACTTTTCACGGGTATATCCCCATCAAACATCCCGATCGCCGCAACCGGCTGCAGCAGATGGATGCGCGTGCCCGTCAGGGTGAAACACAGGTGTGCATTGAAACGCCTTATCGCAATAATCACATGTTACAGGATATACTGGCCAATTGTCATCCGTCAACGGCACTTTGCATCGCGATGGATATTACCGGCCCAAAAGAATTCATCCGCACACAAACGATCGCCGACTGGAAAAGATCGATACCTGATCTGGAGAAGATGCCTGCTGTGTTTGTGCTTGGAAAGCTTTAGT
>DAIMYJ010000200.1:0-2157 GCA_036734545.1 Chitinophagales bacterium
CCGTTTCGGGAATGGTTTGACCCGGGGATTCCGGGAATGGTTTGACCCACCTATTCCGGAATTGGTTTGACCCACCCTTTAGCGTGGTTTTAGGTCACTTTTTCGGGCTTGGTTTGCCCCCTGGCAGGCCGGATTTCGGGAATTGTTTGACCCACCCCCCCCCAGCGACTGGGATTTGATGCAAAATGGTCTGTGCTTAGCTGGTTTTAAACCCCTAAGCCATGCCACAACCACTCCGTATGCATCACGTAAAACGCATCATTGAATTCCATCAGCAAGGCCGCAGCGTACGCCAGATCGAGCGCCTGAGCGGACTTAGCCGCAACACCATCCGCGAGTATTTGCGAAGGATCTCCTTGAGGGGAGAGTCTTTGGAAGATTTGCTCAAACTGGAGGATGAACCGCTCATGGCAATCGTGCAAACCGATGCCCTGGAGAAGAACCGCGCGGGGCGGTGCACCGATGAGCGCCATAAATTCATAGAAGGCAAGCTGGAGTATTACAAGGCAGAACTTGCCAGGCGCGGGGTAACGCGTCAACGGTTATGGCAGGAGTACCGCAGCGACCATCCCGAAGGGTACGGTTACACCCAGTTCTGCGAACATGTAAGCCGCTACCTCAAAGGGGATACAGCGGTGATGCACTTTGATCACCACCCCGGTGAGCAATTACAGGTAGATTTTGCCGGGGGCAAGTTAGGATATCTGGACCGCAGCACGGGGGAATGGGTAGTTTGTGAGGTTCTGGTTTGCGCCATGCCCTACAGTCACTACGTATACGTAGAAGCACTCCGCTCACAGCAGCAGGAGGAATTTATCAAGGGGCTCAGCAATGCCTTACGCTATCTGGGCGGGGTTCCGCTCAGCATTAAGTGCGATAACATGAGGACAGCCGTCACGCGTGCCAATCGCTACGAGCCTTCATTCACAGAAGCCATGGAATATATGGCCGCTCATTATGGCACCACGATTGTAACGGCCCGTGTTCGCAAACCCCGCGATAAGGCCAGCGTAGAGAAGGCCGTTGACCTGGCCTATAAAAGTATCTATGCCCCCTTGCGCGATCAGACTTTTCATAGCCTGGAACAACTCAATGCAGCAGTGCGAAAACAGTTGGATTTATTGAATGCCCAGCCATTCAAAGTAAAATCCGGTAGCCGAAAGCAATGGTTTGAAGCCGATGAGAAACCTATACTTAAAGAACTTCCCTCATCGGCTTACCTGATCAGGAAGGTGACACAAAGTAAAGTTCAACGCAACTATCATGTCATCCTGGGAGAAGACCGCCACCAGTACAGCGTTCCTTATACCCTGATTGGCAAGCGGTTAAAGATCATCTACACGACCGACACGGTAGAGGTTTATGACAATCTTCAGCGGGTGGCTCTGCACAAACGAAGTTACCGGAAAAACCATTATACCACCATCGCCCAACACATGCCGGCCAACCACAAACAGGTAACCCAGCAACGTGGATGGGATGATGAATATTTTTTGCGCCAAGCCTCCTACTGTGGCCAGGCCGTCCAAGAGGTAATCAAAAAAATATTACAATCGAAAGCCTTCTACGAACAGACCTACAACAGTTGTCTGGGTATCCTTCGGCTGGGCAAGCAATATGGCAGCCAGCGCCTGGAGGCCGCTTGTCAGCGAGCTCTCGCAGCCCCAATGGTGAACTATGGCATGATCGCTAATATCTTAAAACGACACCTGGACCAGACCGCTCCAGAGATCATACAAACTACACCGCCCCATGAACAGATACGAGGTCCTCAAACATATCGATAAACTAAAAAACCAATTATTATTTTATGAATACCACAGCAACCTTACACCAACTACGCGATCTGCGCCTGGAGGGCATGGCCCGCAGCTACGAATCGATTTTGCAACTGCCAACGCATCAACATCCCGAAGGGCACATGCTCATCGCCCAACTCACGGATGCAGAACAGCAAAACCGGACACGGTATAAGACACAACTCTTTCTCAAACTGAGCCGGCTGCGCTTTAGCGCTTCCCTGGAAGAACTTTCCTTTGGCAAGGAAAGAAATTTATCCAAAGACCAGATCGCCCAACTGGCCGACTGTTCCTTTATTGATCGGGCCGAAAACATCCTGATCAGCGGGGCCACCGGTTCAGGCAAAAGTTTTCTGGC
>DAIMYJ010000201.1:0-2106 GCA_036734545.1 Chitinophagales bacterium
GCGCGCTGTTCATGGGCACGAGCCTGCTGCTGGCGTATCGCCAGTTGCGGCATCAGCCCTGACGAGACTTACTCAAAATATTGATGGTAACGGTCAAGATGCTCCTTTAGCTTGACCAGCTGCGTTTGACACACCTCGAGGCCGCTGACCTGTAAAGGCACGATCAACTCCTGCATGGGGTTCAGATAGGCATGCACCATCTCGTGGTTTTCGCCCATCTGAGCACAGTAATTTACGATGTAGATGTAATCCTCCATCAGGGCGTTGCCCAACCGATGGTACGATTCCAGGTCGGGTCGCGACGGCATGGCGTGCACCTGCGCGATCATTTTATCGATCCCCTCGGTGGTTTCCTTATTGGCCATCCATTTGCGGCCGTTATCCAGATACAGGGCGGATCCGCGGCAAACAATATACTTGTTCTCCGGCGCCTGTATCTGCAACTCCGTGTTCTGCTCGCAGGCCTGCAGGAGCGGAAGACACAACAGTGCAAAAAGGGCATACCGGCCGATCATACCCTAAAGATAGATGGCCGCTTACCTGGTATGCAAAGTGCCGTAACGCCTTTTGCATTAATTTTACACTCGAGCACTATAAAACAATCTGATTCTCATACTGTTATAACGCTATGGACAACAACCACTTCCTTTGGATCGGGTTCAATGTATTTGTGATCCTGATGCTGGCACTTGATCTCGGTGTATTTCACCGTAAATCACATACCGTAGGCATGCGCGAAGCACTCATCTGGAGCGCTGTATGGATCGCCCTGGCATTCGTCTTCAATGCACTGATCTATACCGGAGTGGTAGGCGGGTATGAAACGGAAGCGCTGCAACACCAAAAAGGATTGGAATTCCTCACCGGTTATCTGATCGAAAAATCGCTGAGTGTCGATAACATCTTTGTGATACTGCTCATCTTCACATTTTTCAATGTGCCTTCGCAGTATCAGCATAAAGTTTTATTCTGGGGTATCATCGGCGCCCTGGTCATGCGTGCCATTTTCATTTTTGCAGGGGTGGCACTGATCGCTAAGTTCCATTGGATCATTTATGTGTTCGGCGTCTTCCTGATCTATACCGGATTTTCCATGGTGCGCAACAAGGATAAAAAATTGGATCCGGAAAAGAGCTGGATCATCCGCGCGTTCCGCAAGGTGTATCCGGTGCATAATGCATACGCAGGCAGCAAATTTTTTATCAAGCTGGATGGTAAACGCCACGCTACGCTGTTGTTCATCGTTTTGCTCTTCATCGAATTTACCGACCTCATTTTTGCGGTCGACAGTATTCCGGCGATCCTCGCAATAACGCCTGATCCCTTCATCGTATATACTTCCAACGTATTTGCTATTCTGGGTTTGCGCAGTCTGTATTTTGCGCTCGCAGGGGTCATGTATCGTTTCCGCTACCTGGTATACGGTCTCGCTGCAGTATTGATGTTCGTTGGATTAAAGATGCTCCTCACCGAGGTATATAAAATGCCGGTGCAATTGTCGCTCATCGTTATCGGAACCTGTCTTACGATAAGTATCGTTTATTCGATATATAAGACCCGGAAAGAAAAAGTTTAATCCTGATCGGTAACCGGTGTTATCTCCGCAGGACGCGCAGAACGTGTGCGTGAAAAGCCAATGGCCGTAAGCATACAAAATATGCCCACCACCCACCATAATGCCGTATAGTCGTAGTTCTCAATGATCATGGTAGAACAATATGGAGAAAGTATAAAGGCCACCGCCCAGGCAATGGTGTATGCTGCCAGATAACTGCCGCGTGTTTGCTGTGTAGAACTTTTTACCACGTGCGATATCATGAACGGCATCGCAAAGATCTCACTGAAGCTTAACAATATCATCGACACAATAAGCGCCATCGGTGCATGCCATACATTCAAGAGAATGAAAGAAGCACCGAGCATTGCAGTTCCTGTCACGACCAATTGCACCGGCTGAAATCTTTTTTCGATCTGCGAAACAGTGATCATCTCAAAAACAAAAACGATCAAACCATTAAGCGCCAGCAACAAACCGATCGCATGCTCGGTCTTGCCATACACATCTTTGTAATACAACGGCAGTCCGCTGAAGATCTGAAAGAACGC
>DAIMYJ010000202.1:0-2065 GCA_036734545.1 Chitinophagales bacterium
TACGCATCCGCCGCGGCGGACACATTAGCACATTAGTTTAACCCCTATCTTTGCACAAATTCTCATCATTATGAAGATCCTGATCACAGGAGCGTGCGGTATGGTAGGTTCCCACATGATAGATACCTATCATGCACAGGGGATCACTGATCTGGTAGGCACTTTTTACAAGCCTACCACCGACATGCAGGATATCCACGGCAAGGCACATCTGGTGGAATGTGACGTGCGCTACTATCAGCGTGTACTCGATGTCATTTCCTCCATTAAACCGGATAAGATCTTTCACCTCGCCGCACAAAGCTATCCTACCGTGAGCTGGCACCGGCCGCAGGAAACTATGGACACCAACGTGACCGGCACCATCAATGTGTTCGAAGCCGTAAAAGAAGTGCGCAAACACGATAAAAATTATGATCCCGTGGTGGTAGTAGCCTGCTCTTCGGCTGAGTATGGTGCTTCCCTTACACCGGAAAATACACCTGTTAAGGAAGAAGCCGCACTGCTGCCGCTGCATCCTTACGGGGTCAGCAAGGTAGGGCAGGACCTCCTGTCGTTCCAATACTGGCAGAATGATAAGATACGCAGCATCCGCGCCCGCATCTTCAATACTACCGGTCCGCGTAAAACCAATGACGTGGTGGCCGATTTCACCATGCGCGCCGTGGCGATCGAACGCAGGAAAGAAACCAAACTGCGCGTAGGCAATCTGCAAACCCGCCGCGCCATCACCGATGTGCGCGACCTGGTGAGCGCCCTTATGCTGTTAAGCGATAAAGGCAACTGGGGCGATGTATATAACATCTCCGGCAACAAAGTGTACACGATCAGCGAGATCATTCCCATCATTGAAAATTATATGGGGATCCAGTTACCCTATGAAGTGGACCCGAAACTCCTGCGCCCGACAGATGAGCCTATCATTTATGGCGACAGCAGTAAACTGAAAAAAGATACCGGATGGGAACAGCAGTACGACCTGGCCACCACCATCCGCGATATGATCGATTACCTGAGGAGTAAGCCCTGACCCTGTATGCTGCAGCGCACCCGACTGTTTGATCTCGACCTGATCAACGACAACAATTTCGATGCAGTGATCGATTCCATGCTGCATTTTCAGCAGGAATATGATCCCGCTTCCGGTAAACTGCCCCTGCTCTTTACCCCGAACGTCGATGATGTGGTCAAACTCAATGAGAAACGGTATGCCGATCTGGCCGGCGTGCTGCGCAGGAGTTATTACATCCTGCCCGACGGTCAGCCCGTGATCTGGGTGAGCAAATTATTCAAGGGAAAAAAATTACAACGCCGTTTGCCGGGTAGTGAATTATTTCCGCTGCTCTGGAAAGAGGTCATCCGCACCAACAAACGGGTGATGCTTGTAGCACCATCACCTGAAGTGGGGGAGCTGCTGAAAAAGGAATATCCCGCGCTGGCCTATTATGTGCCGCCCTTTTTTGATGTGCAGGATGCGGAGCAGTTGAAAAAGATCATCGCAGAAGCCACCGCCATTTACGATACCGTTAAACCCGAACTGGTATTCATTGGCATCCGCTACCCGAAACAAAATCATATCGCCCTCGGCCTGATCGATCACCATAATAAGCGATATGGCAAAGGCAACGAACACACATCCACACTGGTGGGTATTCGTGATTATTATTTAGATCCGCATACTACCGCTGAACCGCATGCACTGCATCTGCTCATGGGAGCCAGCTATGAATTCTACCTCGGCCTGAAAAAGCGTGCGCCCGCTTTCTGGCAGAAGATCGGCATGGAATGGTTCTATCGCTTCACACAGGAACCCGGCCGACTGTTCAAACGCTATTTTATCGACGACATGCAGTTTTTCCCCATCGTGATCAGGGAATTCTTTAAGAAGTAGTGCTTCGTTTCTCGGGTGCCTTGTTGTATGAGCAATGAGCAATGAGCAATGAGGTATGAGTGGGTGAGTGGGTGTCCCGATAGCTATCGGGAGAGTAAGTGTGAACAATGTGAACCCGCAAAGTTACCTATACAGTTCAATAAGCCTTCGAACCTTCCATCCTTCGAATCTTCG
>DAIMYJ010000203.1:0-2042 GCA_036734545.1 Chitinophagales bacterium
CCGAAAAAAGAGATCGAGGCCGACGGTCCGGAAGAAATGTATGTGATACTGCTCGACAATGGCCGCAGCACCCTGCTGGCTGAAGAGAAGCAACGCGAAGCACTATATTGTATCCGCTGCGGCAGCTGCCTGAATGCCTGCCCGGTGTACAAGAATATCGGCGGCCACACCTACGGCTCCACTTATACAGGCCCCATCGGCTCTATCATTACGCCGCATTTCAAGGGCATGGAGGAGTTCAAGCACCTGAGCAATGCCAGCTCGCTGTGCGGCAATTGCACAGAAGTGTGCCCGGTGCATATCGATCTGCATACCCTGTTACTCTATAACCGCAATGAAGCGGTAGAAGAAGGCCACACCGATCTCTCCGAACGCGTGGCCTGGAAACTCTGGCGCAGGTCCATGCTGAGCCGCAAGGCCATGGAACAGCCCTCGCCCGCACTCAAGACCATGGGTGTGAATTTCCTCTTCAAGAACGCCTGGGGCAAGCGCCGCGCGCCGCTCAAATTCGCCTCGAAATCCTTCAACAAGATGTGGGTGGAAAAGCATCCGCCGGAGGAACGGTGAGGCGTGAGTGTGGGGAAGTTATGCTAAGAAGATAAGGGTAGTTTCGTGAGTCGTCAGTCGTGAATCGTGAGTTCCCAGGTGCGTAAGTGCGTAGGTGCGTGGGTGTCCGCGGCGGCGGATGCGCAGGTGAATGCATCCTGACTCCTGACTCCTGACTCCTGATTCCTGATTCCTGGCTCCTGTATTGTCTCACTACCCACTACCACAACCGAAGGGTCAGCGCTTCCAATAGGCCGGCAATCATTACATTCCGCCGCATGGACACACCTCAGAGTCGTCGGACAGTTATTGTTAAACCGCTTACACATAGAGGCGGCGAGCATTTCGGGTTATTTTTCTCATACGATCAGGAATTGATCGGGCTGGCGAAGCGGGCGGGCTGTGTGTTCAGTTGGAAGAAAACCTGTTGGTATGTGCCTCGCACGAAAGAAAATTTACACAAATTATTCTCTGTTTTTAAGGGGAGTGCGTGGCTGGATATTACTGCACTGCGGGAGGAAGATGCAAAAGCAAAAAAGGCGGCAGCGCCGGAAATTGCACCTGAACGCAAAGCGGAGCTCGCAAAGATGGCTGATTGGATGCGGCATAAGCATTACAGTGAAGGGACTATCAAGGTGTATAGCGATTCCGTGAGGGTATTTTTCCAAAGATATCCGGACAAGGACCCGCGCATGCTTACCGGAGATGATTTTGTTGTGTTCTCCAAAGAATACATCATTGCCAAGAAATTGTCTTTTGCCTACCAAAATCAATTTGTGAATGCACTTAAATTGTATTTGCAGTTGACGTGTGGCGTCAGCGTGAATACCGGATTTCTGGAGAGGCCGCGCAGGGAGAACAAGCTCCCCAACGTGCTGTCGAAACAGGAGGTTCAGTTGATCATTCAAAACACCGCCAATATCAAGCACAAACTCATGTTGAGTCTTGCCTATGGCTGTGGTTTGCGTGCCGGCGAGGTGCTGGCGTTGCGTTTAACAGACTTTGACAGAGGCAGACGCTGTTTGCATATACATCTGGCAAAGGGGTTCAAGGACAGGGTAGTGCCCCTGCCGGGTGTAGTTGAACCCTTGCTGGACGAATATTTGGCGGCATACCCGCATAACACTTATTTGTTCGAGGGTGAGCGACCGGGAAGTAGATATTCGGAGCGCAGTTTACAACAGATCATCAAAAAATCAGTACATTTATCTGGTATTAAGAAACCGGTGACCATGCACTGGTTGCGGCATTCGTTCGCCACCCACTTATTGGAATCCGGTGTTGATACCCGATATATACAGGTTTTGTTAGGACACAAGAACATTAAAACAACTGAAATCTACACCCATGTCAGTACACACCAGATCAATAAGATCACCAGTCCGATCGACACTTTCACCCTTTGATAGAAAGCGCTATTTTAGGCGCGTTTATAGCGTAAATACTACCAGTTTCAATAGGAAAGACGCTACGGTGTAGCGGCAATAAACAAGTTA
>DAIMYJ010000204.1:0-2038 GCA_036734545.1 Chitinophagales bacterium
ACGGGCCTATGGTCTGGAGCTTTACCTGAAAAAGCGGAAAGGAAAATTCAACGGCAACGATATCATCGATATCCTGCTGGAGGAAAAACAGACCGCACGGTATATCACCACCAAGATCTATAAAGAGTTCGTCAACGAAGAAGTGAACGCAACGCACATCGACACGCTGAGCACCACCTTCTTTGAAAGCGGATACGATATCAGCAAATTGCTGCGCGCGATATTCACGGCCGACTGGTTCTATGCCGAAGAGAACATGGGCGCGCTCATTGCGGCGCCGGTAGACCTGATCACCCGGTTCAGGCGCACCATCAAACTGGAATTCAAGGAAGATAAAGCACAGCTCAATCTGCAAAAAGTGCTCGGACAAGTATTGTTCTTCCCGCCCAATGTGGCGGGCTGGCCGGGCGGCCGCAACTGGGTGGATTCCTCCACTCTGCTGCTGCGCATGCAAATACCCACGCGCATCATCAAGGGTGGCGGTTTCGATATTCGTCCGAAACCAGAATTCGAAGATGCACCGGAAGATGATATCGCACTGCGCACTTCGAAAAAAGCAGAAGTGCGCTCCGATTGGTCGGCAGTAGTGAACCACTTCAAAAAAGTGCCGAAAGAAGAACTGACCACGGCCATCCTCAACGCCTTCATCCAATCCCCGCTGGACCATGTCGACCGCTCACTGCTCGATCAGTATATCGACCACAGCAGTGATGAAAAACGCATACTCAGCACCATCGGTGTGGTGATGTCATTACCTGAATTTCAACTGATCTGATATGGCACCTTCCAGAAGAGACTTCCTCAAGCATACCGGACTCGCATCTGCGGGACTCATGTTGCCTTCATTCCTGAAAGCGTCCATGCCCTTCCTGCCTGCTGATGCACGACCGAAGGTGCTGGTGGTGATCCAGCTCACGGGCGGTAACGACGGACTGAACTGTATCGTGCCCATGGGCAATGACCTGTATTACAAGTCACGGCCCAACATCGGCTATAAAATAGAAGAACTCATCCGACTGAGTGACGACATCGGCATGAATGCCAGCATGCAGGGGCTCGCAGATCTGTTCTTTGACGGGAATGTAGTGCTGATCAATAACGTAGGTTATCCCAACCCGAACCGCTCACATTTCCGCTCCATGGACATCTGGCAAACCGCCAGCGATGAGCAAACTTATCTGCAAACCGGATGGATCGGACGTATCCTCGATCAACAATACAGCAAGGGCGTGAGCGTAATGCCGCACTATGCCGTGGAGATCGACGACAGCCTCAGCCTGGCGCTCAAAGGAAGCAATATCAGCGGCTTCGCTGTGCGCAATCCCGATCAGTTGAAGAATGTGAACAAGAACCCGTTCATCGACAGTGTGGCGCACAGCTATGCACCCGGCACACATGTGCATCACAACGTGGATTATCTGCATAAACTGCTCAGCGATACCACGAACAGTACGGACTACATTTTCGAGCAATCCAAAAAATACACCACGCCCACCGTATATCCGGCAACCGAGTTTGCCGGTCAGCTGAAGATCATCGCGAACCTGATCAATGCAGAGACCAACACCTCCGTATACTATGTATCGCTGAGTGGTTTCGATACACACGCCCTGCAGCGCAATCAGCATGAGCGGCAACTAAAGATCTATGCCGAAGGATTAAAAGCCTTTGTTGCCGATCTGAAAGCCACCGGCCGCTTTAAAGACACGATGATCATGACTTTCAGCGAGTTCGGTCGTCGGGTGGAAGAAAACGCAGGCAAGGGCACCGATCACGGCACGGCAAATAACGTATATCTCATCAGCGGCGGATTGAAACAGGGCGGCATGATCAACGACATGCCCGATCTGGGCAACCTCATCGACGACGACCTGGTATTCCAAACCGACTTCCGCCACATCTATTCCACCATCCTCGATAAATGGCTGGACATCCCATCCAAAAGCATCCTCGGAGCAGATTTTTCGCCGATGGACTTTATTTGACCGGAAGGTGGAGTGAAGATTTGAAGATTCGAAGGATTGAAGATTCGAAGGGT
>DAIMYJ010000205.1:0-2011 GCA_036734545.1 Chitinophagales bacterium
ATTCAGGATGCGGATGTATCGCCCGATGAACCGCTCATAATGCGGTTGCAGAGGCGTAAAGATGCGCTGCCCGATCTCCCGGAGTTTGCCACTCATAATTGTCGGGTAAAGTTAGTGGTTAAAGCCCGAAAACCGGCGCTTCAATATCAACACCGTACCATACCGCTGAGCGCATGTTAAAGAGGACTGTGCCAGGGATTAAATGCGCGAGGCCATGCAAGTGCATGGCCTCGTGAATTGGATCTATAATGATGTTAGTGCATAACGACCAATCTTCCGGAATAGGCAACTCCGGCGGCATCGGTTATGATCACCGTGTATACACCACCGGGCAAAGCTGAAGTATCCAGCTTATGGCCCTGAGCGGAATTGCCGGTATAATCGGTGGCGATGACGCATGCGCCATTGGAATTAAATATGCGCATGTGCGCCGGACCGGTTGCACCACTATTCAGGGTAAGTATACATGAGCGGTCAGTAGGATTGGGATACAGCTGCAATGTATTAGCAGGTATCTCAGTTTCTGCAACGTCTACAACATCGGTTTCATAGTTGTGCTCGATCCTGTAAGAGCAATACTGACTCATGTAATACATATTCACTGCTACATAATAAGTGCCTGCAGGAAAGTCGCTGAAGCTAACAGTTACATCCTCCATACCGTTGTTACTGCTGAGAACGGTGGTTTGGTCTGTGTCGTACAGCGTGATCCATGTTTCAGTTGCCCTGTCGTTGGTGAGCACACAGGTGAGGTCTCCTTCATAAGGGATGGTCACCTGATACCAGTCGATCAGGTCGCGTGTGCCTAGCAGCTGATATCCGACGTGACCTGTGGTGATGTCTGTTGGAGCAATGATCTGCGCAGTAGCCGGTTCATCATTCGGTTCGGTATCATTTCCATAGGTGGGGGGATACAGGTTTACACCCAGTGTATATCCGGAAGCGTCGAAGGTGTAATAGGTGTTCACCAGAATATAATAGGTGCCTTTGGCAGCATCCGGTGTCTCAACAGCAAAAAACACATCGTCATTTGCGGAGGTAAGTGTGGTAGTCTGATCTCCATCCACAATTGTCACGAACATAAATACCGCTTCGTCCGGTTCCAGTGTTACCTGCAGTCGTCCGTCATCTTCTGTTTCGATCTTGTAGATATCGAAAGTGTCATAAAATCCGGAACCGAAAAAATTGATGTGCCCTTCAACGGATTGTCCGCTGCTGAGCAGAATGGCATCTGCATAAGTGTCGTTGGGTTCCGGATCGTTGTCCATGCCGGCAGGGGTGAATGTAGTCGTGAATGTGTATTCGGTAGCATAAGAATAGTAGTAGGCATTCACCTCCAGAAAATACTCACCTGCGCGAATATTATTCTTGCTGACCGTAGCGCTGGAACCCCACTGATACATGAAGATCGTAAGGCCGTCAGTATCGAACAACCGGGTATAAATATCCTGCGTCAAACCCTCCACAGTAATACTCAAGTCTCCATCCGCCGCAACAATGATACGCCAGTAATCCGGATTCCACGCCACATCGCCATATCCCTGTCCTTCTTCATCCGTGGTGATCACATTGGCCTGCTCCCAACTGTCATTGGGCTCTGTTTCGTAGACGCCAAATACGGTAAGAGGCAGTAGCGCAAGGGTTACCGCCATTACAAGTGGTATATATCGTCTCATATGATCTGTTTACACCACAAAGAGACCCCGGAAGCAACAATTGTGAGGTGACTTTCAGCACTCACATGTGTGAGATTTGCTACTGTGGAGAGGGTGGTATATATCCTAGATAATGTCTAAGGGCACCCTGAAAACTACAAATTGTTCATAGTTAACCTCCTTTGACCAAAGCAGCAAGCTGACAGAAGCAAACGCCATATAAATCAAGCCCCATCAGGTTGCTCGCCCAGCATAAATCAGTGTAGATTACATAAGTCAAGCCCTATCAGGGTGCCCGACCTGCAGCAATTAGCTTACACAACATAAGCTAAGCTAAGCCCCATCGGGGCGACCGA
>DAIMYJ010000206.1:0-1997 GCA_036734545.1 Chitinophagales bacterium
AATACCGGAACGCTCCGTTGTGGAGAGGATTCATTGCGGCAAAGTTACGTTACGGAATGGCATTGCCGGGTAACGGGAGGGCGGCGGTAGGTGGCTGATCCACAGCCAATATGCAGGCGGGCAAGCGCGCAGACCGGTAACTATTATTTTCTGATATACAGGTCGTTTCGTTTGGTAGCGGCGGCGACCCGTGCATATCCCGGCTGGATGGTCTCGGTGAGTTTGATCCGGGTGTCAACAATAACTACCGGGCCTCTAAAGCCGAAGTTCATGTGCCTGCAGTAATACCGCATCAGGTAGGACTGCATGGCCCAGTTCCCCCACATGGCATTCGGACTGTAAATGATCCACTCATCCTCAAAATAGGGCGATAATGTCTTCAGGTCGCTCAGCAGTTCTGCATCTCTGTTGGGTTTGAGGATCTGTGTTGCGCGAATGATCACCACTACACTGAGGGCGGTGATGAGGAATATGCGTCCGTAGCGGACAAACCGATTTTGAGTACCCAACACGCCGGGTTGTATCAGATAGGGTGTCAACAGCATCGCGAAACCCAGCGCAAAGAACGGCATCGCGGGTACGAGATAGAAGCCTTTTTGAATGAGTGTTAGCATCAGCGGCAGTGATCCGGCTATGCCCAGGAGCAAAAAGAAGACCGCGTTGCGTCTTCTGTGCATATCAGCAGTTGCCTGTTTCCGGTTAATGAAGATGATGATAGCCGTGATGGCTGCCACCGGTATGAGTTCCATGGCTAATCTGACCAGGGTGTATGTTCTGTGTTGCACAGTAGGCAGACTTTCCAATCGGTAAGCCGTTCTGTCAAAGAGATACATTTCATAAAAATGCCTGGATTCAGGCATGTTGAAGAACACGATATAGGGTATAGCCAGAACACCAAACAGAATACCGGTATTGCGAATGGCTGTTGGCCAGTTCTGCATGCGCATGACAGCCAGCAGGAAAGGTACACCCAATGGAAATAAACCGGGAATACCCTTTGTAAAGGTGGCCAGAAATATACATACGCCGGCCAGTAGCGGATATATCAGGTGTTTACTCTGCGTGCTTTTCCATAAACATAAAACAGACGCCAGTATCCAAACGGTCATGAGGTTCTCCAGCATAAAGCTGTCGTATGTCCAGGTGATGATCGGAATAATGACATACAACAACAGCGGTAAGTAGCTGAAGCGCAGGAATTGGGCGTCATCTCTGAAAACAGTCCTCCATATTGCCCGTATCAGCATCAGGTTGGCGATCAGACAAAGCAGGATAAAGAAGCGTTCTACATACATACTGTCGCCAAGCACACGATAGAAGAGGCTGAGCATGAAGAGGCCCAGCGGTGGTTGTTCATAGAACGCATCATAGTTCGAAACACCCCGCATACTGAATTCGGCATGCCAGAAGCTGCCATAACCGTAACTCAGGTTGTGGGCTACGGCCGTATACTGTGTGGCGTCCATGAACATTCCATCCTGAAAGAGGGGAATGAGTATGAAGGCAATGATATACAGTGTGAGGAGAGCAACAGGAAATGGTGTGCGTTTCAGCATAAGACATTAATAAGTAAACAGAACTTAGCTCAAAAATACCTTTGGCGGGTTTTCTTCGTCTTCACCCCGTATATTTCATTGCCTGGATTGGCTGTTCGGATGTTTATCGGAACCGCCGGTAAAGAATGCTTCAGGCGCCATGTCTATAGAGCGAACAATCGAAAATACGCAATCAAATCTGTTTTAAAGAGTCCTATTAAAGATAAAACAAACTTCTATATCAGTAGAGGGATCCGTTCGTGTGATCTGTTCCCGGAAATGCGTGATGGTGTAGTGCGCCTATCGGCATAGGACTTTCACCGGAATTACGAGCTGAAAGACGGTGCAGTTACGATTTCAGTTTTTCATTTGACTGATGCCGGTCTGCATCGCGTTGCGTTTTTTTGGCGAGATTTTTTTCGAGGGCATCGGTGAGGTCAACACCGGTTTGGTTGGCGATGC
>DAIMYJ010000207.1:0-1993 GCA_036734545.1 Chitinophagales bacterium
GGGGGGAAGACAATTATTACATCGGCAGAAGCCTCGATGTATTTATTTCGAGGTTACGGAAATTGTTTGCGGATGATGATCAGGTGGAGATCGAAAATGTAAGAGGAGTGGGCTTCAAGTTCAATGTGAAAGATTCCGACTGACCTGCCTATTGCTCTGATTCCACCTGTTCCGGGTCACAGATCATACGGCGCAATTCGGTAGTTTACTACACTATTTAATATAACAAAAAAGGCTGTCAGTGTAATGACAGCCTTTCACTTTTTAGTGCGGTTAAATTTTATACCAGTCCCTGTGCAAGCATAGCGTTGGCCACTTTTACAAAGCCGCCGATATTCGCTCCTTTCACATAGTTGATATACTTACCCTCTTTGCCATGCAGCACGCAGGTTTTGTGGATGTTATGCATGATGGTTTTCAGATGACCATCCACTTCCTCGCGGCTCCAGCTCATACGCAGGCTGTTCTGGCTCATTTCCAGGCCACTGGTGGCAACACCGCCGGCATTGCTGGCCTTACCGGGAGCAAACAACACTTTGTTGTCGAGGAATGCAGTGATCGCTTCCGGAGTGCTGGGCATGTTGGCACCTTCTGCTACGCACTTAACGCCGTTTTTGATCAGCAATTTCGCATCCTTGCCATTGAGCTCATTCTGTGTTGCACACGGCAGGGCGATATCACATTTCACACCCCAAGGTGTTTTGCCCGGGATGAAATCACACTTCACTTTCTCCGCGTAATCCTTGATGCGTCCGCGCTTGTTGTTCTTGATGTCCATCAGGATCGCCAGTTTCTCGCGGGTAAAGCCATTTTTATCATAGATATACCCGTCGCTGTCGCTGGCAGTCACCACTTTAGCACCCAGTTCAAGTGCTTTTTCAATGGCATACTGAGCAACATTGCCACTACCGCTAACGGTTACTATTTTTCCTTTGAAGGACGTATTTCGTGTGCCCATCATTTCCTGAGCGAAATACACACAACCGTATCCCGTTGCTTCCGGACGAATAAGACTGCCACCCCATTCAATGCCTTTACCGGTAAGTACGCCGGTGAATTCATTGCGGAGTTTCTTATACATGCCGAACAAAAAGCCGATCTCACGGCCGCCCACACCGATGTCGCCTGCCGGCACGTCGGTATCCGGACCGATATGGCGGAATAATTCAGCCATGAAACTTTGGCAGAAGCGCATCACCTCTGCATCGCTTTTTCCTTTCGGATCAAAGTTGCTTCCGCCTTTACCTCCGCCCATCGGCAAAGTGGTGAGACTGTTCTTGAATACCTGTTCAAAGGCCAGGAATTTTAAAATCGAGAGGTTCACGGAAGGGTGAAAGCGCAGGCCACCTTTATAAGGACCTATCGCACTGTTCATTTGAATGCGGTATCCGCGGTTCACCTGAATAACACCTTTGTCGTCTACCCAGGGCACGCGGAACATGATCACCCGCTCCGGTTCGGCTATACGCTCCAGTATCTTGGCTTCCTTGTAAGCAGGATTGGCCTCAATGAAAGGGATCACAGCTTCTGCTACTTCGAATACTGCCTGTAGGAACTCTTTTTCACCCGGATTCCGGGATTCCACCAGGTTCATGAAGGATTTGACATTTTTGTCCATGGTAAGTATGTTTTTAGGATTTAGACTCCTAAGTTAGACATATGCCTATATCTGGCAAATGAAATATGTCAATACATATAATGACTTAAACCGCCGAAATCAGGGTTTCTGTATCGGGCAGGGTAGGAAGCCAAGCCCAGGTGCCGGTAGTATGGGAGATCCTGCATATGGCATGCCGCTCCCCATTGGTCACCCATAGGTACGGAACCTGAAGGGCAAGATTATACCGGGCAACCTGATCGGCAACGGATTGGTTAATGGCAATTTCAGGGGCCTTGCATTCAATGATCAATATCGGTCGGCCTGCATGGTTGTATAAAACCACATCGGTACGGCGCGTGAGTCCGTTCACCAGCAACTGCTTCTCCACACTGA
>DAIMYJ010000208.1:0-1912 GCA_036734545.1 Chitinophagales bacterium
CACCCCACCCCCACCTAAGACACTTCTGACCGTCAATCCTACATATCTACCCACCCCCCCTTCGAATCTTCGTACCTTCTAATCTACAAATCTTCCCCCCACCTTCGAATCTTTGCCGATTCAAATTCAATTTATATTTATTTATATATTAATATTTTTCTAACCAAACCAACTTTTCCACACCAAATCACACAAATTTTCGACTTTTTCCAAAACACGCCTTTATCTTTGCCTCAAAATCCACCCACAATGTCTACAAATCGCTCTTTAGCCATGACCGACGTGTTGCACCGTGAGCCGGTGACCGTCGCACTGCCCTCAGCCCGGATATCGGAATTCTTCGGGTCGAACGTTTTCAGTGCCGCCGAAATGCGCAAACACCTCAGCGAGGAGGCGTATGCCAGCGTGCGCAACTCCATCCTGCACGGACAAAAGATCGACCGCAAGATCGCCGATCAGGTGGCCGCCAGCATGAAAGCGTGGGCCATGAGCAAGGGAGCGACCCACTATACCCACTGGTTTCAGCCGCTGACCGGCTCCACAGCCGAGAAGCACGACAGCTTCTTCACAGCCGTGGCCACCGCGGTGGGCGTGGAAACCTTCAACGGCAGCGCCCTCGTGCAGCAGGAGCCCGATGCCTCCAGCTTCCCCAGCGGCGGCATCCGCAGCACCTTCGAAGCCCGCGGCTATACCGCCTGGGACCCTACCTCACCGGCCTTCATCATGGAATCCGGCAGCGGTAAGACCCTCTGTATCCCCACCATCTTCGTATCCTATACCGGCGAGGCCCTCGACTACAAGGCGCCGCTGCTTAAATCCCTGCACCTGCTGGAAGAAGCCGCCGTTCCGGTGTGCCAGTATTTCGACAAGAACGTGACCAAGGTGAACGCCACACTCGGCTGGGAGCAGGAATACTTCCTGGTGGATGAGGCACTTTTCCTGAGCCGTCCCGACCTCAGCATCTGCGGCCGCACCCTTATCGGTCATTATCCGGCCAAGGGCCAGCAGCTGGAAGATCACTACTTCGGCACTATCCCCGAGCGTGTGTTCAACTTCATGGTGGATTTTGAGACTGAATCACACAAACTGGGCATCCCCCTGCGCACACGACACAACGAGGTTGCGCCCGGACAATACGAATGTGCGCCTTTATTCGAAGAAGCGTCCATCGCCGTAGATCACAACTTATTGCTCATGGACGTGATGGAAAAAGTTGCGCGTCGCCATAAACTGCGCGTGCTGTTCCATGAGAAACCCTTCGCCGGCGTGAACGGCTCCGGTAAGCACAACAACTGGTCCATGGGCACCGACACCGGCAAGAACCTGCTGAGTCCCGGTAAAACACCACGCACCAACCTGCAATTCCTCACCTTCTTCATCAATACCATCAAAGCCGTGCATGAATACGCCGATCTGCTCCGCGTATCCATCGCCGCTGCCGGCAACGACCACCGCCTCGGCGCCAACGAAGCGCCGCCGGCCATCATCTCGGCATTTATCGGTACCGCACTGCGCGAAGTACTCAATGAGATCGAGAACAGGGTGAACGAAAATGATTTCGATGAAGCCGACAAGACCGATCTGCGCCTCGACATCCACAACAAGATCCCCGATCTGTTGCTCGATAATACCGACCGCAACCGCACCAGTCCGTTCGCTTTCACCGGAAACAAATTTGAGTTCCGCGCTGTAGGCTCCAGCGCCAACTGCTCTAAGGCTATGACCCCCCTCAACACTATCGTGGCCACTCAGCTCCTCGCCTTCCGTACGGAAGTGGATGCGCTGATCAAGACCGGAGAAAATAAGGACAGCGCCATCCTCAAAGTATTGCGCCGCTATATCTCTGAAAGCAAGAATATTTTGTTCGAAGGCGACAACTATTCTGACGAGTGGGCAAAGGAAGCCACCGAGA
>DAIMYJ010000209.1:0-1904 GCA_036734545.1 Chitinophagales bacterium
ATTTTTTGAAATACACTTACGGCGATGAAGAACAAAAAGCATTCGCCGAGAACCGCAAAGTAAATACGCTGGAAATGGTAATGCGCATGCCCGAAGTAAAAGTCCCGAATTACATCTATCGCGGCACCGGCGGCACGGCTTTCACAAAAATGAGTGATGCCTGGGGAATAAATATTCCCTCATTTTCCAATGGCGCCGCCTATGCGGATCTGGACAATGACGGCGACCTGGATATCATCGTAAACAACATCAACGATCCGGCATTTATTTATAAAAACACCTGTAACGAAACCACGGATGCGCATTATCTGAAAGTGCGGCTGATCGGTGAACGCGGCAACACGTTTGCTATTGGCACACGGGTGACCATTATTACCGGCACGCAGACACAAACACGCGAACTCATGCCCACCCGTGGTTATCAAAGCAGTGTGGAGCCGGTTCTGCATTTCGGTTTGGGGGATGCGGAGAAGGTGGATGTTGAGGTCATGTTCCCTTCCGGAAAAATGCTGATACTGACTGATCAGCAAACACATACCACACTGACCATCCGCGAAGCAGAAGCATCGCCATTACTGCCGGCAACATTGGCTGAGATGCCTGATATGTTGGATGTGTCTGAACAGGCGCTTCGTTACACCCATGCAGAGGAGCGATATGTCGATTTCAAGCGCGAACCATTGTTATTGCAAAAACAATCAGACCATGGCCCGCGCATGACAACCGGCGATGTGAATGGCGATGGCATAACCGACATCTTCATTACCGGATCAAAAAATAAAAAAGCACGCCTGTATCTGGGCAGTGAAGAGGGCTGGATACCCGCACTCGGAGGGCCCTGGGAGCGCGACTCATCGTATGAAGATGCCGATGCGCTTTTATTTGATGCCGACGGAGATGCGGACCTTGACCTGTATGTGGTGAGCGGAAGCAATGAATATCCGGAGGCCTCGCGGTATTATCAGGATCGGTTATATATGAATACCGGAAACGGAAAATTTATTGCCGCTGCGCAGGCTCTGCCGGAAAACCTGAACAGTAAATCCTGTGTGGCAGGCGGAGATTTTGATCGCGATGGCGATATGGACCTGT
Organism: Chitinophagales bacterium; assembly: GCA_036734545.1. Taxonomy (GTDB): domain Bacteria; phylum Bacteroidota; class Bacteroidia; order Chitinophagales; family BACL12; genus UBA7236. The sequence continues at coordinate 1,093 of DAIMYJ010000209.1, forward strand.
TCGTTGGCGGCAGTCACATTGCGGGAAAATATCCGGTATCGGCGGGCAGTTTTCTGCTGGAGAACCGCAACGGGTATTTCACGGATGTAACAGCTGCAATTGCTCCGGCTTTGCAAAAAACAGGCAATGTGACTGATGCCGCATGGACAGATATCAACGGTGATACAAAACAGGAATTGGTGATCGTTGGCGAGTGGATGCCGGTGACCATTCTCCGTTTCAATAAAGGCAAAAGTTCCATCGATACGATACCGGGAACTTCCGGTTGGTGGAATTGCATAACAACTGCCGACCTGGACAACGATGGTGATCAGGACCTGATCGCCGGCAACCGGGGAACGGATCATCCGGTCAAAGTTTCAGCAGATGCGCCTGCTGTGATCTATGCGCACGATTTCGATCAGAATGGCACTATTGACCCCATCGTCACGGCATTCGCATCAGATGGAAGACCCTATCCTATACATTCACGTGATGACCTGCTCGATCAGATCCCATCGTTGAAAAAGAAATACGTCTACTATAAAGATTATGCATCTGCATCCCTGCAGGAAATGTTTCCTGAACTGACCTTGCAAACCCTACCGCATTATTCGGCGGTGGAATCACGCAGCTGTGTGTTCCGGAATATCGACGCGGGAAAATTTCAAAAAGAACCTCTGCCCGCACCTGTGCAATGGTTTCCGGTTTATGCAATTGATGCCACCGATCTCGACCGCGATGGATTTCCGGATCTGCTGGTCGGCGGCAATCAATACGGCACCCGGCCATAACTCACACGCATGGACGCCGGCAGGTGCGCTGTATTAATG
>DAIMYJ010000210.1:0-1894 GCA_036734545.1 Chitinophagales bacterium
ATGCCGAAGGTGTAGAGGCGATGCCGAAGAAAGCGCCTAAACTCGATGATGCCAGCATCCAGGTCATTGTTAACTGGGCGGCAGGTGGAGCAGTGATGTGATCCCGACGATCGGGTTTTGCACACGGCGACCTGCATAAATCGTCTATATACCCAGCATAGATACTGTCAACTTTGTTCTGTGCGGGAAACACTTTCACAATTGCGCATGCGCAACCTCGGTCGCACGATCATAAAACATGATCTGGCAGCCAGTATCAGCGTGTTCTTTGTGGCCCTGCCGCTGTGTCTGGGGGTCGCCTTAGCCAGTAATGCGCCTTTGTATGCCGGTTTGATCGCAGGGGTGGTTGGCGGCATCGTTGTGCCGCTGATGAGTAAAAGTGCGTTGAGTGTTAGCGGACCTGCAGCCGGGCTGACAGCAATATGTGCGGGCATCATCGGCTCCGGCGGGAATGTAGAACTCTTTTACGCCAGCGTTCTGATGGCCGGCGTCTTTCAGATGATCTTAGGTTTTTTCCGATTGGGTGGATTTACCCATTTCATCCCTTCCGCGGTGATCAAGGGTATGCTGGCAGCCATCGGTGTACTGTTGTTCTCCAAGCAGATACCGTTGATGATCGGCTATAACAAACCCGACTTCTGGACCAAAGAGCTGTTCAACGTTTTCACTTTTGATCACGGCTTCAGTCACCTGACCGATTTTTATTCCAGTCTGCATACGGGCGTGATGGTGATCACGGCGGTCAGTATTCTCATCCTGTATGGATGGAGAAAATATGCACCCAGAACATTGAGCACCCTACCCATCGCCTTCATTGTAGTTATCGCCGGTGCGGCTTTGGCCTTGCTTTTTGATCGATATGTGCCGGTGTTGGCGCTGGAAACCAATCATTATGTGCATATACCTGCAGATATATTTCAATCCGTGCAGATCACCGAACTGCAGCTGCTCTGGAGTAACCAGGCTGTGTGGACCAACGGGATCATCATTTGTTTTGTAGCCTCACTGGAAACCCTGTTGAGCATCACTGCCATTGATAAATTAGATCACCGCAATCGCATCACGCCGCAGAACAGAGAGCTGATCGCACAGGGTATTGCCAACATGGTCAGTGGCGGCATAGGCGGATTGCCTGTTACAGCAGTGATCGTGCGGAGTTCAGCGAATGTGGAGGCCGGCGCACAAACCAAATTATCGGCAATTTTTCATGGTATATGGTTACTGTTGTGCATGATCGCGGGACTTAAGCTCATCAACGCCATTCCTTTTTGCGTTTTGGCCGTTCTGTTGGCCTTCACGGGATATGCATTAGCTAAGCCGGTATTATTCAAACGCGTATATGATCAGGGCGTAGAGCAATTCATGCCATTCATCGTGACATTTATTGCAATACTACTGACCGACCTGTTGATCGGAGTGGGCATAGGGGTGGGATATGCTGTCTATTTTCTGATCAGGCATACTTACAGGGCAGGATTTACGCTGCAGGAAAAAGCGATGGGCCATCAACGGCATTTTATCATGGATCTGGCGCTCAACGTGAGTTTCATGAATAAAAAGAAGATCATGGATACACTGGATAAAATGCCTGCTTATGCCATTGTGGAGATCAACGGTCAGGACAGCGTATATATAGACCGTGATGTACTGGAAGTGTTTGAAGAGTTTCGCGAAAAAGCCCATGCCCGACATATACAGCTTATACTGAACGGCATACCCTCTGTGGATATCCTCAGCAATCATTAACATATCTGTTTACTATATACTGAACTGAAAACCGTATCCTTGAGTTGACTTTTTTTCAGGCTATTCTATGCATATACTTTTTCATTATCTGAGACCCTACCGCTGGCTGGTAGGACTGGTGTTGCTGCTGGCCGCAGTGAATACCGGT
>DAIMYJ010000211.1:0-1883 GCA_036734545.1 Chitinophagales bacterium
GCAGTGACCGCCGATCGGAACCCTCGGCGGATGCGCATCAAAGCTCATTCGATAATATTTTTCAATATTATTTTCCACCAACACCATCTCTTCCATTACCCTGCCGGTGATGTTCTCGATCTTAAAGAAACCCTTAACATCGAGTTCCCCATTTAATACATAATCAGAATTAATATGCATCAATACACATTTGGTGACTCGCACGCCACATTGTTCTGCGACATAAGTCTGAAAAGCTACATCGCTGATATATTCCTCCTTTACGGAAGTGGCGGATTTCACCTCCCAGATCTCCCAGCCGCCGGAACCATCCGGCACCAGAATGTCCACCTTGCACATCAGTTTCGGACGCGCCTCCGTGATAAATGTTGCCTCAAAAACCGGCAGGCCCTGATCCATGTATTCGCGCGTGGGTCCTGCCAACTCCCAGGGCATCAGGTTGATTGCATTAAGGTCTACGCCTGAAGAAAATAGTGTCTGGGCGAGTTTGCCCACCAGGGTGCCTTCATCCATTCTGGCTTGTGCAGAATCTCCAAATTGCTCTTCGGCCTTGTGCCACCACAGATAAAATGCTTTGGTGCACTGGCACCCTTTCATGTAACCGGATTTGGTAATGTATGATCTTGGCATAGTTGTGTTTTTAAAAGTTATTAAGCTGCTTTCTCGATCTTGGATGCACCAAACATGCGTTGAAAAGCCTGTTCGCGCTCCAGTGCCATTTTTTCCGCCAGCGACTGCTGTGGAAGAAAGCCTGCACTGTCCAGCAATTGCTCAATATCCGCCCTGCTCAGGTATTGATTGGCTTCCACGGCCAGCACAAGCAAGCGGAAAAGTTCTTGCTGTTCATGTATGCATTGACTCATGCGCGCACAGGCTGCATCGATGATCTCTTTTGCTCTGGTGTCGAGGATACCCGACCTGTCCAGCACGCGGTTCGGATTCGTATCCTCGACCACACTGCGCATGCAGTACGGGTTGTTGTCGATGCCTGCCGATTTCAATGCATCCAGCACCAATTCTGTGGCGAACCCCAGATCGGAATAACTGCCCATGGTCCTTTCCCCTGCGCCGAAAACGATCCCTTCCGCCACCCAGCCGCCCAGTGCCATGGCTGCCGTATTGATCAGCACCTCCATGGTCTGAAGCGTTTCGTTCTTTCTTTGGTGTACCTCTCCCTGCAATTTGCCGTTATGTGCATTGTTATACACCTGATCGGGCACTTCACCTAACAATACGATCATACCCAGCATGTGCCCCGCCTCGTGCACGGCGATCAGTTTTCGGTCGCCGGAATATATCTGCTTCTTCTCTGTGCGACGGGCTTCAGGTATATAAGCATAGAGGAATCGGGCTTTTCCGGAGATAAACAACCACTGGTTATTCACGGAGTCCCATTCCAGCCGCCATTTTTTGCGCCTGTTCTCGCGGATATACACAGCAAAATGTGAAACGGCCGACCAAAGCACCGACTTAATGGTAGAGAGTAATGGCCTGACCCCCTGAGCGGGATACACGCCCTCCTTATACAGCAGTTCCCTTACACCGGGGTCAAACTTTAATTTCACTCCGCTCGTGTGTTCCAGATGCCGCTTCACCTGATCAAGCTCGCGGTCGATGATCGCATAAAAACTGTCGGCCGAAAGTGCCGGATAGAGGATATGCACATTCCCCAAGCGGGCTATCTGCTCGGCCCTGAAGCGATGGCGCAGAGCGAATTTGATCTGTTCAACATCAACGTTTTTGGATAAGGCATGAAAGGCATCGGCATGCATATCCCTGCGCACATAGTTGCATCCGCGGTAGGCTTCATCCAGATTACCGATCACGAAGATCAGTGCGCGGGAGCAGTCGATATCCACCGGCCGCTTGGCTTTTGCGATGAT
>DAIMYJ010000212.1:0-1861 GCA_036734545.1 Chitinophagales bacterium
GACAATAATATAGTTTCCGGCTATCCCAGCAGTGGTTACTTGGACCAGGGCCGCGATCAGAAAATACATGGTGCCGTAATTCGGGATGCCCAGCAGCAAACCATGACCCACCGCGCGCATGGTCACCGTTTCCTTCAGATAAAAGAAGCGGGTGAAAACGATCAGCCACCCGATGGCTGCCGCCGTGCCGAATACCATGATCAGAAAGAGGTTGAACTCATCCGCACCCAGATATTGCTCCTGGTTCCATTTCGTGAACGTATCAATGATACCGCTGCCGATAAGCACCAGCAGCGGAAAGAAATAATAATTGAAGTTGTGCTTGTGCCCTTCGGTATCGGGCTTATAGGCTGCCAGCACCACCGACAACATCGCCACCACTATGCCCAGCACTTTCACCGTGGTAAAACTGTCGTCATACAGAAAGTACGCCGCTGACACCGGAATGATCAGCGACAATTTATTCGCAATGGAAGCTACCGCCAGTCCGCTGTACTTCACCGTCAGCGCCGTCAGATAGAACACGCTGATGAACAGTCCGCCCATCACCAGCGTATTCAAAAACCATGGCCGCGTCATGATATCCATGAGCGGCGGCAATCCCCCTTCCGCCAGCGTGCCTTCGATCACACACACGGTATAATTCACCACGATGGCCGGCAATACGGGGATATGGTTGCGCGCAATAAGCTTGAACGCAACAAAGATGAGCGTAGAGGTAATTATACTGAGGAGCAGGTAGATCATACTGCGACCCGGTGATCAGGATTTTCTGCCTGCAAGATACGATTATCTCCGAGCAGGTTTAGGGAGAAGGGCAGATGCGCTGCGTTAGGAGCAGGAATGCCCTGCTGCAACACCTGCGCGGAAAGGATACGCAGTACGGCATCGTATAGGCCGCTGTCCAGGAAGGTCCTGAGCGTGGCAGTACCGCCTTCCACCAGCAAGGAATGTATTTTCCTCCCCCATAAATACTCCATGATCTGCGGCAACACCTCCTGTTCGGACGAGAGCGGGATGATGTGCGCGTTGGGCACCTGCAGGAGCGTGTTCACAGTGAATACGGCCGTTTCCGCCGAGCCGTCGAACAGGTGCAGGTCGCTCCGCAGTTCGCCGTAGGTGTCGATGACCAGGCGCAGCGGGTTGGGACCGTTCCAGAGGCGGGTGGTGAGGCGCGGGTTGTCGTTCAGTGCGGTGCGGGCACCGATGAGGATGGCCATGTGCTCGGCGCGGAGGCGATGCACGAGGATGTCGGCGGCGGGGTTGCTCAAATGCACAGGGACGCCCCCGGGCAACGCGATGAAGCCGTCGGCACTCTCTGCCCACTTCAGGGTGATGAATGGCCTGTGGCGCTCGTAATAGTAAAAGAACGCCCTGTTGAGGGTGCGGCACTCGGCGGTCAACACGTCGGTGATCACCTCTATCCCCTGCTCACGCATCCGGGCAATGCCGGAACCGGCCACCAGCGGATTGGGATCCTGCGCCCCCACCACCACGCGCCGGATGCCCGACGTCAGGATGAGGTCAGTGCAGGGCGGAGTTTTACCATGATGGTTACAGGGCTCGAGGCTCACATACCAGACCGAGGCGGGCAGGAGGTGACGATCTTCCGCACGCACCGAGTGAAAGGCCTCCACTTCGGCATGCGGACCGCCATACTGACGGTGCCAGCCTTCGCCGATGATGCGGCCCTCGTGCACGATCACACTGCCCACCATGGGATTGGGGGCAACATAACCTGCTCCGCGGGCGGCAAGTTCGATGCAGCGACGCATGTATAGCGTATGATCCACCATGCAAATTTAGCAAAGCAGGGCACTTCAGGTAAGCAGGCGGAATGACATTAGTCAATGCAAACAGA
>DAIMYJ010000213.1:0-1851 GCA_036734545.1 Chitinophagales bacterium
ATGCAAAACCAAACCGTCCCTGAATTTATTGCCGGATGCGAACATGCTATGCAGTATTGCGGAGGTGTTCCGCTGGCATTGGTACCGGATAACCTGAAGTCAGCAGTGTTTAAAGCCCATAAATACGAACCGATCTTAAATGAAAATTTTAGATCCTTTGCCGCGCATTATGGATGTACGATTTTACCTGCAAGGGCAAGAAAGCCACAGGACAAGGCCCATGTAGAAAACATGGTGAAGATCGTGTATCAAAATATTTACACGGTCATGCCGCAAGGGGAACTGCTCTCGCTCTCGCAATTAAATCAGGCCATCCGCAAACAACTGGCCATGCTCAATGCGCAACTGCTCACCGATAAAAACTGCTCACGCAGGGATCTGTTGGCTATGGAGCAAAGTGCATTGCATCCGCTTCCGGATACCATTTATGAGATCAGAAAAATAAAGCAGGTAACGGTGATGAAAAACTATCATGTGTTGCTCACGGAAGATCATCACTATTACAGTGTGCCGTATGACCTGATCGGTAAAAAGCTGTCGATGCAATACACGCGCAGTGTGGTTGAGCTGTATTTAAATTATGAGCTGGTAGCCACCCATCAACGTGTGCGCTCCCCGCACAACTACACCACTGAGCCGGCCCACATGCCTGCCACACATCAATTTGTACACGAATGGAGCCCGGGGTTCTTTCTGGAAAAAGCGCGTGCTATCGATCCGGTGGTGGAGGAATATATCGGACATGTGCTGGCAAAAAAACAGCACCCCGAGCAGGCCTATAAATCCTGCCAGGGAATACTGTCCTTTGCCAAACGAGTTGGCCATCAGCGACTGATCAATGCCTGCAAGCGTGGTCTGGATATCGGATATTACAACTACCGTTTGATAGATGACATCCTGAAAAAGAACATGGATGCATATGAGGATGAAAAGTCTACCGAGCACATGCCCAGTCATGAAAACATCCGTGGCGGCAATTACTATCAATAAAAGAATCAATCTTATTTTTTACTCAAATAAAACTAAACACAATGACAGAAACAGTAGCAAGAATGAAACAGATGCGCCTGTTGGGAATGGCACGTGCATTTACCCACACGATGGAATCAGGTAAAAACGAAACGTTCACGCCCGATGAAATGATCACACATCTGATTGACTCAGAATGGGATGAGCGGTATAACCGTAAACTTGACCGGACAGTAAAAGAAGCCCGGTTCCGCTATAAGGCAAGCATCGAACAAATAGGTTTTGATGATAATCGGGTGGATAAAAATCAAATACTTCGTTTAGCCGATTGCAGCTTCATTAAACGCGCCGAAAACATCATCATTACGGGCAGCACCGGCATTGGTAAAAGCTTTTTGGCTTCGGCAATAGGCCACCAGGCTTGTTCTCTAGGCTATAGGGTGTTGTATCAGCATAGCACAAAACTCTTTGCTCGGTTGAAGATCGCCAAAGCCGACGGGTCCTATCTGAAAGAACTGAGCAAAATAGAGAAACAGCATCTGCTACTCATCGACGACTTTGGCATACATCCCTTAGACGCGCAAAGCCGCTCTGCATTAATGGAGATCATTGAAGACCGCCATGGTAAATCCTCAGTGATCATCACCTCACAGGTGCCTGTTAACCAATGGCATGACATCATTGGCGAACAAACCATCGCAGACGCCATCCTTGACCGAATCGTTCATGACGCCCACCGCATCAGCATGAAAGGAGAATCATTGCGCAAAAAGCGAGACCTTCAAAATGAAGAATAAATCCTTAAATAAAAACCAAATTAATTAACTTAGCTATCGAATGCTAAAAACAGTCTTTGATCATCAAAAAACAACAGTCAAAAGT
>DAIMYJ010000214.1:0-1693 GCA_036734545.1 Chitinophagales bacterium
TGTATCGGCCTCACCAAAAAGAAACTCCATACCGCCCCCCAAACACCGAAGTACTTCGTCAGCAGGATGCCGGAAACAACCTGTATGATGGCGGAATATACCATTACCCGCGGCAATATCGCCGTCTTCTTAAAGTAGAATACCGGATTCACCAGCATGCCATACAGCCCCTTGAAGGCAAAGCTGACGCATAATACCGGCAACAGGGCAATGCTGTCGTAGTAGCCTTCGTTGCTCACCACCAGACGAATGATATAAGGCAGAATGGCAATGTTAACTGCGATGATCAGGATATTCACTGCGCTGTAGGCGTGGTAATAGCGGTTCTCCTCCGGTGTGCTGGTGAGGTTGCCATTCTTCTTCCAGAGCTGATAAATGCGCGGATTGATAGTGCCCAGCAATCCCAATCCGGCATACTCGATCACCAGAGTACATTTTAAGGCAAAATCATACACCCCCACATCCGCCGGCGTGGCCATGGCGTTGAGGATGTAGTTGTTGATGTAGCCCAGCACCCAGGTGAGGAGACTGAACAACACGATAGGCGTGCTATAACTCCGCACCGGCTTCAGGATGGCCGCATTCAGCCGCAGGCCGAACTCGCGGAGGCCGTAGCCGAAGGTGAGGATAAAGATCAGCACCCCGGATAACAGTCGGCCCCACATGGGACCGATAAGCGTGAACGGATTTTCATACACCAGCCATGCCGATATCCCCACCGTGACCACGAGGTTGAACAGCCCGAACCAAAAATATTTGCGGGCTCTGTCGGCAAACACCTGCAGATTCACATACATCCTGAACCAGGCATTGAAAAAACCGGTGATGATACTCATGAACCCGTACGGCCAGAATCCGATATTGCCATCGCGGAAGATGACCGGAAAACTCAGCCACCCGATCAGGGATAATATCGCGATCAGTGCGATACCATACACAAGCAGTCCACCCGTGATCTCTGCCAGGAATCGGCGCAGGGCAGTCGGATCGTCCTTATGGTCGTAGTAGTGCACCGACACATACGAATCGACACCATAATTCATCAGTATCTGTACGAGAAGGGAAAAGGATATATAGATCGCCAGAGCACCGTAGTCGGAGGTGTTGAGGTTCTCGGTATACGGGATCAGCAGGATCACGCTGGCCAGGAGGGGAAGGGCCCCGCCCAGGGTGATGAAAAAGGCTGATTTGACAATATGTTTCAACCGGCGGCGTTTATGCTTATCTGCCAAAAATAGGCATTAACCAACGATTGTGTTCCTTACCTTTACACCATGCGCGGTATCAGCTCTCTCCTCCTGCTCTGCGGCCTCCTCCTGACGGCCTGTTCCGACAGCGAACGCTATGTGGCCTTCGGCAATGACCGGGTGTATTATGTGTCGCCGGTCGACAAGGCCACGGCGGAGAAAGTGGGGCATTTTCTGCAGGAATACCGCTATTTCATCGACCAGGGTGCTGTGGTGCAACTGGTGAATGATACTTCTTTTGTAGCGCGCTTTGCTACCCGTGCCGGCATAGAAAAGGATCCGTATATCATCGACGGGTTCGTAACGCTCCAACTCGAAATGAGCCTGAGCGTATTCGACGGCAACCGCGTAGATCTCCAGCTTTGCGATTCCACCCTCACTACAAAAGGCACCATCACCTTCAACGATGCGAAAGCATGGCTGGAGGGGAGGGCGTATGTGGAGAA
>DAIMYJ010000215.1:0-1657 GCA_036734545.1 Chitinophagales bacterium
TGTTTGCGCGCAGTAATGGAGAACGCATCAATCCGGCCACCGGCCTGCCATACTATGATCTGGTGTATGCCGAACCTCGTGTGGATGGCAGCTGGAACATCAACCCGCTGCATCACGTGAACTCCGCCTTCCATGAGGCCGCACCCTTCTACGACAATTATTCAAAGGTGCTCTTCTTTACACGCAGCAATCACTTTCATAACAGGACCGTGGTGTCCGTTGATGGACAGGTAAAACTGGAATTGTTCCATTCAGCGCTTATCGATGGCAAGTTTTCCAGGCCGCGTCCGCTGAATATCAATAACCCGGCGTACTCCATCGGTCACCCGACCGTTACACCCGATGGCAATATTCTGATATTTGCCAGCGACAAGCCGGGTGGCAAAGGCGGCACGGACCTCTATTACAGCGTTAAGCAGGGCGGTACATGGTCAGAGCCGAAAAATCTCGGCGATGTGATCAATACACCGGGTGATGAAATGTACCCGTACGTTTCCAACGACGGCACGCTGTATTTTTCCAGCAACTACCATGAAGGATTTGGCGGATACGATGTGTTCCGCTCTACACGCGAGAACGAACATTGGTCTAAGCCGGTCAATCTGGGCATACCTGTGAATTCACCGCAGGATGATTTTGGATTTGCCATGCGCAACGGATTCGGCTATTTCACCAGCAACCGTCCGGGCGGACAAGGCGGTGACGATATTTACCAGGTTACACAACTCGCACCGATCTCTACATTATATGTGTATGATACCGATCAGAAACCGGTATACCGCGCACGTGTAACCTTTGTGGAAAGCCCGAACATGCAGGTGATCGCTGAAACGGATGTGAACGGACTGGGTGATGTAAGCACACTGTCCGGTGCTTCGCCTTCTATTCGTATCAGCAAAGAAGGTTATCTGGACAAGGTCATCAATGACATCGGTTCCCTGCGCTCCAGCAATGGCATTTTGCCCGTTGAATTGCAGCCGCTGTTAGGCACCAATGAGTGACAGGTGCTGTGCTCAGGGCTGCTGCTTTTATTAATGCATTCAAATTTTTGTATCCATGTCGGCTTCCGGTGATAAAACTATTTTGGTAACGAATGATGATGGCGTACATGCGCCCGGTATCCGCGCGTTGGTGGAGGCTGTTCGACACCTCGGCAGGGTAGTGGTGGTGGCACCGGATAAACCGCAGAGCGGCATGGGGCATGCGATCACGCTGAATGAACCACTGCGGTTAAAACCTGTGCAGGTGTTCGAAGGCATTGAAGCATATGCGTGTTCAGGCACGCCCGTCGATTGTGTAAAGCTGGCCAAGGATAAGATCTTTCACCGCAAACCTGACCTGTGTGTGTCCGGTATCAACCACGGTAGCAACTCGTCCATCAATATCATTTATTCCGGTACGATGTCGGCAGCTATGGAAGCCGGTATCGAAGGGATACCGGCAGTCGGTTTTTCTTTGCTTAATTATGCCATGGATGCCGATTTCACGGGTGCAGCACACTATGCGGCTCAGATCGCTGAACAGGTGATGAAGAACGGCCTGCCACCTGCTACTCTATTGAACGTAAATATTCCCTACCTCCCCAAGGAACAGATCAACGGTATCCGCATATGCCGTCAGGCACAGGCGAAATGGGAGGAAGAGTATGATGAACGCA
>DAIMYJ010000216.1:0-1657 GCA_036734545.1 Chitinophagales bacterium
TGCGTTCATCATACTCTTCCTCCCATTTCGCCTGTGCCTGACGGCATATGCGGATGCCGTTGATCTGTTCCTTGGGGAGGTAGGGAATATTTACGTTCAGCAGTGTAGCGGGTGGCAGGCCGTATTGCATCACCTGTTCAGCGATCTGTGCCGCATAGTGTGCAGCACCTGTGAAATCGGCATCCATGGCATAATTAAGCAAAGAAAAACCGACTGCCGGGATCCCTTCGATACCGGCTTCCATAGCTGCCGACATCGTGCCGGAATAAATGATATTGATGGATGAGTTGCTACCGTGGTTGATACCGGACACACACAGGTCAGGTTTGCGGTGAAAGATCTTATCCTTGGCCAGCTTTACACAATCGACGGGCGTGCCTGAACACGCATATGCTTCAATGCCTTCGAACACCTGCACAGGTTTTAACCGCAGTGGTTCATTCAGCGTGATCGCATGCCCCATGCCGCTCTGCGGTTTATCCGGTGCCACCACCACTACCCTGCCGAGGTGTCGAACAGCCTCCACCAACGCGCGGATACCGGGCGCATGTACGCCATCATCATTCGTTACCAAAATAGTTTTATCACCGGAAGCCGACATGGATACAAAAATTTGAATGCATTAATAAAAGCAGCAGCCCTGAGCACAGCACCTGTCACTCATTGGTGCCTAACAGCGGCTGCAATTCAACGGGCAAAATGCCATTGCTGGAGCGCAGGGAACCGATGTCATTGATGACCTTGTCCAGATAACCTTCTTTGCTGATACGAATAGAAGGCGAAGCACCGGACAGTGTGCTTACATCACCCAGTCCGTTCACATCCGTTTCAGCGATCACCTGCATGTTCGGGCTTTCCACAAAGGTTACACGTGCGCGGTATACCGGTTTCTGATCGGTATCATACACATATAATGTAGAGATCGGTGCGAGTTGTGTAACCTGGTAAATATCGTCACCGCCTTGTCCGCCCGGACGGTTGCTGGTGAAATAGCCGAATCCGTTGCGCATGGCAAATCCAAAATCATCCTGCGGTGAATTCACAGGTATGCCCAGATTGACCGGCTTAGACCAATGTTCGTTCTCGCGTGTAGAGCGGAACACATCGTATCCGCCAAATCCTTCATGGTAGTTGCTGGAAAAATACAGCGTGCCGTCGTTGGAAACGTACGGGTACATTTCATCACCCGGTGTATTGATCACATCGCCGAGATTTTTCGGCTCTGACCATGTACCGCCCTGCTTAACGCTGTAATAGAGGTCCGTGCCGCCTTTGCCACCCGGCTTGTCGCTGGCAAATATCAGAATATTGCCATCGGGTGTAACGGTCGGGTGACCGATGGAGTAAGCCGGGTTATTGATATTCAGCGGACGGGGCCTAGAGAACTTGCCATCAATAAGCGCTGAATGGAACAATTCCAGTTTTACCTGTCCATCACCGGACACCACTGTCCTGTTATGAAAGTGATTACTGCGAGTAAAGAAGAGCAGCTTTGAATGGTTGTCGTAGAAGGGTGCGGCCTCATGGAAAGCGGAGTTCACATGATTCAGCGGATTGATATTCCAGCTGCCATCCACACGCGGTTCGGCATACACCAGATCGTAGTATGGCAGGCCGGTGGCCGGATTGATGCGTTCTCCATTACTGCGCGCAAACA
>DAIMYJ010000217.1:0-1646 GCA_036734545.1 Chitinophagales bacterium
CACTCACCACTCACCACTCACCACTCACCCCCTCACCACCACCATTTTCGTTTCTCGCAGTCCTTCACCTTCCACGCGTACAAAATACATACCTGCCGGCCATGTATCAACGGATATTTCAATAGTGTTACCGGCGGTAACATCATTATACATCACGCGTCCCGAGAGGTCGGTGATGGTAATATGGGCGTTCGATAACGGTGTTTGAATCAGCAGTTGCGTGGCAGCGGGGTTCGGGTAGAGATGGATAGATGCAGATGTGGTAATATCAGATACCGGTGTCAACTGGTCTAGACGGTATTGACTGAGAAATCGCCATATTTCTTTGCAGGCATTGATATCCTGATTGGTGATACCCAGAAAGGTGATCGCCGTTCCGGGCCAGGTGTGTTCGCCACCGATGATCTTATAATGTTCCACCCTGCTGCCGGCCCAGCCGTTGTCATATACATAATGTTCGGCGGTGCAGTTGTCGGTGGTCACGATATCCGGCATGGCGGTGAAATCGGCTTCGGTGTCGGTGTGATTGAAAGCTTTCCAGTAGCCGATCACGGAATCGACGCTGAAGAAGGAGGGGTTCTCGCCATAGGGTACCACATCATCTTCGGTGCCGTGAATGTGCATCACCGGCACCTGATGCACCGGTGCGCAATAGGAAAGTCTGTTTTTATCTATGGTGCCGGTAACGCTGGCCACGGCAGCGATCCGTTCGCTGAGTTCACAGGCCAGGGCATAGCTCATGAATCCACCATTACTCATGCCGGTGGAGTAGATGCGGTTCATATCAATGGTATATGCTGCCGCGATCGTATCGATCAGTGCGCTCAAAAAGGCCACATCATCGACTCCCGTTCCCGGTGCGACGAAACAGTTCCAGAAACGAAATCCGAAAAGGTCAAAGGTGCCGTTGGGCAGCACGGTGATGAATCCTGCCGTGTCGGCGATGGGATTGAAATTCGCATACAATGCCTGTCCGAAATTATCCGAACTGTATCCGTGCAGATTAAATAACAGCGGCACAGCCTCCGTGCCGTCATAGGCAGCCGGTATATACGCTTTGTAATACCGATACTGTCCGCCGGCGTAAATGCTATCATCGATCGTAAACTGCGCACGAAGGGAAATGGCTCCTGCGAAAAGCAGGCAGCAAAAGATCATTAAATGTTTGCCTTTTTGCATAATCAACCCTAAAATTAACAGTTTAATGTCAACCATTGTTTGCCTGATCATAAAAGCCCATCAAATAGCCCATCAAATAACCCGCTCCCATCCCGCATCCCTTACCGTGGTCTTCCTTTCTCTTTTATTGATTTTGTCACACTATCCCCTCCAAATCATAGATCCGGAAAGTGCGTCTTTATGCATATTTGGCAACTAACCTTTCCTGTTTTGCATCAGCGGATATCATTACACAGCATTTTCCTTCGAAAGGTATTTTCCACCTTTTCCTTGATGAAAAGGTGGAGCCATCCCGAGTACTCGGGACACGGGCTGTCGCGTGCGGCGGCGTATCCCTAATACGCGCCACCGGATCGCGGGAAAGGGCGCTGCCCTGTTGGTAGCAGCCGTGTATGCCACAATACATGTATACTTGATACGTGATGTGTTGCTCCTGCGCCTGCTCCCGCTTTACTTTTTCTTTCAGT
>DAIMYJ010000218.1:0-1632 GCA_036734545.1 Chitinophagales bacterium
CGGGCATCATGACATTTTCGCTTTCAGCACAGCCCTTGAATGATGATCCCTGCGGTGCTCTGCCATTAACGGTAGGCACAGAATGCGTTGTCAATAATATGGACAATTTTGAAGCCACCAATACTTGGGGAGTGCCATCGACGCCCTGCGCCAGCAGCTCCAAAGATGTGTGGTTCAGTGCTGTGATCCCTGCATCGGGCATGCTTACGATCGAAACCTTCGCAGGGTCGGTAACGGATGCCGTGATCGCTGTGTACACCGGAACATGTGATGATCTCTCCTTTACTTACTGCAATGACAACTACGGGTTGGACCCTATGCCCCGACTGGACCTTAAAGGCTTTATTCCCGGGGATACGATCTACATCCGGTTCCAAAGTAAAGGCGGTGGCCCGGGAACATTTGGTATTTGTGTTTGGAATAACAGTCCACCATTGGAGAAAAACAATGATTGCTTTTCCGCACAATTGCTCTGCACCAATGCCGACTTCTATGCGCTGAGCGGTGGTCCGGGTTCATATAACGACCTTAATGCTGCGAACAATGGTTGTCTGGAAACCGGTGAGAATGCAAGTTCATGGTACGTATTCACCATTGGTCACCCCGGCGAACTGAGCTTTACGATCACACCCATCGGCATAAATGACAATTACGATTTCGCTATCTGGGGTACATCGCCGGTTTGTCCGCCTTCCGGCGATCCCATTCGATGCTCCTATGCCAACAGCACCGGAGCCACCGGAATACAATTAGGCAGCACTGATCTCAGTGAGGATACTGAAGGTGACGGATGGGTGAAATTTCTGGATGTGGATGTTGGACAAACTTTTGTACTGATGATAGATGACCGAAGTGGAACAGGCAAAGGTTTCCACATGGAGTTTTTCGGTCCACCCACGATATCGTGTACACCATTCTCATTGCCGGTTACACTCACCGCATTCACCGGATACGTCAGCGGATCGGTAAACATCCTCGAATGGACAGCGGCATCACAGATGGCGAATACTGCATTTTTGATTGAGCGTTCAGTGGATGGACTGGAATTCCTGGAGATAGGCCGTGTGGAAGGTGCAGGCAGCACCAGTCAAAGTATAGATTATATCTATACGGATGAATTACCGCCCGCAGGCACAGCGTATTATCGCCTGGCCATGGTGGCTGCTGATGGAGAGCGTTCATACACCTCCGTTATCGTTGTTACCCGTGAGACAGGATCTGTCATTCGCATCTACCCGAACCCTGCATTCGGCATTATCAAGGTGTCACAACAGGCCACAGCGGATCATCTGTACACCATACAGGTAGTGCATCTGAGTGGTGATGTCATACTGGAACAAACACATCTGGCGCAAACAGAACTCCTGCAAACCGAACTGCAGATCCTGACACCCGGCATCTACCAAATACTCATCACTGACGGCATCACACACAACAGTGCACAGGTGGTGGTATTCTAGAAACGCTAACGTCGTTTGGTTTGCACGCAGAGGCGCAGAGACGCAGAGGTAAATTCAGAGATTATTCACTACCCGGTGAATTCCGTGTTTAATAAGCACTTCATTAAAGTTGATCAGAAGACCCAGCCGCTTATCTGTTAATCGCAAGTAGGTCTGCAACTGTTTGTAATGC
>DAIMYJ010000219.1:0-1631 GCA_036734545.1 Chitinophagales bacterium
CGGGCATCATGACATTTTCGCTTTCAGCACAGCCCTTGAATGATGATCCCTGCGGAGCAATACCCTTGACCGTAAATACCAGTTGCACAGTCATGGATATGGCGAATTATGGTGCCACCAATACCTGGGGCGTGCCTGCCACGCCCTGCGCGAGCAGCGGCAAGGACGTTTGGTTCAGCGCCATTATACCGCCATCCGGTATGCTCACGATTGAGACATTCGCAGGCACCATTAATGACGCTGTATTAGGTGTATACACAGGAACATGTGATAGCTTGTCTTATGCCTATTGTAACGACAACTATGGCACCGATCTTATGCCACGGCTGGACCTGAAAGGATTTATTCCCGGAGATACCGTTTATATCCGCTTTTTTCGCAAAGGAGGCGGCACGGGCACTTTTGGAATATGTGTGTGGGATAACAGCCCTGCTTTAGAGCAAAACACTGACTGCTTTTCTGCACAACTACTTTGTACGAATGCAGATTTTTATTCACTGAGCAGTGGAGCCGGCGCTTATAACGACCTGAATACCGTCAATAGGGGGTGCCTCGAAGATGGGGAGCATGCTAGTTCATGGTATGTTTTCACGATCGGGCATCCGGGCGAACTCAGTATTTCCATCACACCTATCGGCACCAATGACAATTATGATTTTGCCATTTGGGGCACAGCCCCCGCATGCCCGCCATCCGGCCCTCCGATGCGGTGTTCATACGCTGATGCCACCGGCCCTACAGGCATCAACCTAGGCAGTACGGACCTTAGTGAGGACTCCAATGGCGACGGCTGGGTAAAATTCATTGATGTGGATGTAGGACAAACCTACCTGCTTATGATCGATGATCACAGCGGCTTGGGAAAGGGATTCCATGTGGTATTCAGCGGTCCGCCGACCATCTCCTGCACACCGTTTACATTGGATGTCACCCTGACGAGTTTCACCGGGTATCCTGAAGGTGTGGTAAACATTCTGGAATGGACAGCAGCGTCTCAGATATCCAATGCCGCATTTATTATTGAACGGTCACTGAATGGAACAGTGTTTACTGAGATCGGAAGCATAGCCGGCGCCGGTACCACAAGCCAGAGCATGGATTATACTTTTTACGATGAATTACCACCAACAGGTATGGCCTATTATAGATTGGTCATGGTGGAAATGGGTGGCGAACGTTCATATACTTCTGTGATCGCTGTAACAAGGGATGCAGGTCCCAGCCTGCGGGTATATCCGAATCCTTCATTTGGAACGGTGCACCTGACACAACCTGCGATCGCCGGCATTATATATTCGATACAGGTAGTGCATATAAGTGGAGAAGTTATCCTCGAAACTGAATTACTTACAACCGATGATCTGCTGAGCTCGGAAATACAGCTCGCAGTTCCGGGTGTATACAGAGTGATCGTATCTGACGGCACAAAAACCAACAGCGCGCCTTTGGTAGTGTTTTAAAAGGATTTTACTCGGTTTTTTGCACGCAGAGGCGCAAAGACGCAAAGATTTGGTCAGAGGTTATTTACGACCCGGTGAATTCCGTGTTTGATAAGTACTTCATTAAAGTTGATCAAAAGACCCAGCCGCTTATCTGTTAATCGCAAGTAGGTCTGCAACTGTTTGTAATGC
>DAIMYJ010000220.1:0-1559 GCA_036734545.1 Chitinophagales bacterium
GGGTCTTATATATCGAATAAACGATACTTATCGTAAGACAGGTTGCGATGACTATGAGCGACCATTGCACCGGCATTTTATACACATCGGTGAGGAGCATCTTCAAACCAACGAACATCAACACCGCAGCGAGACCGTATACCAGGTAGCGGAAGCGATACATGATCCCTGCGAGCGCAAAGTACAGACTGCGCAAACCCAGGATAGCAAATACGTTGGAAGTATATACGATAAACGGATCGGGTGTGATGGCGAGGATCGCCGGAATACTGTCGACCGCAAAAATGAGGTCGGTAAATTCGATGAAGAGCAAAACGATGAACAACAGCGTAGCGTGGCGTTTACCATCCAGCTTGATAAAAAATTTGCTGCCTGCGTATGCATTATGCACCGGATACACCTTGCGGAACGCGCGGATGATCCAGCTTTTTTCCGGATCGAGTTTTTTATCCTTGTTGCGCACCATGGAAATTCCGGTATAGATCAGGAAGACGCCGAACACATAAATGATCCAATGAAATTTTGCGATCAGTGCTACACCTGCAAAGATGAAAATGGCACGCATGACCAGTGCGCCTAAAATACCCCAGAACAATACCTTATGCTGATATTGGGAGGGCACATGGAAATACGTGAAGATGAGCAGTATCACGAAGATGTTATCGACACTCAGCGATTTCTCGATGAGATAACCGGTGAGGAACTCCAATCCTTTTTGACGTTGCAGCGCTTCTGTTTCGTAACCGCCAACCACTCCGGTATAGATGAGCGCGTTGAAGACGAAAGCCAGTGCGATCCAAACAGCGGTCCATGTAAGTGCCTCCCGCATACCCACGGTGTGTGCTCTTCGATGAAAAACACCAAGGTCAAGCGCGAGCATCAGGATCACAAATACATTGAATCCTATCCAAAGGAGGTGGTTGTTGTCCATGATCGTATAACAGCGTGAGAATCAGATTGTTTTGCAGTTCCTGAGTGTAAATTTAGTGCAAAAGGCGATACTCCACTTTGCATACCAGGCAATGGGCCATCTATCTTTAGGGTATGATCGGCCGGTATGCCCTTTTTGCACTGTTGTGTCTTCCGCTCCTGCAGGCCTGCGAGCAGAACACGGAGTTGCAGATACAGGCGCCGGAGAACAAGTATATTGTTTGCCGCGGATCCGCCCTGTATCTGGATAATGGCCGCAAATGGAAGACCAATCCGGAAACCACCGAGGGCATCGATAAAATGATCGCGCAGGTAAACGCTCTGCCACCGCAACCCGACCTGGAATCATACCATCGTTTGGGCAACGCGCTGATGGAGGACTTTATCTACATCGTGAATTATTGTGCCGAGATGGGCGAAAACCATGAGATGGTGCACGCCTATCTGAACCCCATGCAGGAGCTGATCGTGCCTTTACAGGTCAGCGGCCTTGAGGTGTGTGAAACGCAGTTGGTCAAGCTGAAAGAGCATCTTGACCGTTATCATCAATATTTTGAATAAGGATCGTCAGGGTTGATGCCGCAACTGGCGATACGCCAGCAGCAGGCTCGTGCCCATGAACAGCGCGC
>DAIMYJ010000221.1:0-1452 GCA_036734545.1 Chitinophagales bacterium
TACCGATAGGGCGGCTGGTAATTTGTCAGCACAAAGGAATCGATCTGCCATGTTATTTGCATGTACAGGAGGAGCTCGATCTCCTGTTGTCACCATACACGAAATCCGGATACCGAAGGTTGGGTAGGCTTACTGACAAACCAAACTTTGCAGATAGGTTTGCCGGGTGGTAACCACCTCAATGAGATACATGCCGGCAGGAAGTGCTGCAACATCTATTGTAATTATCTCATTGTCAGCCGAATAGGTGCTTATAACTGCTGTTCCGGAAAGGTTCAGGATACGGCAATGCACCAGCGACCCTGCCTCAGGCACCTGAATGTTGACCAGATCCGTAGCGGGGTTAGGGAACACTTCCAAAGGATCGGAGTGCGCGGGATTGTCGGTTCTGCGAACGCCGGTGGTGAATGTCAGGGGCTCTGAAAAGTCGGACGGGACACCATCGCACACGGCGGCTATGCGCCACTCATAGCCTGTTCCGCAGGTCAGACCCTTGATGATACGCGCTGTTTTGGGGCTGTAAACGGTTTTGGTTTGCCAGTCACTGGCTCCGGCCGCCCGGTATTGAAGTTTATACAATTCGGCTCCTGCTACCGGGTCCCACATACATTTTGCTTCCGTGACGGCAGGAATGCTCGCCAATCCGCCAGGCGCAGTGCAGCCACCCATATCACCAGCAGCGATCGGTGCATCCGTGGTAAGTTGAACGGCCATGTCATAAGCAGTAACGACGAATGCATCGTGGTAGGGGAGCGGACAGGGATCCTGATATTCCACCGAAAGTCGTATCCACCCGTATAAATTGCCTTCCGGTTTGGTCAGCCGTACGCCTATATGGACATTGGTCGCGTCATAGAACTCTCCGTTGTTGCCAAGAATCATGGTCGGGTCCTCACAGGAGTAATAACCTATGAAACTCAACCCGGCAATTAGACCGCCAAATAACTGGTGCGGGTTCACCCAGGAGGCCGAGCTGCCTATGGCTTCGCCGGGAAGGAATGGCCTGATCGGGTCGCCCGGGAACCCAGCGCCCATCGAAGCGATGGCTGCATAGGGGTTGGCATTTCCGGCAGCGATAGAAGAATACTGAACACCGAAGAAGCCACTGTAGAACCGGTCCACCCAAACATCATCGATGCCATCCTGATCGAGGTCAAAAAACACCCTGTCGAGTTCGCAAACCACGTCGGGGTCGATATCAGTGTAAAGGATCTGGCCCTGTGCGGCGCCGGTGCCTGCCAAACAGGCGGCAGCAGATAGTGAGTAAGCGTGAATCCGTTTCATGGGAATAGAAAAGTGAAATTACGAAAAAGTACATTTAAGGTCAAGGTGCCATCCCGTGGTGGAAAACTTGATGCCACCTGCTCATGTGCCTCATCTATTTTTACCCTCTCTGAAGTAAGATGGCCAAGAAGAAGCAAGAACCACAAAAAGAAGAACGATCCGAGCAGG
>DAIMYJ010000222.1:0-1427 GCA_036734545.1 Chitinophagales bacterium
CGGTTCTGGTCAAAGCTAGATTTGAACCAGCTTCATCGAGCGAGATCAGCTTTTTGCGGTCCGAATATGGTGATAAGCCCGGATTTACCATTGTGGAACAGCAGGCGGATGCAGAAGGCGGTTTTAGCATCGCCCTTCAGCAACCCGATCCGTTCTTTGCACAATATATGCGCGCTTTTTTAGTGCAGGGAGATACGACCACGGAGGGGCAGGCGGACAGTAATGGCGTGATCCGTTTTTCTGCCGATGCGGCAGACCGCGTGATGGTCATGAATGATCTTTTTCCCGATAACATCGTTACCCTGCATCCGTCACCCGGCACTCGCCGTCTGGTGATCGCACCGAATCACGATCTGCTGTTGGTGACATTTGACAATGTGCGGTGTGTTGCACTGCCCGATGGCCTGATATGCCCGATGCCCTTGTTGAATATGATGTACGGTG
Source organism: Chitinophagales bacterium (assembly GCA_036734545.1). Classification (GTDB taxonomy): domain Bacteria; phylum Bacteroidota; class Bacteroidia; order Chitinophagales; family BACL12; genus UBA7236. Next base: position 445 of record DAIMYJ010000222.1, read on the forward strand.
AACGCACATTTTTATTCAGTCAAGACGTCTGATAACTGCATCTCTGGTATGTTGGCAAGCCATTATTTCCACTTCGGTAAGAACCGTCCCGCGCGTTTTTGATAATCGGTATAGGCGGGATATTTGGATGCAGAGATGCGTTCGCTGAAATCGGAACTACCCTGGAATAACAGGAGCAGGAGTATGCATCCTGCCGCACTCCAGTTCAGCCAGCGGCCGGTAGCCGCGATCGTAAAGGCATAGAAGATGATCCATACCGATTGTTCGGCGGCATAATTCGGGTGGCGCACCCGCTTCCATAATCCGGATGACACGAACCCGTCCTTATACATGCCTTCCAGCGGTACGCCGGCGGCGATGCGCTTGTATTTCTCTGTTTGAAAATTCCACTGCTGCTGATCGGCGATGAATTCGATCACTACGGCCGTGAGGAACAACAGGCTGAGGATATAATCCCATGCCGACAGCGGCACGTCACTCCCGGCCACCATCACGGTAGGCAGTGTGAAAAGTAATATCAGTGCATTCTGATACAGGCAGATGAAGAACAGGTTGAACAGCATCCATTTGAAGCGGCTGTTGAACATAGGGTCTTTGCGCAGGATGGGCCAGCGGTAGTCTTCCTCGCCGTCCCAGAACCGCCAGCTGTAAGCGCCACGACGGCTGAAATTATAGGTAAGCCGTATGCCCCATACGGCCACCAGCACAGCCATCAGGGTTACACGCGGTTCCCAGTCGGCCGCGTAGGCAAAGTACCCGGCGTATACGATGGGAATGACGCTCCAGAGTTTATCTACCTGACTGTTGTTGCCGGTGAGCTCGCCCACGATGAAGCAATAGGCGGCCACACCCAGCATCATCCAGGCGGAGGTGTGCAGCATGGTGCGCTGTAATGAAGAAAGCGGGTCATCCATGTAAAAGGCCACCAGCGGTATCACCACCAGGGCGACAATAAGCAGTACGATCGTTTTGAGCATGCCTGA
>DAIMYJ010000223.1:0-1374 GCA_036734545.1 Chitinophagales bacterium
CATAGATGGCGGAAACCGAAATGTCATCGGTGATCGCGAGCAGATTGACGGTATAATCTTCTGCTTCTCCGTATGTCTGCGTGTTGCACGCATCAAATGCAGTGGCGCCGTACACACATCGCACACGCATGCGCGTAGGGCCGGGCAGCGCGTCGAAGGGGACGGTAAATGTTTTAGTGGTATTTGTTCCCGCCGGCATGGTGAACAGCGGTGTTATCTCCTCTGTGGTAGAAAATACCTCGTCGTGATCGTAATCGATATATATCCTGTAATACTCAGTGAAATACAGGGTGTTCTCCAGATAGATATCATAGGTGTAACCTATGGTGAGATCCGTCGAAAGAGCGGTGTAATCAGTATATCCGCTGCCGTCGCCGGGACCGTTGTCCAGATTACTGATGGTGTTGAGTTCAACGCCGTCAATGTAGTCGTCATCTATCGTGCCAGATGTATAATCCGGAACACAATACTGGGCAGAGGCAATGCCGATACCGCCCGCCAGGAAGGAGAGTAGTAGTTGTTTGATCACGTGTGTGTGGCGTAATGTTCGGTTATTGATTCACGGTCTGCAGATACATCTGCATCTTGGGTGCGCGTGTCTGGAAGTAATCATTCCAGCGTGCAACATCCCAGGTCTTACCGGTGCTGTCGGTAAGTCCGGTTGGCATGATGTATAATTTCCCTGCAGCAAAATCACCGCGGAAAGTGATACCCATATCGCGGAAGGTTTCGCAGAATTGATTCAGTCCTGCTTCGCTTTTGAACTTGCCTGTGATATCCACCACGTATTCAGCGGCCAGCGGCTGATCGGCCGGCAGCGTGATCTGCATCTGGTCGTTGATGGTCGCAGTGACCGGCGACTGAGCGGATGCGTGCATGGCAGTTGCTGTCAGGGCGAAAAATGCCACAATAGAGAAGAGTTGTTTCATCTGAAATTGTTTATTGGATAAAGATACCAATACCGCGGGTGTACACCAAAGGTTCAGGGGTCAACTGCGGTAGCCGGTAAGTATATCCCATTTGGTAGCGGTGGGAACGAAGGTGCCTGACCCTTCCGCCAAGGTGGTCCCGGCTTCGTCGCGCAGCACTGCAGCGGCTTTCAGCATGCGGCTGTTGTGTGCGGTGCAGGTGCCTGTGGCGGTGAGTATACCTGCCGTAACGGGCTGCAGGAGGCGTAACTCAAAGGAGGCGGTCACCAGAAAGTGATCGGGGCTGAGGGTGGCACAGGCGAAATAAGCGGCATCGTCGAGCATTTTAAAATACACGGAGCCATGCAGCGCCATGCCGCCGTGGAAATGTTCGGGACGCACAGGTGCCAGGATGCTGCAGCTGCCGGGTGCAAGGTGTATCTGTATACCCGGGAATCCTGCCTGG
>DAIMYJ010000224.1:0-1190 GCA_036734545.1 Chitinophagales bacterium
GCGCGCAGATCATTGAAATCGCTGTAGGAAATGGAGGTAAGCGATCCGAATTTCGTACCGGCGAGATTCAGGTTGAGATTTCCGGAAAGGGCATCTGCCGCAGAGGCATAGCGCATGAACGCACTGCCACTTACTTTTTCTTCATCCCCACTCAGTAGGTCCGGATTTTTCGTGTGGAAGTGCATCACACCGCCGAGAGCATCACTGCCATAGGCGAGTGAAGAAGGGCCGAATGCGATCTCCACGCGGTCGAGCATACCCTGGTCGAGCGTGATGACATTTTGTAAATGACCGGCGCGATAGATAGCATTGTTCATGCGCACCCCATCCACTACCAGCAGTACCCGACTGGCTTCAAATCCGCGGAGTACCGGACTGCCGCCGCCGAGCTGACTTTTTTGAACGAATACTTTACCGCTCTCCTGCAATAATTCTGCTGCGGTAGGACTATTGGAAAAAGAAATGGCAGAAGCTTTGATGAGATCGATCTTCTGTGCCACATCCCGGCGTTTTTCCGGGAATCGGTTGCCGGACACCACTACGGCGTCCAGGTCATAACTGGTTGTATCTTTTTGGGCAAATGCCACGACACAGGTCATGAGCATGCCCATGCATAAGAGTTTTTTCATAACATGATTTACAGTGAACAAATAAATATTCAGCGGATCATGTTAAGCTTCAGGCGGCGGTGTAAAATGGGACAAATACGGTGAACAATAAAGATGGGTTTCCTCTTCCGTCATCCTTGCACAAGGTATGTCCGTCGGGAGCCATACGAAGGTTGAAGGAAGCGTATACTGCGGTTGCAATATTTTGAGCGGTGTTGACCGCGGCGTTACGGGTGACTGATCATGGAGTTCCCTGAATGCCTGCGACACTTTATCCTCACGGTCGTCTTTCAGGGCAGCGATCTGCAGAGCGCCATTAACTTCGGCCATGGTGACCACGTCGTACATATATCCCTGATACACAAATTCATGCGGCTTCACCCAACGGATATCTTCCGGTTGCACGGTAAGCAGTACTTTCTCCTTATGATCGAAACGGCCGGTGGTGATGCGCTCCATTTGGGCGGCATAGAGCGCCCTGCGCTGGAGGGCATAGATCAAACCTGTTCCCGACAGTTGCACGAGAAGGGCAACCAGTAAAACGCCGGATAACAGTCGAATGCGCATGTAACAAAGGTAATA
>DAIMYJ010000225.1:0-1151 GCA_036734545.1 Chitinophagales bacterium
TAACCGAAGAGATCCCGGCGCCCGAATGCTACTGCACGGACACGGCAGCACTCAACTTCAATCAACAGGTTGATTGTGCAGACCTCACGCCATGCAACTATCCGGTTGCCGGATGCCGCAAATTCTGGTGGCAGATATGGAAGCCTAAGTGCGCTTCAACCAAAGCAGACAGTTCCATTTTTTCACGCAAAAACATATGATCATGTCAAAATTCATTGAGGCTTTATATGCCTTCATTACCGCGCTGTGGCGCAAAGGAAAACCCTTCCTGGAGGCGTATGCCGAAAATGCCGTTGAGATCGTTCAGCGATTCAAAATGATGATCGAAAACCCCACCGCGGATCTGATCGCGAAGATCATACCCGGTGTCGTGGATGACCGGGCGCTCGCCTGGTTACGGCAGGTCCTGCCTTCAATCATTGAAGCACTCGGTATCCCGCATCAGATCAAAGACGCCAACAATATCGTAGAGTGGATCCAGGCACTTGTTGAGCACCTGCGAAGCCTCACACCTGCACAGCGCAGAGGTGTTCTCCGCGATCTGGCCACTATGATCGCCATCGAGCATGCCAGGGTGGATAAATACAAACACATCGACTCCATCACCATCGAACGCGCCAACCTGAGCACCGAAATGGCCTACCTCAAGCTGGTAGACAAGTGCGATCCGGGAGACAATGTTGTATGAAGGTGACTTTCGGATATAATACCAATGGGAGGTTCCCGCGGCTGGAGAAAAAACTCCGCTGGGATGTGAACCTCCCATTGTCTTTTTCTGATCTGAACGAAGCAGATCTGCTCTTTCTGGGCAGACAGTGGCCATTCAGAAACGATATCGCATTTCAGACCCGATTTCTCTTCCACCGGTGCCAATTCAAATACCGCCCTTTGTTCGGGTTATTGGCCAGAATGTATCTGAAAAGCGCAGAGGATCTGCTCTACACTATCATCAGCAATCAGGGTAAACCTATGAATGAATGGCCCCTGGCCTTTCTTTCTGAGGAACCCAATTCGGAAAAAACCATCATCAGGACCATAACCCTGCACGGCGCGGTATACCACACATTCAGTGACGGGCTGCGCAACATCAGCATCAATGAATTCGCCGAAGCAGAAAAGTATCTGGAGCACATCATCACCAGCGGAACATT